>NZ_JABLUU010000013.1:0-107916 GCF_018491655.1 Komagataeibacter oboediens | reverse complement strand
GCAGCAAGGCCACGCATCGGCATCCGGTCTGCATTGGCGGAGCCGATCAGGATGATGCGGCCGCCGTCGGGCATGGTCCGTGCGGCGGCAACAGCCGCGTGATAAGGCGCGAGCCGGTCGATGGCATCCGGCGGCATGTCCAGCGGGTTACCCGCGCCAAGAATTCCGGAATTGACGACCAGCACATCCAAGGGGCCGAGCGAGGCGATCAGCGCGTCCCTGTCACCGCTGTCGGCGCGCAGGGCCCTGCTTCCGGTCTCGGCCGCCAATGCCTGGGCGTCGTCAGGGGAAGAAAAAATACGTGAAAATGACTTTCACGCCATCTGTTGCGAAGCGACACACGATGGCGGCCCCAATCCCGTGACTGCCGCCCAGCACAAGAACGGATTGTCCATGAAATCTGGTCATGACCGCGTTTTCCTCAATGCCAGAATTTCTGCCAGTCTGTCAAATGCTGGCTGGTAGATGTGTGTCGGCATGCGGGTCTGCATGCTGGCTGCGTGTTCGGCTGATGCTTCAAACTGACCGTGCCATCGGATAAACGTGCGATCGCCATCCGTTATGGGCAGAAGCGTGATGGTCGAGCGGTAGTTCCGGATCGGGAGAGCCGATTCAATGATCGAGAATGTCACTGCATGCTCCACGTCGGACAGCGCCAGAAGCTGTTCACGGATCACACCGACATCGCCCATTTCAAGACGTCGGATTGCGCCGACACGGTCGCCGGGATCATCGCCTTCGATCACGCAGCTTTTCACGCCCGGCAACCAGCGACCAAGGGTGCCGAAATCACGGATCAGCCCCCAGACGGACGAAACGGGTGCATTGATGACACTGCTGGCCATAACGTTGATCATACGGACTCCCCCTGCCCTTTTCTGTGTGGGATCAAAGTGACTGGCCGCCCGTCACCTCGATGCGCTGGCCATTCACCCAGTGCATGTCGTCAGACAGGAGGGCACGGACTGCAGCCCCGATGTCGTCGGGCTGGCCGACACGCCCCAGCGGCGTGATCTCTGCGAGGCTTCTGTTGACCGTGGCATCATCACGGACCAGACCGCCGCCAAAGTCTGATGCCACCGCGCCGGGGGCGACCGCATTGACGGTAATGCCCCGCGCGCCCAGTTCCTTTGCCATATAGAGCGAGATGACTTCGGTTGCAGCTTTCATGGCTGCGTAGGGCCCATGATCCGGCAGGTAGAAGCGCGTCGTGGCAGAGGTGATGTTGAGAATGCGGCCACCATCACGGATCAGTGGAAGAAGGGCTACCGTCAGCAGATAAGGGCCCTTGAAGTGAATGTTATACTGATTGTCGAGCTGTTCGGATGTCGCGGCATCGAAGCGTGTGTGAATGATGTTGCCAGCGTTCTGGACAACGTAATTCAGTGTCTGCTGCTCGAACTCGTTTGCGAGAAGGGTTTTGACCTGCTCTGCAAAATCCCCGAATGACGCGTGGTTCGCGATGTCCAGTGACAGCATGCGCAGCTTCGCGTTCTCATGGCTGAGGGCGGTTTCAGCAGCCTTCGCCTCGTCTTCATTGGTGTGATAAGTGCCGATCACGCTGATGCCGGCGGTCGTCAGATGCCTGGCGATGCTGTAGCCGATGCCGCGATTGACACCCGTGACGAGGGCGATTTTTGATGGGCTCATGATCGGATTCCCTGAAAAGGCATGGCGTCGGGTTCCGAAGACACCACTTCCATATCGACCGATCCATAATAGGGGCACGAGGCAGGGTCAAGGATTTGTGGACCGAACGATATGGAATTTTCGGGCCGGGTCCGGATCGTTTCGCCGCTGTCAGTCTGTCAGCTTTTTCTTGGGCCGCTTTGCTGTTCCCCGTTTCACCGCGTTGATATCCCACAATGTCAACAGCGACGTGACAGCCGCATCCAGAGTGTCCGGACGCATCCCGTCCCGGGCTTCGCATGTCATGCCGTGGAAAAAAGTCGTGAGAATTTCGGGCAGCACATCTGTCGCCGGGGATGCGTTCAATTCACCATTGGCAATAGCGCGTTCTACGCAGGCCCTGATGCCGGTGCGCGTGCGCTGTCGTTCCGCCGCAAGAAGCGCCTGGACAGGTTCGTTTTCAGGTGAACAGTTGCTGGCACCGCACACGACCAGACACCCGGCTGGATGTGTGTGGGCGGACTGCATGCGCGCCGAACTGCGCAACGTCCGTTCGATGGCCTCGCGCGGGGGCAGGCTTTCATCCCATAACGGCGCCATCACCTGCCCGTATGTGGCCAGATAACGCTGCACGACTTCGCGGAACAGGGCTTCCTTCGAGCCGAACGCGGCATAGAAGCTCGCGGGCGAAATGTTGCCCATGCAGGCCTTGAGCTGCGTCAGGGAAGTCGGCTCATACCCCTGCGCCCAGAAAAGCGCCGTGGCGGCATCAATCGCCCTGTCGCGGTCAAACTCACGGGGCCGCCCGGTCCGCGCCATGTCATCGTTCCTTCCGAAAGACTTCCATATTAAGTGATCCATAAGTGATTGCCAAGGCCGCTGGTGCCTTATAGGCGTATCAAACGATCCATATGTTGTCGCCCGTTCCTCGTCCGACAGGTCGTCACGCATCTACAGGTCTCCGCAAAGACCAGCTTTGAATCACGTATAGGCCAGTCTGAAAAGACCTTTTGCCAACGGAACCTAACTGACGACATACCTTGGCAATTACGTCATAAAACAGCGTGCCTCTCGCAATTCTTCCTTCAGTTTGTCCATGAGCTGATTTACTGGCATGGCCCGCGCCAGAGGGCCCCCTGACCTGCCCAATAAGCGCCAAAACCATTTTCACCACAGTTTCTGGCAGCTTTGTTGAGCGCTTTCCCCGCATCATAAGCAATGGGGTAATCGGGAACCGGTGGAATGCCGATACTGCCACTCAGGCCAGTAAACCGGTTTTGAAGACAGCGCGCAGGACGTCCTGAAACAAGATCGGTCATGCATGTATGAAACGCGGCTGGTCCGCCAAAGCCTTTCGGTAAGCTTCATCCGCGTCTGTCTCCGGGCAGAGAATGAAGGCCGTGCCCATCTGTGCGGCGACGGCACTCAGGGCAAAGGCAGCCGCCATGCCTGCTCCATCCATGATGCCGCCCGCCTCAATCCCTTGTGCCACAATATGCATCCGTCCCTGTGTTCTCGGGAGCATGGGCTTCCTCCAGACTGGTTACTGTTGCCAGCAAAAGCGTACCTGTCGCCTTCAGGGCCGAAATCTGTTCGGCTGAAGAAAGCCTGACGCGGTTTTGTTCTGCAGCCACGCTGGCAGGTCGTAGAACGGTTTTTCGCATGAGCCACACTATGCCGTAGGCTCGTCAAGGGTTACGAGCGTTCCGCTTCAACGCTCGCAAGTCTCCTTGTCGTCGTTTTCGCATGTTTCATACTCAGAAACGCCGCTATACTCGCTTACGGTACGTAACATCCTCTGATAGATCCTGAGCCTGCATGGTTTTTTAACCGAATACTCACCTTTTTACCTTTCTATGTGTTTCAACTGAGACAAATAGCGGCAAAGTTGCATCCTCCTTCGTGACCTTCAGCAGGAAGCCACAACCTTGACGCTGGGGCTATGGTCAGATGGAGACGTCAGCAAGGTGAAGAGACCCATTATCGATCTCGATGATATTCTTACGGTTGCAGACCCCTTCGTATCCTATGCGAAAAAGGAAGCTGATTTGGCGACGGTCATGCGTCTGCCCGAACTGTATGTGACGTCCCTTTATAATTATCTTATTAAACATGTCATAATTATTCATTATGAATTTCTTATACCACAGGTCATGAGGTTCTGTGAGTTTTCGAATTAATGCCACGAACTTATTGCTGTTGATCTTAAGTATTTACTTAAAATAATAAATTGATAATATGAAGGAAACTAGAATGAACTACGAATTTGCACTGAAAAATAGACAGTCTGTGCTAAATTTCATCAATGAAGATAAAACGCATGCTGTTATTGAAATCCTGAATACGGGGAGGCATGTCTGCAAATTCGAAGATCCAGATTGTCCGGATTCCATAAAGATATTGCAGGAACAGATTATCGAGGCCTTGGTTCGCAAGATCAATGACGAAAATTATCGGGATATATTTGATATTCTGAACAGGCTACCTGTTTTCTTCGGGCTGAATCTTCGTCTTTGCATTGAAATCAGCCTCCTGAATATTTCTCGTAATATCGATTTGCCTCTGCAGATCAGATATATGGATAATCTTCCTAGATATTTGCGAAATGATCCCGTCATGCAACTGATTGAAGCTGAAACGCTCCGGCAGACGGGGCGGTCTGATCGCGCACTGATCCTCTACAATCAGGTGCCTATCCGGGAAAGCTGGTGGCCATTTACGCCATTATGGGAAGAACTTACCCGCGGACTGGCGCGCTACATGATGGAAATGAACCAGCAGTTCCTCGCCAGGCAGTCTCTCCCTGATAAAGGATGGTCTCCTGATACACAGGCGCTGCGACCCCTTATATCGGGATTGCTGAGTCGCCAGGCGGGAAGTGCCCAAGGGTTTAAGGGAGATATTGAGCGTGTCATATGGAATACGCCTGTACCCGGCATTGATGTCGGTGGTCTGGTGATTTCCTTTCTATGTGACCATATAACTGATCTTGATGCGGATAGGGCTGCTACCGTCTTTCATCTGGCTGTTTCTTTTGACAAACAGGCGGATATCCAGCGAATTCTGTCGCAAAAAATGTTTGTGTCTGAAACATTGTCGCTGCACCCTCTGTTTATAAAATATTTCGATATTTTCTCGCAAAAAAATATTTCTATTAGAGGGATATTTCTAAAATGCCTTAATGCTTTTCTTCAATCATCATTCTGTTTGGATTTCCGCAATGGCAACCTGAATGCGTTTTCTTTCAGTGTGCTCGACAGCACTCCCGTATGGGCCACGGAAGTCCTGTCCCGGTACCGCGCCCGGCTGAACGGGGGCGGGATACGAGGTATCCCTTTTCTCAATCAGCCACGACATGACATTTTTCTGCGCACAGGGGGAGAAAATCATACTTTTATTGGAATTTTCGGGCAGATGCGTGATCCGCAAGGCAGTTTCTCAAAAATTATGAAATATCTGCATGCAGATACTGCCCAATACCGTGCCGCAGGCAAACGCCTGAGTATTGGTATTGCGACATGGAACCTGACGGGACAGAAAAAGATTGAAGATGGCACACTGGTGGGGGAATTTTTATCTCGTATACCCCGGTGCCTGCAGAAGATCATATCCACCAATCATATCAAAAATCTATTGGAATTGCGGCATATTTTACCGCATACGGCAGATGCATTACAGAAGGCCTCCTGCACCAATAATATGGTCGATGAGGGCATAATTCGTAGTATTGCCTCGCAAAATGGGTTTCATGATCAAGATATATTCATCAACATTGAAACCGAAGATCAATATCTGGAAGATATCGGAAAGGAATTCCGTTCTTTTTATAAAAGGGTCAGTGTTGGCATAGAAAATCAGGCACGTATGTGGCATCGCATCGCGGCCCTTTATGGCCTGGCGAAGCAGGCTACACAGAAAACTGCACAACCGATTGGCAATATGGCCCTGATGAGGCCAGATGTTCTTTTTCGTGGCGGGTCCATTATCGAGATGATCGAGAAAGCTGTACATCAAACATCGGAAGACGTCGCGATCTGTGATTATGACCCGCATGCATACTGGATCGAAGGGGTAGGAGATCGTTATTTTGCCGGTCGCGCAACAGCCGTTGCCCGGGCATTCGATGGTAAAGATTTGATTTTACAAATCATGAGGGACCCGGTACTTTCCACCCATTATCAGGACAGACCTTTCTGGCACCGGTTTGCCCAGACCATATTTTATGAAAGTGACGTATTCCTCCAGCAATCTGCTGCCATTGACATGGAATTCCTGAGGCAGAGCATTCCGCTGGATGTATTGAAACCTGCTCTTCAGAAAGACTATGTACAAATATCAGACCATGGTTTGAAAGACCTGATTGAAAGGTTTGTTTCTTCATCGTAAATATTTGTATAAAAATGGCAAGATGTGGATAGATGTGATGTTGTGGACAGTCCCTGTACGGGATGTGCGAGGATAAAATTATTGCTGTCTACAATGTCGGGAGCTAACTATGGAAACGATTTCGAAAATTGGTCTGTAATTGACTACGAATGTTTTTTTAGTTGCAGGGGACCGACAGTAAGAGAAATATTTTTGTGCACCGTCATTTGCGACGTGGCGAGGTCTCCCGTTTCTTTGAAACACTTCTCTCGTGTCTGGTTGGCATGGAATCTTGCAGCGCGTCGCATTATTGGACGCACGAGATTGCAGCATCCGGGCATACGGTGAACATGATGCCAGCGATTTACGTGAAGCCCTATTGATGCTGCCTATGCCGAGGCGATCTGCGAGGCGTTATCCGAGGCGTTATCCGGCTGCCCCCGTACTGGAACGGATGTAGGCCTAAGGTCTGTTGGGCCTTGAACGACAGAACGGACTGCATCGCTGTTTATGATGAGCATGATGCGGTCTGTCTTTTCCGATACCGCATCGTCCGTCTGGGCGCCCTTGATCGAGGAAGTCCGTCCGAAGGGAAAGACCCCGCCGAAGAACCTTCGACGGACGATATCCGCGATTTTCTGGCGCCATCAGAACGGCGCGAAATGGAGCACCCTGCCTTTCTGCGTTTGGTCCCTGGTGGATTGCCGCACAGTTGTTCATTCGCTGGTCGAAGCGTGGGGTGAGGCAGAGCCTCTTTGAAAAGGTCAGCAGCCCGAGCCGGCATTGGGCATCGTCTTTCTTGATGGGACGACGATCCGTGCCCATCACAAGGCGGCCGGTGCCGCCAAAAAAGGGATAGAATGGACGCCGCAGAGATCGTGAGGCGCTTGGCCGCTCACGTGGAGGTTTTGGCACCAAGGTCTGTGTAGTCGCAGAAGGCCATGGCAGGGTTCTTTCCTTCACGCTTTCTTTCGGACTGGCGCACGAACTGCCGTGTGCCTATGCCCTGCTTGATGAGCTGCCACCCCCACCGATCCATGCCGTCTGCAATCGCGGGTATGCCTCGCAGAAATTCCGTGAATATCTCTGGAACCACGGGTCCCGTCCCGTCCCGTCACCCCGCCAAGGAAAAATGATCCAGAAGTTGCCTGTCCCAGATGGGCATACAGACACCGGCATCTGGTCGAAAACCTGTGGGCAAGGCTAAAGGAATAGAGGGCCGTTGTCACACGCTATGAAAAGACGGCAGCGTCCTTTCTCGCCGTCATTCTCCTCGCTGCTACAGCAGACTACATCAAGGCCTAACAGGCCCTAGAGCATTATTGCCGCCAGTCCAGAGCGCTGGAGGGTGCGGACGGCGTTGTCGTTTTCATCGGGCTGCAGGTTACGATTCAGCTTGTGCTGTATATTCTTTGCATGACCGAGGAATTGCATGGTCATGGTATTGAATGGTAGAGGAGTTAACCATTTCACCAGATGCAGACACACATTGCAATAAAATCAAGAAATGTTTTGTAATGCATTATCTTGTAAAGTCTATTGCCTTTTTGTGTATCATTCTGATATTTAATAAAAAAATATAACATAAAAATAATCGGCTCGGTAAAGTGCAAAATTATGAATGTAAAATATAAAAGAGATATATTTTTATATTGCTTTACCGCAGTATGTACCATTTCTTTTGCGCATGCAGCAACCAATACCATATCAGGCCAGGATTCTACGAATATTGATGCATCCAGCTCGATAAATACAGATGATGATGGCATTACCATCAAGACGCCGACAGATGTTTCCGTAGATATTGCAAGCGATGGTTCCGTTACCGCCGCAGGTGATGGCGTGCATGCGAAGGCTGCATCCACGGGACAGATATCAATAACCAACAGTGGGACGATCACCAGCACATCTGATGGGCAGGCCATAGATCTCAATGATATGTCGGGCAACGGCAATACGACCACGATCACCAACACGGCGACTGGTAAGATTGTTTCTGACAATGCTGACGGTATTCGCCCCGGAACAAATGCTACCGTAATCAATAGTGGTCTGATTTACGCAGATGGTCCTGCTGCCTCCAGCCATGATGGCATTGATTTCCAGAGTGCGCCGACGGGCACGGTAATCAATGAAACCGGGGGGCTGATTTCCGGGCATCGGCATGGGATTACCACTGACGGGTTCGTAAACGTTATAAATGAGGCGGGTGCCACCATAATAGGCCGTAACGGATCAGGTGTCGGGTCTGACGGCACCGGTCAGGTGACCAATTACGGTACTATTATCGGTGCCTATGATGGTTCGGGAACAGGAGACGGTGATGGCGTCGACATTGACGGAGACGCCGTTGTCAATAACTGGGGAACAATCAAGGCATTGGGTGCTGCTGGTGTCGATAAGACAGGCTCACCAAATGCGTCTGAAGGCTTGGCACTAAGTGAAAATTCCACAGTAAACAATTATGCCGGTGGCGTCATTGAAAGCGTTGATAATGCAATGACGCTAGGCGGTGATCCGGGCACGATTGCGGTTGTCAATAATATGGGAACCGTTCTGGCTGGTGGTACTGGCATCTGGGACTATCAGAATCTGGAGTTAACCAATTCTGGGACCATCAAGAGTGATTACCTCGGTGTCTCCTCCACGGGAACTGCCGCAAATATAAACAATTCTGGATATATATATGGCGCGGATGCTGGCATATATATGTTTCCCGGGTCGTCATATAATATTTACAATTCAGGTTATATCGGTGGTGGAACTAATTCCCTTGTTCTTGCCGGAAGTGGTAATCTATACATAGAAAAAGGTTCGGTCATAGACGGAACTGTTGCGGCAGGCGGTGGCGGGATCAATTCGCTATATCTGGAAGATGGAGCAAAGTTTGGTTCGTCAACCGGTCTGGACAATCTGTTTGTAGAAGGTTCGTCCGAGATTGATGGAACCAATACATTTTCAAACGTGCAGATTGATGCAGGAAGTGCCCTGACCGTATCTGGTGCGGGCAGCATTAGCGGAACTGTCGACGATAGTGGTCAGTTGTATATTGACGGCACGGATAACCAGATCGATGTGAACGCACATGGATCTACTGCCACGTTGTCAGGTAACGGAAGTATCAATTCTGCCACGATTGCGGACCATGCTACGTTGTCCCCTGGCAGTGCAACGTCAATAGGTACCCTGACGATTGCAAATAACCTTTCCATGGATAGTACGTCCGTACTCGCGATCAAAGCCGATACCAGTAGCCTGAAAAATGATTCTGTCCAGGTTGGGGGAACGGCAACGTTAAACGGCGGAACCGTTGATTTTACCGATATTGCATCTGGGGCGTCGATAAGATCCGGACAGGTTTATACAATTCTGACTGCCCAGAAAGTTGTCACGGGGCAAGCTGCAAATCTTGTTACCAATATAGATTCGATTTACCCGTTCATCTCGCCCTATCTTGAATATGGCGAAGATAGTGTGGACGTAGCCATCCGTCGCAACGACAGTAAATTTTCTTCTGTTACACAGACCCGCAATCAGTTCGGTGTCGCGAATGCCCTGGACAATGCGGGGAGCGCTGCCCTGTCGTCTGTTATTACCAACATGGATGCGACACAGGCTCGCAGGGCTTTCAATGCTCTGTCGGGGGAGATCCATGCTTCCGCGCGGACAGATTTGGTCCAGGATAGCTTTTATGTGCGGAATGCGGCGGTCGATCGGTTGCGTGACGCTGCCTGTGATCCGGGTGCTGGGAATGGAGCACTCAAAACTGCGACTATGCAGGGGCATCTGACAGATGGCCTCTGTCAATCAAACCGTAGCGCCATGTGGATGGAAGCATACGGTGGATGGGGCCGTAATTCCGGTGACGGCAATGCTTCGGGCATGAACCATTCAGTTGGCGGATTTGTGCTGGGCGCAGATACGACGGTTGCCGGAAACTGGCGTGTCGGTGGCATGGTGGGTTATGGTCACTCCACCTTTAATTCCCGCGCAGTGGATTCCTACGGTCATAGCAATAACGTCAGTATTGGCGGTTATGCGGGAACACATTGGGGGCGTCTGGCCTTCAGGATGGGTGCTGCTTACACCTGGAACATGCTGTCCATCGGTCGGACAATTGCCCTGTCGTCTATGAATAATGGCAAGGCCAATAGTCAGTATGATGCAGGTACTGCGCAGGCATTTGGCGATCTGGGGTATCGCATGCATCTGGGGCAGGCATCGTTCGAACCATTTGCCAATGTGGCGTATGTTAATCTGGATACGGACAGGTTTAACGAACATGGCACTGCGGCCGCATTGAATGGTCATGGCATGGATACAGGGACTACTTTTTCGACCTTCGGGGTCAGGGCCTCCTCCGCTTTTCATGCCGCGCATTTCATACTGGTGCCGGGAGCGGAATTCGCCTACCGGCATACGTTCGGATCGCCAGTGCCAACCACCCATGAAGCATTTGCGAACAGCAATGCGACGATGGATATTTCTGGCGTGCCCCTCTCAACCAATGCAGCTGTGCTGAATATTGGCCTTAAGGCGTACCTGAGTGACCGCGTGAATGTTGGCGTAAATTATATTGGCCAATATGGTGACCAGTCTGTTGAATCGGGGCTTCGTGGAAATATAAAGGTGACGTTCTAACGCCATTTCGGGATGACTTTCTGGAGGTTCGATATGACGATTTTCCAGAAAGGCTCCTGTATCCACTTTATTTAAAAAATCACATTAGAAGATATTCAATGTGAATATGTAGCGCATGTGCAATATGGCGTACTTCAACTGTGCTGCCCTGCTTATTGTTGTTCTCAATCTCAGACACATAGCTTTTGCTATCCCCTGCCCCGCTGATGCCACAAGGAACCGCTGGCTGATGGTGCGTGCATGCCCGATGAGCGGATGGGGACACCCTACGCCGTCGTGGGCGGGGATGACGCACTGATTGCCATCGGGCATCGTTCCTGCCACAGGTGACGTCAGAAGGCTGTTTTCTTCCCTGTCTGCTCATGTGGCGTTAAATGATAACAGGCATAGCGGGTCACGTCTGGACCATCCGGTTCTGCAGCAGGCATACGGTTGCGCTGCTCTATGGCAGATCTGATGAGAGCCCCATGCCATTGCGGATAGCGTGACGCTTTGAATTCAGGTCATTGTATGGGTGTTTGATCCTGCGGAACTGCATCATGGAATCTTTTACCATCCACGCAGGATAGAACAAAACAAGAATATTCAGGAGGTCGGGTTATCCGGTCCAGGCTGACGGGCTGGAGTGAAGAGCGTGTGTGATATTGAAAAAAATATTACATATATTTTCGTGGAATTCTGATCCGGTTAGCACTGGGTGGCGTATCCTGGAGCAAGCATCCTCGCTGATTTTCAATAGATTGTGTGGATATTTCGCCTCATTCAGATGGAACGGTGTGCCTCTGGTCACGACCTCAAGGTTTGGAAATCTGCCATATCTCTTGCCTTCCGGGCCTGTAGAAAAAATGATTATCCACACTTAAACGTAGGAATATCAAAAATTTAATCACAAAATATGATATTTTAATAATTCACGATATAAAACCTACCATAATGTGGTTTTATGTGATTTAACATATTTAACGGAGTTCGAGCGTTTTTAACGGATGATATCCACTATGAGAAATAGTTTTATCCTTACGCCTATCAGATTGTTTCCGCCTGTGCCTACGACATCCGCCGGGTTGGCTGCCTGTTTCCCTGCTTCGCCTCGTGCTGATCGGAACGGGAGGATCGGGCGACACGTTATGACAGGCGCATGACCCGATCCCGCCCATATGACAATGTGGACAATGTCGACAATTCATGTGCCGTGCGCCGATGTCATGAAAAAATACCTATAAAAAAGAGCGCACTAGAAAGCGCAAAAAAACTTCTTGAGACGTTTCCCGCCACTGCGGAAGGTCATTTCGTCAACCCGGATGAAGTGTTTCCTAACAGGAGTTGCAAATATCATGTCCGATACCAAAACTGTTTCCACCTATCTGCGTCCCATCGACCGGACCGGACTGCTGGGTTTTGCGGAAAAGGGGCGTAACAACCCTGATAACTTCGGTACGAACAAGGTCCATACCGTGTGCGAAGGCCAGTACCGCACGCTTAGCTATGTCGGGCAGCACGCCCCGGTGGTGGTGGATGAACCGCTTCATCTGTTCGGCCAGAACACGGCTCCGGCTCCGGGCGAAATCGTTCTATCCGCGCTGGGTGGCTGTCTGGCCGTCGGTATTACAGCGGTTGCCACATACCGCGAAGTAAAGCTGAGCAAGCTGGAACTCTGGCTGGAAGGCGACATCAGCAATACGGCGGCATGGGGCGCTGGTGGGGCTGACCGCAAGCCCGAGGAAATGGGCTTCCAGCGCATTCGCGTAAAGGTGGCGGTGGAAGGCGATGCATCGCGTGAAGCGCTGGATGCCATCGTGCAGCATGCCAATTATTTCTCCCCCGTCGCCAATACGATGCGCAATCCCGTCCCCATGACGATCAGCCTTGCAGACTGAGTTTTATGGCACCGCACGCCGGTAAAAGGAGACCGTCTTTCCATGCCAGCCCGGAACATGACACAGGCCGTTCAGGCGGATACGTCTCTTCTCCAGCGTGTTGAAGGGATCGCACGGGGGCCGCTGGCTGCAATCGTGACGGATATTGACCTGAACGGTCATTATCCGCTCGAAATCCTGCGTGCGCTGGGGGAAGCGGGGGCGCTGGCCCCCCATCTCCAGCGCAATGGGGCGGATTTCGGCCTGGCCATTCAGGCCATGGCCACCGTCAGCCGCCAGTGTGGCGCGACCGGCTTCCTTATGTGGTGCCATATGGTCTGTGGCCTTTATCTGGAAAAAGCGCCCGATAGAGCCCTCAATACGGACCTGCTGTCCACTCATGCCCTTGGGCACAGTTTTGGTGGCACGGCGCTGTCCAACCCCATGAAGGCCCTGGCCGGGATCGAGCGCATGGCGCTTGAGGCCACGCCAGCGCCGGGTGGCTACCGTATCAGCGGGGTGCTGCCATGGGTCAGTCATATTGCGCCGGGGCAGTATTGTGGCGCCATGGCCCGGATAGACGGACAGAAAGGGCGCGAGATCCTGTTCCTGCTCCGCTTCGATGGACAGGCGACACTTCGCCCCTGCCCCCATTTTTCCGGGATGGAAGGTACAAGTACGTGGAGCATCCGGCTGGATGATTACTTCCTGCCCGCCCGCGACGTCATTGCCGTTCCCGCGCAGCCGCTGGTCAGCGTCATCAAGGCGCCCTTCATCCTGCTGCAGGCCGGCATGGCGGCCGGTATCGTGCAGGGATGCATTGATTCCATGCTGGAGGTGGAACCTCAGCTTGGTCATGTGAACCGATTCCTCGAGGACCGGCCGGACACCATGCAGGCCGAACTGGATGCCTTTACACAACGTGCCCTGAAACTGGCGCGCACACCGGGTGAGACAGACACGTCCTACCTGCTGGATGTGCTGGACGTGCGGGCGCACGGGTCTGAACTGGCGCTGCGCGCGTCACAGTCAGCCCTGCTGCATCAGGGGGCACGGGGATATCTGAGCACCGCCGCCCCGCAGCGCCGCGTCCGGGAGGCGCAGTTCGTGGCGATCGTAACCCCCGCGATCAAGCATCTGCGTCTGGAAATGGCGCGGCTCATGACGGAGGAACTTCCAGCATGATCCCCTACCGCAAATTCATATGCCGGGTCTGTGGCTGGATCTATGACGAGGCACTGGGGGACCCCGATGGCGGCCTGCCGCCCGGAACGCGGTTTGATGATATCCCTGATGACTGGGCCTGCCCCCTGTGCGGCGTGACCAAGGCGGATTTTGAACCCTATGTCCTGCCCGCTGTCGCCGTTGCGACCAGGGCGACACCCGACACATCCGTCACCGCCCGCAGCGTCTGGGACGCCGTGATCGTAGGGGGGGGCACGGCAGGCTGGGCAGTTGCCGAGCGCCTGCGTGCCCTGAGTCCGTCCGTACGGATCGCGCTGGTCACCGGGTGTGCAGGTGATCTGTACGCCAAGCCCCAGTTGTCCATGGCGCTGTCACGCAATCTGGATGCAGCCAGCCTGTGCCGGGGCCAGGGTACGGATACGGCCGCGGGCATGGGGATCACGCTGATGGGGGGGACCTTCGCCTCTGGCATCGACCCGCACGCGCACCGGCTGCGCACCACGCGGGGCACGCTGCGATATGGCGCGTTGGTACTGGCGCAGGGGGCACAGCCCGTGCGCCTGCCCAGCCTGCCGGCGGATCTGGTGTGGCGGGTCAATTCCCTGTCGGCATGGCTCAGGCTGCGCCGGAGCATTGGTGACACGCCACGGCGCATCGTGCTGGTCGGGGCCGGGCTGGTCGGATGCGAACTGGCAGAAGACGCGGCCGAGGCCGGGCATACGGTCACGCTGATTGGTCGCGGCCCCTATCCACTGGATGGTCTTGTGCCGCCCGCGGCGGGACGGCGTCTTGGCGCGCGACTGGAGCATGCCGGGATTCATGTCATGAATGATACTGTTGTCCATAATGTTACGAAGTCAGAACGTACGATGAAGGTGAATGTTGTGACATCAGGTCGCCCTGCCCTGTATGAGGCGGATATCGTGATTGCCGCCATCGGGCTGGAAACCAACCTGCATCTTGCCCATACGGCGGGGCTCGATACGGATGCGGGCATTGTGGTTGATCCGGCAACACTGCGTACCAGCCAGGCCGATATTTACGCATTGGGTGACTGCATCAGCATCCATGGGCAGCCATGTCGCTATATCGGCCCGATTGCCGCGCAGGCGGATGCAGTTGCGCATGAAATCCTGGGGCTGCGCCATGAGGGATATGCCCACCAGTCCCCGAAGGTCCGGCTGAAAAGCAGGGTGGCCCCGCTGGAACTGACCGGCACGCCAGATCCGGCCGCGCCATGGGAAATCGTGACGGACACGACCGAACGCCTTGTCATGCAACAACGCTGTGGCGGCGCCACGACAGCGCGGCTGGAGGTATCGTGATGAGCGGATTTTCCTTCCTGCGTCCCCCCCGTGCCGCCCTGCTGCGGTGTGCCCCCGCTGTTCCGGCAGGGGCTGTCTGTGGCTGCGGTGTCGTGCATGCCACGCCCGTGCGGATCGGCCGCCGGGCGGTGCTGGGCGCGCTGGCGGCGGGAACGGTGCTGGGCAGCCTGCCATCCCCGCTGCGCGCGGCAGTGCCGGCGGGCCCGCTGGAACGGCCCGATGTCACCATCGGTTTCGTGCCGATTTCCTGCGCCGCACCGCTGATCATGGCGGAAGCACAGGGCTTCTTCACGCAGGAAGGGCTACGGGTGCAGTTGCAGAAAACGGCCAACTGGGCGCTGGTCCGCGACCGGCTGCTGGATGGCCATCTGGATGCATCCCACCTGCTTTCGCCCATGCCGCTGGCGCTGTCGCTCGGGCTGGGCGGGAATGCGCCGCATGCCGTGCGCGTGGCCAGCATGCAGAACCTCAACGGGCAGGCCATCACCCTTGCCCTGCGCCACCATGACAGGCGCGACCCGCGGCAGTGGAAGGGGATGACCTTCGCCATCCCGTTCGAGTTTTCCATGCACAACCTGCTGCTGCGTGCCTATCTGGCGCGGCACGGGCTGGACCCGGATCATGACGTGACCCTGCGCGTGACAGCCCCGCCGGACATGGTCGCCAACCTGCGGGCCGGTAATATTGACGGCTTTCTGGGGCCGGAACCCTTCAACCAGCGCGCGGTCATCGAGGAAGTGGGCTTCGTGCATATCCTGACGGCGGAGATATGGGACGGCCACCCGTGCTGTGCCTTTGGCATGACGGCGGCGTTCATGGACGCAAACCCCAATACCGCCGCCGCCCTGCAACGCGCAATGATCCGCGCTGCCGATTTCATGCAGCAGCCAGACAACCGCGCGCAGGCAGCCCGGATCATGGCCCAGCCGCGCTACCTGAACCAGCCCGAACTGGTCATTCGCCAGAGCCTGACCGGGCATTACGCGGATGGCCTGGGCGTGGTGCGCGACAACCCGCGCCGGGCGGCTTATTCGCCCTACCCCTATCCGTCCATGGCGGTATGGATCATGTCGCAGTTCGAACGGTGGGGGTACCTGAAGGGGCCGGTGGATTACCGCGATGTGGCCCAGCAGGTCTTCCTGATCGATGCGGTCAGGCAGCAGGCGCAGGCCATGAACCTCCCCCAGCCTGCGGATGGGGGCGATAACTGGCCCTCCTTCAATATCATGGGGCAGCATTTCGATCCTGACCATCCGTCTTTCTTCAATCAGGGATAGCCGCCATGATTTCAGTGGAAAGCCGTCGGGCCTTTTTCCTTTTCCTTGCCCTTTTCGCGGGTCTGCTGCTGGTCTGGCAGCTGTCCACCGCGTCTGCGCCCCCCCGGTCCCCGTATGGTATCCCGCAGGGCAATGCGGAATACCAGATGCTGATGGGCCACGCCCCCGGAACCACCCAGACCCGGGAAGGCTTTCCCGGCCCGGCCCGCTTCGCCGCGTCCGCCCTGCAGGCCCTGCATGCGCCGTTTCACAATAATGGCCCCAGCGACCGGGGCATTGGCTGGCAGGTTGGCGCGTCCCTGCTGCGTGTCGCGATCGGATACGGGCTGGCGGTTGTAGTTGCCGTGCCGTTCGGGTTCCTGATCGGGCTGCATCCCGTCATCCGTCGTGCGGTTGACCCGTTCATCCAGATCCTGCGTCCGATCTCGCCCCTGGCATGGATGCCGCTTGCGCTTTACACGATCCGCAATGCGGAAGGCTGTGGCATCTTTGTCATCTTCATCTGTTCCCTGTGGCCCATTGTGCTCAACACGGCCTTTGGTGTGGGCAGTGTGCGCCGGGAATGGCTGAATGTCGCCCGCACGCTGGAAGTCAGCTGGACACGCAGGATCCTGTTCGTGCTGCTGCCAGCGGCGGCTCCAACCATCATCACCGGCATGCGGATCGGGCTGGGGATCGCGTGGCTTGCCATTGTCGCGGCCGAGATGCTGGTGGGCAGTTCGGGCATTGGCTATTTCGTGTGGAACCAGTGGAACAATCTGTCCCTTTCGAACGTGCTGCTGGCGGTCCTGCTGATCGGTTTTACGGGCATGGTGCTGGACGGCGCGCTGGCGGCCCTGCAGAGGAGCGTGACCTATGCCGAATGACAGCGCACATGCAGCACCGGCTGCGGCCCATGCCGTCTCCCGACCGCTGGTTGAGGTCTCCATGCTGGAAAAACGGTATGGTGAGAGTGGGCCACCGGTATTTTCCGATGTCTCGTTCACCATCCAGCCGGCTGAATTCGTCTGCCTGATCGGTCATTCCGGCTGTGGCAAGAGTTCCATCCTCAATATCCTGGCGGGGCTGGAACAGCCATCGGGTGGCACGGTCATCATGGATGGGCACGAGATCACCCGCCCGGGACTGGAACGCGGCGTCGTCTTTCAGGGGCATGCCCTGCTGCCGTGGCTGAGTGCGGTGCAGAACGTGGCCTTTGCCGTGCGGTCACGTTTTCCAACCTTATCCCGCGCCGAAATCAGGGAAAAGGCCGAACATTACCTGCATCTGGTCGGGCTGCATAATGCGCTGGACAAGAAGCCGGCCGAACTGTCGGGCGGCATGCGCCAGCGCGTGGGGATTGCACGGGCGTTTTCCACGCAGCCCCGCATGCTGCTGATGGACGAACCCTTTGGCGCGCTGGATGCCCTGACGCGCGGGCTGATCCAGGAGGAACTTCTGCAGATCTGTGCCCGCACACGGCAGACCGTCTTCATGATCACGCATGATGTTGATGAAGCCATCCTGCTGGCGGACCGTGTTTTACTGATGAGCAACGGGCCCGATGCCCGTCTGGCGGAAAGCATCGACAATCCGCTGCCCCGCACCCGGACACGGGAAAGCATGCATCATGAAACCGGGTTTTACGACCTGCGCAACCACCTTGTCGACTTTCTGGTCCGCCGCTCCGCGCTGGTCGGTAAAGGCGAAAACTGACGTAATGAAAGGAGAATACCATGCCTGTATTTGAAAGCCGTGAAGAGGTCACGCATGCCATCATTGCCGCGCGCGTTGCCAGGGGCATCCGCTGGGCGGATGTGGCGACGGCCGTGGGCCGGAGCAAGGAATGGACCACGGCGGCCTGTTTTGGCCAGATGACCTTCAGCGCCGGGGAGGCCGAAGCCCTCGTCGCACTGCTTGAGCTTGATCCCTCCGCCCTGCCGTGGCTGCAGACCGTGCCCTACAAGGGCACGCTGGGTGGCGGCGCGCCGGATGATCCGCTGCTGTATCGCTGGTATGAAATGATCAGCGTCTATGGTCCCGCCATCAAGGAACTGATCCATGAGGAGTTCGGGGACGGGATCATGAGCGCCATCGACTTCAAGATGCATATTGAACGCGAGCCTGATCCCGCTGGTGACCGGGTCCATGTCAATATTTCCGGTAAATTCCTACCTTACAAAAAATACTGACAGTATAAAATGGGCGGAATTCAACATTCTGCCCACCACAATAAAATAACATAAAATAAAATTATCGTCCCAGGACGGTACGGTTTCTTGCGCTCTTTACGGTCCGACATCGTAACAAGGAGTACAGACCATGTCGCATGCCTACAGGACTCTTCTTCCCGGACAGGCGCAGTCGTTCAGAAAGGCTGCCGCCCTGTCCATCACGCTTGCAGGTCTGGGTTCATCGGGCGCATACGGGGCGACCCCTGTCACGGACAGTACACGCGGCGGCCTGCCGCCACCCAATACGGCGCGACTGGTGCCAAAGGTGGTCACAACCCGGCCTGTGCAGGGTGCGCCACAGGTTAAAAAGACCGTGCCCATGCCTGCCTGGCTTGGCCGGTTCACCGCGGCCAATGGTGCGGCATCCGGCTTCGGTACGGTTGGCCCGTACGGGCAGGCCCGCTGGGCCGAGGACTGGAGCTTTCTTGCCCATGAACCCGCCGATGTCCGGCGCAGGGACTGGTTCAACCGCCTGAAATACGTGCGGCTGAACGACAGTGGCTCCATATGGGTCAGCTTCAGCGGCGAAGAACGTCTGCGCTATGTGTTTGAAAACCAGCCGGCACTGGGCAAGGCCGGGGTGACGGATGCCAGCCGTGTCCTGCTGCGCAACCAGTACGGGGCCGACCTGCATCTGGGGTCGCATGTCCGTATTTATGCCGAACTGCTTGATGCCGTGGCTGGCGGGTCGAATACATATGGCTACCAGACCGGCCTGCAACGTGAACGGCTCGACATGCAGCAGGGCTTTGTCGAACTGCGGGGCAAATTTCTTGGTGCGCATATGGGAGTAATGGGGGGACGGCAGCTGTTCCTTGATGCACCGGTCATGATGCAGTCCGCGCGCGATATCCCCAACGTGCAGCAGACATGGGACGGGTTTCGCGGTTATGCGTTATGGAAGAATTTCCGTATTGATATTTTTGATTTCTTCCAGACGAACAAACAGCCTGTCGGCATATTTTCCAATGGCACGAACTATTCCGGCCGGCTGTACGGGGCCTATGCGTCCGGCGCCCTTCCCGCCTTCCGGTTCATGGGGCAGCGGTCCCAGCTTTACCTTGATGCGTTCTTCATGGGCTACCTGTATGGCAGCCCGCTGGCGTCGGTTCCCACGGCAACGGTCGGGGGAGCCACGGCGGGCACCACGCGTCGGGATGGCATAGGCGGGCGGCTGTGGGGCAAGGTCGGCCCCTTTACCGTAAATCTGGATGGCATCTATCAGGGCGGCTCGTTCCATCCTGTCAATAACGGTGCGCACCGGCGGGTAGACGCCTACGCGGTCAATGGCGGTATCAATTATACCATTCCCAAGGTTACGGGCGCACCGACATTCGGCGTGCAGGCGGACCTGTTTTCGGGGGGAAATTACAACCAGACATCGGGATCGGTGGGGACGTTCGGCACGCCCTATTTTCCGCTTCCCTACTACAATGACGTGACCATGACCCTGAACAACCAGAACCTGGTTGGCGTGGGCCCGGTCATGACATTTGCGGCGGCGAAAAAGGTCTCGCTACGACTGCACGCGCCATTCTTCTGGCGTGACAGCACGCAGGACGCGCTATACGGGATCGGACGCGTCTATACCCCGCGTGACGGGCTGCATGGGGGGTACGTAGGTGCCATACCACAGTTCCAGGTCAGCTGGTCTTTCGCCCCGCACTGGGTCTGGACGCATGACATTGCCGGTATCCTGGCCTCCCGCGGGGTGCGTGAGGCGGGGCTGAACTCGGGCGCCTATTACATGCAGACCATGCAGTTCGTATTCTGACTGACAGGAGCACTCTGTCTATGTAGGCTGCGATCTGGCTGCCGGCGTTCCGTCGCGGGCAGCCAGCCAGATGGTTCCTTTTTCTTATCAGGCTTGCTGGCGCATATGTCCGCTCCCGACACCCATGATGGTTTCCCTGCCGAGTTCTGGCGTTCACAGGAAATCCTGCTGCTCAAGAACGTCATGGCCCTTGTCGGGCGGGGGCTTGACCTTGATGGCGTCCTACGTGAGGTCGTGCACCTGCTGTCGGAACTGCTGGGGCTCAACCGCGCGCGTATCATTTTCAAGGATCCGGAGGGGGACACCTACCGCATCCGCCATGCCTATGGCCTGACAACGGCCGAGATCACACGCGGTGTCTACAGGCTGGGTGAGGGCATAACGGGGGCAGCGCTGAAGAACCGGCATCTGATTATCGTGCAGGATATCGACAGGGAACCCCTTTTCCTTGGCCGTGCCGTCCTGCGCGAGCACCTGCCATCGGAAAAGGTGGCCTTCATCGCCATGCCTATTGACCTGGGGCACAACCGGGTCGGCCTGATCGCGTGCCACCGGCTGCGGCACCGGAACAGGAACCTGTCCGATGACATCATGATCCTGCAGATCATATCCACCCTGATCGGGCAGTTGATGAAACTGGGCGATACGGTGGAAGAACAGACGCGCGCCCTGCATGAGCATAACCAGCTGCTGGAAAACGCGCTGGAAAACGCCACCATGCGGTATGGCATCATTGGCACCTCCCCTGCCCTGCTGAAGGCGATTGCCGAGCTTGAGGGCGTGTCGCACGCGTCATCCAGCGTGCTGCTGTGCGGGGCTGCGGGAACGGGCAAGGAACTGTTTGCGCGCGCACTGCATATGGCCAGTCCGCGGCGGACGCAGCCCTTCGTGCGCGTCAACTGCGCCGCCATTCCCGAAAACGCCTTTGAAACCGAGCTTTTTGGCCATGAACGCGGGGCGTTTCCCGGTGCAAGGGCACGCCGGACGGGACAGCTTGAGCAGGCGCATACCGGCACGCTGTTCCTTGACGAGGTCGGTGAACTTCCCCTGGCCATGCAGGGGCGGCTTCTGCATGTATTCGAACAGGGCACGTTCACGCGTGCCGGCACGGGTCTTGCGCGCAGGATCGACATCCGGGTTGTCAGCGCGACCAGCCAGAACCTGCGCAAGCGTGTCGAGATGGGGCTGTTCCGCTATGACCTGTTCTATCATCTCAATGTCATTCCCATCACGCTGCCGACCCTTGCCGCCCGCAGGGAGGACATTCCCCTGCTGTGCAGCCATTTCCTCAGCCTGTTCAACCAGCGGCATGAACGCAACATCAGCCTGTCCCGTTCGGCAGTTGACCTGCTGATCGAACAGGACTGGCCGGGTCATATCCGCCAGCTGTCTAACGTGATCGAACGTGTCGTGCTGCTGGCCCCACAGCCGGTCATGGCGGCGCGGGACCTGCGCGCGTTCCTGCATGACAGTACGCAGTCGGTGCCCCTGCAGGCGGTGCAGGGCGAACGCGCGTACCGGCCGTACCTGTCCGCGTCGTCCCATTCCAAGGAAGAACTGCTGCATGCGCTCAGGCTGAATGGCGGCAACAAGTCACGCACCGCGCAGCAGCTGGGCATGACGGCACGGCAGCTTCATTACCGCCTGAAGCTGTTTGATGTCGCGTAGGGCGCGGATGTAATCATGAGCTCCGCATGATTACGTCATGTCGGAGCCGGGAAAGGTGACGCACACGCCAAACCCCCTGCCGGACCCGTCCAGCGGGGAGCGCAGGCGCAGTGTCGCATCCATCTGTGTCGCGATGTTACTGGCGATGGCCAGGCCAAGGCCGCTGCCATGCGTGCCTGTCCCGCCGCGCACGAACGGGCTGGTCAGCCGGTCCAGCATGTCCGGCGGCAGTGCGGGGCAGTCATTGGTTATGTCGATGCCGCCATCAGGCAGTACGGTCACACGCACGGGTGTGCCGTGTTTCCCATGCAGCAGGGCGTTTTCAAGCAGGTTGCGCAGCATGATGCCCGTCGCATCCATGTCGCCATGCACGAATATATGGCTGATCCCGTTGGGTGTCAGGATAATGCCCTGTCCGTCATGCGGGTTGTGGCCAAGGTCGTCTACCAGCACATGCACAACGGTCAGCAGGTCGAACCGGTTACGCCGGAAGGCAATGCCGGAGGTGGCACGGGAAAACTGCAGCAGCTTTTCCACCGTCCGGCCCAGCCGGCGGGTACGCTCGGCAATAATGTCCACCCGTCTGCCCGCTTCCGGGTCCGGCTGTACCATGCGGCCCAGCATCTGCACCTGCGCCAGCAGGGCGGCCAGCGGGTTGCGCAGTTCGTGCGCGGCACTTGCAGCAAAGGCCCGTTCGGTAGACAGCGCCGTTTCCAGCCGCGACAGCAGGGTATTGACCGCATGCTGGATGGGGACCAGTTCAACCGGCAGGTCGAGTGATGGAACCGGCCGCAGGTTCCCGCTGCCGCGGGACTGCATTTCGTCATGCAGGCGGTCCAGCGGGCGCAGGGCGCGTCGGACGATCAGGCGCACCAGCCACCAGATGACAGGCAGGGACATCAGCACCGGCATGACTGCGATTGCCGTTGCCCGCCATGTCGCACCCCGCCGGTGCAGCGTGGGTTCACCCACCAGCACGCGATAGGCCGTCATGGTGGGGGCTGCGACATAGACCCGGAAGTGCGGCGTGCTGGTGAAACCCGTACGGATGTCGGACACAAAGGGCCGGACGGGTGCGTTCTGGGACCGCAGCACCACATGCCCCGCCTGGTCGACCACCTGATAGGCCAGCGTCCGTGGCCCGACATCGGGAACCCATGCCACATTGTCCGACTGCGACCCGTGTGGCTGCGCGGCGACGGTGGCCTGCAGCCGTTCGGACACTTCCTGCAGGGAATTGTCCAGCCGTTCCGTTATTTCGTGGCGGGTAAACCCCGCGACGGCAAGGCTGAGGGCCAGCAGGCTGAGCGTTACCGCGCTCAGGACACTGCTGACGATGCGGGTGGCAAGGCTCCAGCTTTTCATGCTGGCGTGCCATCGGCCAGGCAGTAGCCCCGGCCACGGACGGTCCGGATGGTGGCCGTGCCCACCTTCTTACGCAGGCGGCTTATGAACACCTCGACCGTGTTGCTGTCCACATCATGATCCAGCGCGTACAGGGCCGTGTCGATCTGCTGGCGCGAATAGATCCGGCCCGGATGACGCGACAGCAGTTCCATGATGGCCCATTCCCGCGCGGTCAGGTCCAGTACCTGCCCGTTGCGCAGGACGGCGCGGCTTTCCCGGTCGATCATGATGTCGCCAGCCCGGTAATGCGCGCGCCTGCGCGGGGTGGCATAGCGTCGCGCCACGGCGGCGATGCGGGCGACAAGTTCATTCAGGTCATAGGGTTTGACGATATAGTCATCCGCACCATCGGACAGCCCTGCGATGCGGTCGCTGATCTGGTCTTCCGCGGTGGTGATGAGAATGGCAATGTCAGATGACGTCCTGCGGATTTCGCGCAGCAGGTCGCGCCCGTTCCCGTCCGGCAGCCCAAGATCAAGCAGCATGAAATCATAATCCACCGTCGCCACGGCCGCACGCGCATCCTCCAGCGTCGTGAACCAGTCCACGGCATGGCCATCCAGCCGCACGCGTTCCTGCACTGCGGCGCCAAGGTCATGTTCATCTTCCACAATAAGGATACGCATCAGTCCTGAACCCTTTCACGCATGACCCGGGCGTAAAGTGACGGCAGCACCAGCAGCGTCAGCAGCGTGGAGGTCACCAGTCCACCAATCACCACGCTGGCCAGCGGGCGTTCGACCTCCGCCCCGGCGCTGTCGGAAAACGCCATGGGAAAGAAACCAAGGCTCGCCACAAGTGCAGTGGCCATGACCGGGCGGAAGCGGGACTGGGCAGCGGCGAAGGCCGCCTGCGCCACCACCATGCCCCGCGCCCGCAGGGCCGCGATCGCGCTGACCAGCACCACGCCGTTGAGGATCGCCACGCCAAACAGCGCAATGAAGCCGATCCCGGCGGAGATGCTGAACGGCATGCCCCGCACCGTCAGCGCCACAATCCCCCCGGTTGCCGCCACCGGCAGGTTGACGAATACCAGCAGCGCGGGCCGGACCGCGCCAAACGCCACGACCAGCAGGGCAAAGATCAGGCCAAGCGCCATGGGCAGCACGATTTCCAGCCGCTGCATGGCCGACTGCAGGTTACGGAATTGCCCGTCCCACTGCATGGTATAGCCTGCGGGCAGGTTCACGTCGCGCGCTACGCGCGCCTGTGCCTCGGCCACGTAGGACGCAAGATCCCGTCCGCGCACGTTGGCCTGCACCACCATGCGCCGGCGCACCCTGTCGCGGCTTATGCGCGGCGGGCCATCGACTTCACGCACATGCGCCACCTGCGACAGCATGACGCTGCCCTGCCCGTCCATGCGCCGGACCTGCAGCGCGCCAATGGCGGCGGCAGAACCGGCAATGCGGGGATCAAGGCGCACCTGCGTGCTGATGATGGCGTTATCCACAGTCACCGGCCGACTGCCGATATGCCCGCCTATGGCCTCCACCGTGTCCAGAATGTCCTGCACCGCCACGTTGCGGCTGGCCGCCTGCGTGCGGTCGATGTCGGCCACGATCAGCGGCACGGTGCCATCACCCGCTGCCGCAACATCCGCTGCCCCCTTCACCCCCGACATGGTGGCCACGACCCGGTCGCCCAGATCGGCCAGCGTGGTCAGATCATCGCCGAAGATCGAGACGGCAATCTGGGTGCGCACGCCCGACAGCAGGTCATCCATGCGCATCTGCACCGGCTGGCTCCAGGAATACAGCGCATCGGGCAGTTCGCGCCGCAGGGTATCATCCATCGCGGCCACAAGGCCTGCCTGCGTGCGTGCGGTTTTCCATGTGGAGGGTGGATTGAGGAAGATGAAGCTGTCGGTCTCGTTCACGCCCATCGGGTCGGTGGGAATGGCGGACGTGCCCGTATTGCTGATCACGGAGCGAACTTCGGGAAAGCGGCGCAGGATCTGCTCCTGCTTCGTGACCGACGTCAGCACGGTATCGAGCGAGGCCGAGGGCAACCGCGTGGTGGTGACCGCCAGCGCCCCTTCGTCAAGCTGGGGTATGAACTCGCCCCCCAGCCGTGTCGCAAGCCCTGCCGATATGGCCAGCACTGCAACCGTGCCGCCAAACAGGATGCGTGGATGCGCCTCCCCCCATGCCATCATGCGTGTATAGGGGCGGCGCATGAGGGCAATCAGCCTTGTATCGCCCACGGGCCGGATGCGTCCCAGCGCAACGCTGGCCAGCACGGGCATGCAGATGAAGCAGTACGCAAGCGATGCCAGCAATGCCATGATGACCGTCTGTGCCATGGGGCGGAACATGTGTCCCTCGATCCCCTGCAGGGTCAGGATCGGCAGGTAAACCATGACGATGACCAGTATGGCGAACCCCACCGGGCGCATGACCTGCTGCACGGACGAAATGACGAGGGGCGCGAATTCCACCTCCGGTTCCGTCTCCCGCCGCGACAGCACGTGTTCGATCACCACCAGCGATCCATCGACGATCATGCCAAAATCGATCGCGCCAAGGCTGAGCAGGTTGGCCGAAATCCCGAACTGTCGCATTCCGGCCATGGCGCATACAAGGGCCACGGGAATGACGGAGGCAATGACAAGAGCCGCCTGCCAGCTGCCGATCACCACCACCAGCACGCCCACCACCAGCACCGCCCCCATTATCAGGTTGTCGCGCACGGTGGCGATGGTCTGCCCGGTCAGGGTGGCACGGGTATAGTAAGGTTCCAGCGTAACCCCCGCGGGCAGCGCCTGCCTTATGCCCGGCAGGGCGCGCTGGATGGCGGCAAGGGTGGCATTGGAACTGGCCCCGCTTTCCATCATGACCACGCCGATCACGATTTCCCCCTGCCCGTCCCGGGTCACGGCGCCCAGCCGGGTACGCGCCCCGGTGGTGACGCGGCCAAGGTCACGCAGCCGCACGATCGAGCCATCGGCATTGGTCCGCACGGCAATATTGCCGAAATCGGCAAGGCTGGCCACCAGCCCGCGTCCGACCACGCTCTGCTGTTCGGCATGGTGGGCGATCCATCCGCCGCCGGATGCCGCGTTGTTCGCATCCACGGCGCGATAGACGTCACCTGCCGACAGGCCGGCCCCGATCAGCCGCGCGGGGTCCAGTATGATCTCATAGGTTTCTTCCGCCCCGCCATTGACGTTGACATCAACCACGCCGGGCACAAGGCGCATCTGCGGCACCACGGTCCAGTTCATGATGCGGTTGAGATCCATGAGAGACCGGCCGCCGCCATGAATCTGAAACTGCATGATTTCGCCCATACCGGTGGCCAGCGGTCCCATGCTGACCGTAATGCCGGGCACGGATATGCTGGCGCGCGCCTGCTGTATGCGTTCGTTCACGCGCGTGCGGTCAAGGTTGATGTCGGTGTCATCGGCAAACTGCACGTACACGACCGATACCCCCCCGCGGGAGACCGAGCGCAGGTCGGTCATGCCGGGAATGCCGGTCATGCTGGCCTCGACAGGAAAGGTTATGAGCTTTTCCACTTCCTCCGTCGCAAGGCCAGGTGCGACGACCGAGACAAGCACCTGTTTTGGCGAAATATCGGGCACGGCCTCCACCGGCAGGCCCAGCACTGTCGCAAGTCCGGCCACCAGCAGAAGGCCAAGCCCGCCCAGTACAAGCATGCGCGCACGCAGCAGGGCTTCAAGATACCTGCGCGCCATCAGTCCGCATCCATCCCGGCAAGTCCGATGACCGAGCGCAGGGCGAAGCTGCCGTGGTCCACCACCGCTGCGCCCCCGTTCAGCCCCGAGCGTATGACCGCCTGCGTCCCGTCATCCAGTGCGACATCGACCACGACGGGCCGGTAATCCGTCTCGCTTTCCCGCACGAACACCACGCTGCGTCTGTCGATGTGCTGTATGGCCCCCGACGGTATGACGATCCCCGCCACGCTGTCGCGCTGCGCCAGTGTGCTGTCCAGCACCATGCCGGGCATCAGGACACCATGCGGGTTGGCCACGTGTCCTGTCACCCGCACCAGTCCCGTCAATGGACTGGCCATCCCCCCGACCGTGTCGATCCGCGACGTTAGCATCCCGTCCGCCGTGCGCGTGACCTGCTGCCCTCCGGGCCGGACCAGCGCCGCCTGATCGGGCGGAATGTCGGAAACGATCCATACGGTTGACAGGTCCGCCACCGTCGCGACGTCCGTGGCTGGCGTCAGGTCGCCCGCTACGGCGGCATCAAGCGCCTGTACCATGCCATCTACCGGGGAGATCAGGGTCGATGTCTCGTCCTGTCCCGCGTGTCCGGTCTGTTCGGACGTGGAATTGAATTCCTCCGCGAAACGGTGGCCCAGCGTGTCCACATCCGCCTGTCGCGCGCGCGTGGTGGCGTCCGCCTGTGCCAGTGCATCCTGCCTGTGGCGCAGTTCGGCTACGGAGATGGTTTCCCCGACAAGCGTCCTGGCCCGCTGCACGGCGGCGGCGGCATCGTTCCTGGCCGCGATGGCGGCTGTCAGCGCCGCATGCATCTGGATGGCCTGCAGGCGGGCGACATGCAGGGAATGATCCTGGTACCGCAGCAGCGCCTGCCCGCGTGCCACATGCGTGCCCGGCTGGACCAGAACCGACAGCACCTTGCCACTTCCCGCCGGGTATATATGCACGACCCGCGTCGTATCGGGCATGATCCGGCTTATGACCGGCAGCACGGGCGCAACCGTGCCGGGTGTAGCCGTGGCGATGGTCACGCCCTCATTGGTGACAGCCGCCGCGTCCAGCTTCACGACGGGGGGCAGTGTTCCCTCATCCGCCCGGGCCTGCAGGCAGCCGGGCGCCAGAAGCAGCAGGGAAAGGGCAATGCGTTTCATGGCACGATGCCCGTGGCGATCAGCATGCGGATGCTTGCGACATGCCATTCCACCTCGGCCCGCGTGCTGGCCAGCCGGGTGCTGGCAGCCGCCTGTCGGGCGGCCAGTGCCGTGTCCAGACTGGCCTCACCCACGCGCCATGCATGTTCCTGTGCCGCGGCGCGCCGTTCCATGCTTTCGGCGGCGGTGCGGGTGGCCTGTCGCGCCGTGGTGGCTGCGATCAGGCGTTCACGCACGCGCATCAGTTCCAGGTGTACCATGCGTCTTGCCTGTGTTTCCTGACTGGTGGCCGTGGCCAGCCGGTTGCGCGCTTCGGACATGATGGGGGTGTTGCGGACCTCGCTGGGCAGGGGAATGCTGAAATTCAGCCCCACGCGATCATCCCACGGGCTGCCGTACTGCTTTTCATGAATCGCATCCACGCCAATTTCCGGGTTGGGCATGAAGGAACGGCGTGCCAGCGTCATATTGGCTTCCGCGGCCTCCACATTCCGGTGCGCAACCTTTATGCGGGGGTCGTTGTCCTCCATGTCACGGGGTGCGACGAAGCGGGCATGGGTGACATCACCGTCCCCATAACGCGCCAGATCCGGCATGACCGGGCGGCCCAGCAGTGCCTCCAGTGTGGAAGTGGCGTTTTCTGCCTCCTCCCGTGCCAGTGCCAGTTCATTCCGGGCGTTTTCCATGGCCGCCTGTGCCATCTGGGTATCGGCCTGGGCCAGTTCGCCCCCGCGCAGCGCGTGCGTGGCGCTGGTGGCCATGCGTGCCGTCGCGTCGTACAGGGTGCGGGCCGTGTCCATGCGGGTACGGGCGATCAGGGCGGCGGCGCTGGCATCAAGCACCCGGATGGAGAGCGCCATGTGTTCGACATTGAGCTGTTCAGTAATGGAGGCCGCTTCCGCGCTGGCCACCTGCCGGGTCGCGCTGCCCTGCCCCGGCAGCCATAGCGGCACGGACACCCCGCCCTGATAGGTCGTATAGCCTTCATTACTGCCCAGCATGTGGTCATCCATGTATTCCCCCGACAGGGTCGGCCCGCCGGCAAACCATGACCCGGCGGCGCTGGCGCGCGCCGTGGCGGAATGGTGGCCGACCTGCAGTTCGGTGCGGACGGGATCGATGGCCCATGCCATGCCGACCGCATCATGGAATGACGGGCCGGACTGCGGCACCTGCGCCCATGCGGGAGAGAACCACATCACGATACAGGTCATGGCAACAGGCAGGCGCATGGGCGGCATGGGAGTGTTCACGCTTTTCCCGTCATGGAATGACGGGACCGCCGTGGCCGATCCGCGCGGCCAGATCCTCCCACAGCCGCGCCATTGTCAGATTGATGTCGGAGGTGACCGAAAACGGGGACTGGGAACGCGCCAGCGGGGAAAGGGACATGCGCTCCCCGATCACGAAATGCCCTTTTGAAAACAGCCGGGTGGAAATCGCGCCCTGCTGCCCCTGGCCTATGGGCCGCGTAACGGAAATGCGCAGGTGTGGCGATGGGTCTGCAATAAGGCTGAACGCATGCAGTTGCGCCGCACCGGACGGGCAGGATACGCCCCGCACCACGGCATCATGCAACACCGAGTGCGGATAGCCCCCGTACATGCCATCCACATGCAGCCGGATACCGCCCCGGTCTGTCGCGCATATGCTTTCCGGCCCGCTTTCTGCCCGGGCGGCCTGCGTGGTCAGGACGACATGACACGCGGCATACAGGCAGGCCAGCAACATCCTTCGCATGATATGCGTCTATTCCCCGTCATATATAAAGTGCCGGTCATCGTGATGATGACACCCTGCTGATAACAGGAAAACCTGACGCGAACCTGAATATCCGGTTCAGGGAAGGAATTTATATGAAATTCTATTATGAAAATGATTATCATTTAAATAAAAATCGTTCTCCATGGCGCATGTCGATGTGTCATTACTTTGAATTCTGTTTGAAAAGTTGGCCTGCGACACCCGAAACCATCTGTCATCCATGTCAGTGAACTATTTGCAAATAATATCCAGTTTGTCTGGCTGGTGCGCGCCCCGGCAGCGATGGCCATTGCCGTGCATGACGGTGTCCCCGCATGATCCGTGGTGGCCCGTCACGGGCCGGGGCCTGCCACCCGAAGCGCCTGCATCCCGCCATGATGCGTCGATCACCACGAGTTTCTTTGCACCAGCCCCTGACCTGTTATCTATCAGACGTCAGGTTATCTGCAGGAGTACGTTCGTGTCGGGCACAGCACCTACCAACGCCATGGGAAAAGCCGACCAGATGCAGTCCGGGCTGACGCGCGTGCTGCAGAACCTGCCAGCCCTGCGCTATTTTCATACGGTCGCCCTGACCGGTTCGTTTCGTGCGGCAGCGGAGAAGCTGAATATCGCCGCATCCGCGGTCAACCGTCATGTGCGCCAGCTTGAGGCCGCCATCGGCCTGCCGCTGTTTGAACGCCGTAGCCGCGCGCTCACGCTGACCGATGCGGGTGAGACGCTGCTGCGCAGGGTGACCCGGATCCTTGATGAAGTCGCGATGACGGGCGAGGAACTGGCCGACCTGCACCACCTGTCGCCCGGGCATGTCCGGATCGGTGCCCATGACGCGCTGGCACGTGAAATGCTGCCGCACCTGATCCTGTCCTTTGCATCACGTGATCCGCATGTCCGTTTCACCATCCGGACAGGACGCGCGCCCGAACTGCTGGCGCATCTTGGCGGTGGACGTCTTGATATGGTCTTTGTCTATGATGCCCCGACAGACATCAATATCAGGGTTGTGCGGGAATACGCGCTCGAAACCTGTGCCGTCATGCGTCATGACCACCCGCTGGCATCACGGGATTTCGTGACACTGCACGAGTGCAGCGCCTACCCACTGGCCCTGCCGGATGATGCCGCCTACCTGAATGCGTTCCGGAAACGGCTTGCCATGCGCGAACCGTCGGGATGCCTGCCGTTCCTGACAACAAATTCCTTCCAGATCATGCGGGATTTCGCAGCCCGGAGCGACCTTGTCTCGCTACAGACGCCGCTGCCGGCACAACTGTGCCCACGTAACCCGGCCCTGTCCTACGTGCGGGTTGCGGAACCCCTGGCGCGGTACAGCCTGATGGGGTGCTGTATCATGACAGATGACGGCCTTTCGGATGCCTGCCGGGGTTTCCTTGACCACGGTCTGGGCATCCTTGATGGCGCGCTTGCATGATCGTGCACATGTGCGGGAAAATCACCGGGCACGTCCCCCCGTCAGGGTACGCATGGCCACAACCTCGCCCAGCCCGACCAGGCCGTAAAGGATCATGGAAACGGTGGTTGTCACGGTGACGCGCGCCCATAACCCGTCATAATCCGACATCGATACGGCATTGAGCAGCATGTACCCCATGCCGCGCCCAGTTGCCAGCCATTCAGCGATCAGCGCCCCCGTCATCGCCAGCGGGGCGGCAATGCGGAGTGCTGCGAATATGGACGGCAGGGCCGCCGGTAACTGGACCCTGCGCAGCGCGTCCACACGCCCCCCGCCATTGGCTGCAATCAGGGCAAGCGCCGTGCGGGGCGTCTGTGCAAAAGACTGGGAAACGGTGACGAACACCGGAAAGAACGTGACGATGGTGCCGACAGTCACAACAATTGCCTCCCCGCGGCCGAACAGCAGGATCAGCAGGGGCGTCGTGGCGATGAGCGGTATGGCCTGCATGATGAAGACCGGCCCGGCAAGCAGCCGGTGAAGCGGCGGCCAGAGCTGTGAACACATGGCCAGAACCAGCCCGGCCATGATCCCGCCGACCAGCCCCGCCGCCATGTCCTGCAGGGTTATCCCCAGTTCCCCGGCAATCGCGCTGATCCGCGGCGGTCCTTCCGCCCCATCGGTCAGGTAAAGAAGCACATCATACGGGGACCGCCCCACATAGGGCGTTACCCCGGACATGCGCAGCACCAGCCACCATGCGCCCAGCGCGAGTACCGTCGTCCCGGCCAGCCGTCCCGCGCCATGCAGCAGCACCCGCATGCGGTTCGGGCCTGCCGTCCAGCCGGCACGCAGGGCCTCGCTGTCGCGTGCCAGATCAAGGGGCATGTCGCGTGCCCAGTGCGTGCAGGCATGTCCCACAATGCCGACGCCGGCATAAAGCACCCCCGCGAATGCCGCCGAAACCAGTGTGACGGCGCATGTCCGCGACAGATCGAGGCTCTGCTGGGCATTGATCAGCAACACCCCGAGTCCATGTTCCGCACCAAGGAATTCCCCGACCATCGCCCCCAGCACCGAAGCGGGCGCCGAGATCCGCAGTGCCGCGAACCACGCAGGCAGCGCAGCACGCAACCGCACCCGCAACAGGGCCTGAAGCGCAGTGCCGCCAAATGCCGTGACCAGTAACGTCTGCGATGGCGAACACGCGCGCAGCCCTGTCATCGATCCCACCAGCATCGTGAAGAATGACGCGAGGGCCGCGAGCATGATGCGTGGCCCGTCGCCGTCCAGCACGATCATCAGGACAGGCCCGATGGCCAGTGACGGCAGGCAGTAGGACATGACGCCAAGCTGGAACAGGCCGGGCGCCAGGACGGGCCACATCGTGGCAGGCAGGGCGCACAGGGCGGCAGCCACGGTGGCCCCTGCCCATCCCGGCAGTGCGCAGCGCAGGGTCGCAAGTCCCGCATTCCAGTAAAGTGCCGGCCCGTCGGTTCCGATACGGCGCATGATGGCAAGTGGCCCGGGCAGCGCCACGACAAGGGCTGCGCACTGCCATAACAGTACGACCGCCCCGAAACTGCCGCCCCACGCCAGGGCAGGCCGTAGGTTACTGTACCGCCGCATGGTCATTCCCGCATTCCGGCGGACCCTGCCGCGGTCGCCACGTTCGTGAACAGGACCTCGCTACAGCGATCGCAGAGTTCATGGAAACGCGCGCTACGCAGCATGGCGGGCGTGCGTGGATATGGCAGGTCGATCGCGATCGTACTGACGGCCCGCCCCGGGCGGGACGCCATGACCACCACCTGATCCGACAGGAACACGGCTTCGGCAATGGAATGGGTGACCAGAACCGTCGTGACCGGACGCGCGGCACGGATGCGCTGCAGTTCCAGATGGAGGTGCAGCCGCACCACCTCGTCCAGCGCGCCGAACGGCTCATCCAGCAGCAGAACGGCCGGGATGGCGGCCAGTGCACGGGCGATCGCCACGCGCTGGCGCATGCCGCCTGACAGCTGTGCCGGCAGGGCATTCTCGAAACCCGAAAGTCCCACCATGTCGATCAGTCCCTGGATCTGATGGCGGTCTGCCGGCCGCCGTGCGAGTTCCAGCGGCAGGCAGATATTCGACCGGACGGAACGCCACGGCAGGAGGGACGCATCCTGAAACGCAATACCGATCTGGTGGCTGGCGCGCATGTCACCGGGATGACGCCCGTCGATCAGGATCGAACCGGCATCGGGCACGTCCAGTCCTGCGAAAAGACGCAGCAGCGTCGATTTGCCGCACCCCGATGGCCCGAGCAGGGAGACAAGCGTCCCGGCCGGGACATCAAGGTCCATGGCCTCCAGCGCGACGACGGGTGTCACGCCAAGCGCGAACGTGCGTGTGACGCCACGCACTATGATCGCGGCACCCGCGCTGTCCGGTGCGGGCGCGTTCAGCTGCCTTCTCCATCCCCGTCCCCGAGGTACAGTCTGCGCAGGTATGCGTTGTATCTGGAGGGGACCTCATTGATCTGGTTGTCCAGTCGCGCGCCATTGCGCCACCAGTGTTCGGGCCCGTTGCCGCGTTCCACGCCCCGGCGGGTATGCATGTCGAGGTGGTAGTCCTCGATTTCTATGCGGCGTTCACCCCGCGCCAGACTTTCGCGTGCCCAGCAGGCGAGTTCCATACTCAGCCTGTCCTTCCGCGCGGTGGCCAGTATCCGTATGGCATGGGCGCCGTACATCCAGCGATCACCCGGATCAGCCATCCGTTTCGCCTGCTGGTACAGCGCCTCGATCACCGCTGGTCCATCGGGGAAGCCCATGCCGACATCTTCCGTCGTGATGATTTCCAGACGCCGCCAGAGCATCTCCTCGGTTTCCGTGCTGTCGAAAAACAGTTCGCATCCGGCCAGAATGGCTTCTTCCACCATTCCGCGCCGGATTGATTTCTGCAGCACCGAGCGCAGTTCATCAGCAGCATAGCCGTTGCGGGTAGTCGTGCGGCTCCATAAATCCTGACTCTGGTAATTTTCGGCCATCGGCATTCCTTTCGGGAACAATCAGCGTGTCGTGGCGCCCTGGCGCGCTTCGACAAGGATTTCGTTGGTAAACATGTCCGGGCTTGCGGCCAGCCCGCCCAGGCGCAGGATACGCACCGTGTCCGCTATGCTGGCATCGCTCATCCAGAACAGGCCCTTGCTGTCCGTATTTGCGTCCATCATCAGGTCGTTGCTGGCCCGGCAGGACTGTTCTTCCGCCTTCAGGTCCAGGCCATTGCCCTTTCCGAACGTGTTGACGGTCAGGTCCGCCCCCAGCGCGGGATCGGCAATCGCGGCCTGCCATCCCTGAATGTCCGCGCGCATGAATGATACCAGCATGGCGCGCCGGGCCGGGTCCTGCAGGCTGTCCGCCCGGACCACCAGTGTCGCGCCCATCACGGTATAGCCGAACCGGGCGAAGGGCACGACCGCCGTCTGGTGCCCCGCGACCTCAAGGTGCACGACGTTGTCATTCAGGTAGCCAAAGAACCCGTCCACGTCGCCCGCGATAAGGGGCGCCATGTCGAACTGGACCGGCACGACCGTAATGGACGCCGGATCGATATGGTTGAGGCGCAGGAAAGTACGCCATACGACAAGGTTGACGCTCTGGACGCCGATCCTGCGACCGATCATGTCCTGCGGCGTGCGCATCGGGTGCCCCGACAGCAGGGAGGCGATGCAGAACGGGCTTTTCTGGTATCCCGCCCCGATGACTTTCAGCGTGGCGCCGTGCATGTTCGCCATGACGGTGTTATCGGGCATGGTCTGGGCCAAAAGCGCCTTGCCAGACATGACGACCGGCTCATGCGGCATGGTCGGTCCACCTGCAAGCAGTGTGACATCCAGCCCCTGCTCCCGGAAAAATCCCTTTGCCAGCGCAATATATTCACCCGCGCCCTGAAAGTTCTTGATCCAGCTGAGCTGGTAACTGCACGGTCGCAACTGCGTTTCAGCAAAGGCGCGTGTGCTTATGGCAAGCGAGCCTGCGATACATGACGAGATGAAGCCGCGACGATTCATGATCCGACTACTTCCCCCGTTTCAGTAATTATAGGATTCCGATGCGCCAAAACAGTATTCGCGCACGATGTCACTCAGCCAGCTGCTCAGGGCGTCATAAAGCGTCTCACCAATTTCCGGCGTCCCCAGCGATGGACAGCCCAGAATGCCCTGGAATGCCTCATCCCTGATCGTGGTGGCCCGCGGTATGTAAACCCCGCCCCCGGCCGTGACCGGATGGGCGAATGGCGTGGCGGAGCGCGTGGCGGCAACATGGTAGTCGCGCGCAAGGTCCATGCGGACCAGCGCGGGATGCTGTGCCAGCATCCGGGCGGTTTCCCCCGCGCCGCCATGCCCGTCGCGCGCGCCGGGCGGCAAGTCCGTAAAGACCTGTGGCAGGAGGGAGACAACATAGGGCAGCCAGTTTGCGACGATAACACGCAGCCGGTCCCCGGTTTCCTCGGTCAGTTCACGTGCCGCGACCATCAGTGCGCCAAGTGACAGATCATGGCCCATGGCCAGCACGATGGTATTCACGCCGTCGCGGTGCAGGTTCAGGCAGACTTCCTTGGTCAGGACCGCAAGTGTCGAGGGGCGGATGTTGATGCAGCCCGCAAACCGGACATTGGATACGGGCCCGAACGGAATTGTCGGGCCGAAAATGACATGCCGGTTTTCATGCGCAAGCTGCAGGACGCTGCGCCGGACAATTTCGCTGATCTGGAAATTGTCCTGACCCAGCGGCAGATGCCCGGCGTGCTGTTCCACCGCGCCGACGGGCACGATGGCGCAGTCCGTCATGGCAAGCTGGCCCGCCAGTTCGGCCGATGTCATACATTCCCATGATTTGGGGCCACGGACCTCGTACAGAATGTCATCCGAAGACGGAGGAAGCATTACGGCATATCCCTGCGGGTAAGGGTGGCAGTGGGTTCGGAAACACGATAGCGCACTGCAATGCGTATCAAACAATCAATTTGATGCCGAAACGACATCAAATTGATGTTTGCCTGACATGCCGGGCGCACGCTCAATGGAGACGTGGCGATACCGACATATCTGCATGGAGCCCTGGATACGCGATGAAAACCACCGAGATCAGCCCCAATGATATCAACGCCGACATCATGGCCCTGCCCCCGGTTGCACGGCATGGGGACGGGTCGTTCGACCTGACGGAAAACCGGCGCCTGAACGCATGGCTGCGCGATGGCGGCGTCCGTTCATTCATGTATGGCGGCGTGGCCAACCTGTTCAACCAGCCGCTCAGCACCTATGGGGCGCTGCTGGACCTGATCGAGGACATGGCGCAGCCGGATGAGTGGGTCATCCCCTCCATCGGCGCTGATTTTGGCAAGGCATGGGATCAGGTCGCGATCCTGCGGGAACGGGATTTTCCCACTGCCATCCTCCTGCCGTTTGCTCCTGTCAATGGCAACGGTGTCGCAACCGGCCTGCGTCGCCTGACAGACCGGCTGGGAAAGCCGCTGATGGTGTTCTTCAAGGATCCGGCTTATCTGTGCGTGACGGATGCCGCGGCCCTGATCCGCGATGGTGTGCTGTGCACGATCGAATACGGCATAGCGGCGGACGACGACGGGACGCATCCCTACCTTGCGCAGCTGGTCGACGTGCTGGGCAGTCCTGAGCGTATCATTGATGGCGCCGGGGAAAAGAGTATCGTCGCCACGGCCGGGTATGGCGTCCGGAACTACACATCCGGGTCCGGTGTCATTGCGCCACGGCTGTCAGTGCAGCTCCATGCCGCGATCCGCGCTGGTAAGATGGAGGAAGCGGAGCGCATTGCATCGCTGTTCGCACCATTTGAAGCCCTGCGTGCCCGGATATCCCCCATCCCGGTCCTGCATGACGGTGTGCGTCTGGCCGGGATTGCCGATACGGGCGTCATGGGACCGTTTTTCGCAAGCCTGACCGGTCGGGAGGCGGATGAGGTCAGGGCCCTGGCGGGCAGCCTGCTCCAGCATGAACAGGATGCACTGGCCATGTCATGACGCGATTGCGTCCGGCCCGTCTCCTACATAGGTCCCTTCGTCATGTCGCAGTCATACTGGGGAATATCTTTCCTGAGCATGAGGCATACATCCCGCGCCATCCGGTCGCGCAGGGATTCATTCAGGTCATGCGGAAACGCCTGACCCGTTTCGATAACAGTCCTGACCTGGCTGTAGACGGGATCGTCACGAACCTGCTGCTGATCCCAGAACGGACGGGTGCCAACCAGAAGGTGTCGTGCGGGCGTTCCCTGCGGCAAATCCTGGGAAAAGGCGATATATGTCTTTATTTCCTTTCCCGTCATCATGGTCGTGAATGCGGTGCTGTCGGCCTGGCATGACGCACTGGAACATGATGTCCTGTTCGTGACAAAGGCATCGCTGTACAGCATGGTCTGGCCATTTTCGCCCCATGGCACGGGGATCATGGCAAGGGATGCGGCATGGGTGGGGTTGAACAGGTTGATATAGAAGCTCTGTTCAGAAAAACCGATATCAAAACCGCTTTTTCCTTCGGCAAAGATCCTGTCGACATCACCATCCGCGGCGCGGCTGAGCGTCCCGTCAACACAATGGTTTTCCTTCCCATCCGTGCAGGTAATGGCAAGGCGCATGAGGCTGTTCACGACCTGCGGGTCGGGCGGCATACGGAAGGCACCGCGGATATGGTCATAGCCATAACGTTGCACGTATCCGTCTATATAAAGGGACGGCAGGCGTGTCGTGCCTGAAAAATCAGCGGAAATATGGCGTTTTCCCGCCGGTTCGCGATTGAGGTAGGACATGAACTGGTCCAGTCCATGTATATCCTTGATATCCGGGGAATAGGAATAGAGGAAATCGAGACACAGCCAGCTTGGCACGGCATAGGTCACGCCATGGTACAGTACGGCATCGTGGCCCGGTTGCCATGGGGCGTCCCCGCTTATGCGTACCGGCGCGATGCGTTTATGGGCGGCAAGGAATTCGATGTATAATGTATCCAGTTCGACGACATCATACCCCCTGCCGGACAGGAGCCGCAGCAGACGGGCGGGATTATAGATATCCACGTCCTCGCTCATTACGGCGTTCAGCAGCACGTCCGGGTTGCTGTCCTGATAGGTGGTGATGACATGCTGGACCAGTGTCTGGAAATTGCCGTTTGGCAGGCTGGGAATGAATGGATAGAGCGATACATTCAGCACGCGCTTCTGCCTGCCGTTCAGCACGACGTACCCGTCCATTCCCTTTGGGGTTATGTGCATTTCACGGGTTTTCAGGCCGTTGCATTCAACACTGTTGATCATGCCGCCAGCCGGGGCGCCCACATGCGCCGTGTCCTGCGCCTTTACGGTAAAGACGGCATCCGCCCTGCCGCTGTCCACGATGTGGCATTGTGCATCCGCCGCGCCTGTATTGCGGACAACCAGATCACCGCACAGCGCCGCATGCGGCAGCGCCAGCATTCCCATGAGGGCGCACAGCCCCGCCCCCTGTCGCACCGGCGCATCGTGTGGCCGCATGACACGCTGGCGATTACTTGCTGAAGACATACCGGTATCCTGTCGTTGTACTGTAGCCATGTGCTGTCATGCTGCCATGATGGCGTTGTATATTTACGTCATCTCCGTCTGTCCGGCGGTCCAGAAAGCGGTTTCCAGCGATACGGCCGTCGTGAACAGGCGCGTCAGTTCAGGCAGGCGTGCCACGCCCCCGCGCCGGGCGGCCACGATATCAAGGCGGCTTACGCCCCTGCGCATCAGGTCCTGATAGGGTTCATCGGCATAGACGCTGACCCAGGAGAAATAGGGATTGCCTTCGCGCACGGTCGCCGGATCATTCGCCAGCGCCAGACCGATTTCGCCATATCCCACCAGGCAGGCCGAAAGTGCCACCAGGAGGTCAAGCAGGTCGCCTGCCTGCGCGCGGTCAAGGATGAAGCCCGCATAGGCACGCAGTTCCTGCGCTGGGGGATGGGCTTCCATTTCTGCGCGGCTAAGGCCCCAGCCTTCGCAATACGAAAAATGCATGGCCATTTCCGTATTCAGGATACCCGCCACGATATCGGCCGATTCCCGCATTTCTTCAAAACTGTCGCTTTTATAGACCGCAAGCGCGTACGCCCGGGCGTAATTAAGCAGGTACAGGTAATCCTGCATGAGAAACGCCCGGAACCGCGCGGGATCCAGCGTGCCATCCGCCATGCCGCGTACGAACGGGTGTCTCACGTAACCCTGCCACGCGGCCGGCGCCGCGTTGCGCAGCCGTGCAAAAAACGTCCCCTTGATGCATTCGGGGGTGGTATCCGGTCCTGTCTGGATATTCATGTCTGCATGCTTTCTCTATCTGGCGTGCCCTGCTGTGGTGGATTGCCGGCCGGATGGTTCAGTCCCCGTCTTCAGCCAGCTGGCCTGTCTGCATGACGTGCACGCGCATTGTCTGGTAGGCCAGTTCGCCGTGTCCTTCCAGAATGGCAAAGACAATCGTCTGGTGCTGGCCGTGGGATACGGTCATCTGTTCGACTGATTCCATCCGTTCGACGCGTGTATAGGGCAGCACGCGCTGGCGCATCTGCGCTACGGAATCGGCCATGATCTCGTTATGGGCGCCCTGCCTGATTGCGGCATGCAGGCGTTCGTTATGCCGGTCGAAACCGGCACGGCTGCCCTTGCGTATGATGTCTGACAGTTCTTCGTTGATCGTATGCAGGTTGTCGCGTTCCGCGTCGCTCATACGTTCTGCCGCAAGTCTTGCGGTTGCTGCTTCAAGTTCGGCTATGACTTCCAGCGTCTGCAATACGCGGGCATCATTCATTTTGGTGACGATCACGCCCTGACGGGGGCGGATTTCAACTGTCCCCTGCGCGGCAAGGCGGCGCAGCGCCTCGCGCACCGGCGTGCGCGATACACTGAACATCTGCCCCAGGCTTTCTTCCTCCAGCCACATGCCGGGCGTAAAGACCCCGGATACGATCGCCTTCTGGATACGCTCCTGCACGATACTGGCCAGCGTGGGCGCGCGCGTCGTCCCCTTGCGGGCGGTGCGGCGGCCCCGCGCCCGGGCTGTTGCCGGCGTGACGTTTCCTGTCAGTGCATCTTCATCGGTCATAGGCGCGCAACAATTCCCTTCAGTTCCGTATAATGCTCTATAGCAGGGAAACCCGCAGCGCGTCCCCAGCCCGACTGCTTGAACCCGCCCATGGGAAACGCGGGATCGAAGAAATTATGCGTGTTGATGCATACATTGCCTGCCTTGATGCGCCGCGCCAGGGTGTGGGCGCGTGACAGGCCGGTTGTCCAGATACTGGCGTGCAGGCCGTAGATCGTGTCATTGGCCATGCGCACGACATCATCGATCTGGTCATCGCCAAAACGTCGGACACACAGGACCGGGCCGAAAATTTCCTCACGGTACAGTGCCGCCTGCGGGTCGACATCAACCGCAATGGTCGGCTGCATGAAATAGCCCGGGCCATCAACCGGTGCGCCACCCGTTGCGAAGTGTGTGCCGGTACGCGCTGCTTCTGCCAGATACCCGGCTACCCTGTCACGCTGCTCGGCTGAAACCAGCGGGCCAAGGCGGGTGGCATCATTCAGACCGTGCCCGATTTCCAGGTTGCGGGCAAAGGCGACAATGCCATCAAGCAGGCGGTCATATATGCGTTCGTGCACGAACACGCGCGACCCCGCCGTACAGACCTGCCCCGCGCTGAAGAAAATGGCGGATGCAATACCCGGCACCGCCTGTTCCAGATCGGCATCGTCCAGCACGATCATGGGCGATTTGCCGCCAAGTTCCAGAAAGACCCGCTTCATGTTCCCCGCTGCCGCGCGGATGATTTCGCGCCCGACCTGCGTGGAACCAGTAAAGGAGATCGCGTTGACATCCCCATGTCCGGCAAGCGCCGCCCCGGCGGTTTCACCTTCCCCCGACACGATATTGACAACACCGGACGGGAAGCCTGCTTCCGCGATCAGGCGGCCCAGATGCAGCGTGGTCAGTGCCGTCTGTTCTGCGGGCTTGAGGACCACGGTGCACCCGGCCGCCAGTGCCGGGGCCATGCGCCATATTGCCAGCTCCAGCGGGTAATTCCACGGCACGATAACCGCCACCACGCCAACCGGTTCACGTTCGGTATAGGCATGGAACGTGCCGGGGGCGGATACGGGTATGCTTTCCCCGTTTATCTTGGTGGACCAGCCTGCCATGTATTCCAGCATGCCGATCGATCCGGGCAGGTCCACAAGGCGGGTTTCAAAAACCGGCCGCCCGGTATCAAGCGCCTCCAGGCGGGCGAACACGTCCGTCTGCTGCGCCAGCAGGTCGGCCAGCCGCCACAGCAGGCGGCCACGCTCCGCGCCGTTCATGCGCGCCCATGGTCCGTCCTGCAGCGCACGGCGCGCGCTGGCCACTGCAAGGTCGACATCCGCGCTGCCCGAAAGGGGAATGCGTGCGATTTCCTGCCCGGTTGCCGGGTCGGTCACGGGAAAGGTTTCCCCCGACAGGCTGTCACGCCACTGGCCATCAATGAAATTACGATGCGGCGCTGACAGGATGGCGGACGCATCCGGCCCCAGCAGGGTTGCAAGGTCGGGTTCCATGCGGGAAGCCGTCATCGCGAAATCCTTTTCATCATGTATCTTCATTTTTTTTCAGAAAGAGACGGGTCTGGCTGCCGATGCAGGCAGTTCAAAGGGTGCCGGGTCGATAAAGCGCCGCACGACATTGCCCGTCATGCGGGAGACGGAATTGTCGTAATCCGCATGGGACAGGCTGCCGCTCCATGCGATCGAACCGGTGGAAAAGACGGCGCCGCCTTCGGCTGTCTCGAAAAATACGATTTCGGCACGGACAAGGTCGGACTGCGCCGCCCCCTGCCCCGCGTAATTGATCAGCAGCGCACAGGTCGAGGGAAGATAGGTGTTGGTATGCCCTTCCGACCGCGCCAGTACCAGCGTGTTCAGCGGCGTGCCCTTCGCGCTGTTGGCACGGTCCAGTTCTATGCCTGCGGCCCCCCCGCCAATCAGCCCGAAATCCCCGATGATGTCGCCCTCTATTCCGTCAAATATGAAGGTCACGCGCGGGTTGTAGCTGTCCGCCTGCCGGCGGAAATAGGTGCATTTGTCAAAACCCTGTCCGATAAAGCCGGATCCCAGCGTTTCGTGCGGCGGACGGCCGATGCGTTCCCACAGGCCACCATATTCACCGCCAAAGGCATGGCAGCTTTCACCCGGGTCGGTAATCCAGCCATTGCCGACCTCGCAACGGCGCAGTTCCATCACGCCGGGCATGGTGGGGTGATAGACCACGCGCCAGTACAGCGCGTTGCCCCCCAGCGACACCAGTCGCCCGCCATCCGCACGGTGCGCCGCCAGCGCATCAAGCATCCGGGTCGAGACATATTCAGGGTGGCTGGCCAGCATGACGCACCGATAGGGGGAAAGTGCCTTTATCCCTTCGCGGTCCAGGTCCTCGTCGGTAATGATGTCGTAGTCAAAACCTTCGTGTTCCAGCCAGTCGATGATATGCGTGTCGGCGTTCATCTGCCACAGGCCCGACCCGGTTCCCCCAAGCCATGACTGATATTTGGGGCGCATGTTCAGCACCGGGCGCAGGCGCGAGGATATCATGATGCCCGACCCGTCGCTGTGCCGGTCATACAGCGATGCGCCGAATTCGCGCCGTTCCGCCAGAAATACGTCCGACGCGCCAAATACGGGCACGTGGTCGTGCACCCGCTCCGCCAGCGCGGCATCAATGGCAAGATGTTCGTTGGCGTATGCCAGGTAACTTGCGGTCGGCAGGACAAAAACCAGCGGTGCATGCCCTGTGCCCGCTGTGCGACGGATGACAAAGGGGATATGGTCCTCGTCTGTCGCACTGCGCAGGCGGGCGGCATAAAGCCCGCTTTTCAGACCTGCGGGAACCTGCCACGAAAAATCCGTGGCCCATCCCGCGTCAATAATATCGTCTTCATGGAAATGAATGGCACCATACTGTTCCGGCGCATCCTGCCATGCGCGTATGCTGCCGTTCCAGTTGTGGCCGGTCATGGCGCGTCCGGGCATCTGCCAGGTATGACCATGCAGGTGGAATGGCCCCTGATCGCATATGTCCTGTCCGTCGATCCCGATGGAAAAGTCCCACTGCCCGATCACTGCGCCCGCGTGGTCCAGCAGGCAGGGCGCTTCGAGCTTGCCATTATAGAACCCACCGAAAATGGTTTCGCCTTCGGCGGTGGCGCGGGCCGCGATGATGATGCGCGCGGCGGATGTCCATGCCGGTTCAACGGCGCAGGCAACCGTGACGTCCGCGCTGTCGGCAATGCCGGCGCAGCTTTCCAGCGCCGCCTGCGACAGGGTCAGTTCGCCCTTTGCGGCGTCAAATGCGACGCGGAGCCTGTACCATTCATGGCGGCGCATGGGCACGCCCGCGGCACAGGTCACGCGTGCCTGACTGCCCTGCACCGTGACGTAAGCGCCTGCTTCCCCCTTTATGCCAATTTCCATTCCGCCGCCCGACATACGATCGCGCAGGCTGAACATGACCTGTCCGGTCCCGTCCTGCCCGCTGCTGTCCGGCAGGGTCGGACGCGCCAGCAGCGTGACACTCCAGCCATCGGCCAGGCGGTCCAGCGGCACCGCCGCGTCAACCACGATGCACGAACCCGCGTGAATCTTCTGTGGCCGGCCCTGGATATGCCATGCGGTGCCGGGCACTTCTTCCTCGCGGTAGCCGGAACCAGCAGGGTTCAGGTCACCATTTACAATCCGCACGATCGTGGCGTCATACGCTTCGGCCGTTTCGCTGCTGACACGGAACGCAATTTCGTCTCCTGCCGTCACGCTGATCTGGTCGGCATAGCCAAGCAGGGTTTTCATCGGCTTTCTCCCGCCGTGTTCGTGGGCGTTTCGCGCAGGGGGGCGTCGAATTCGGGGGGCAGGCGCGTGCCGGTTTCCGCCTCCCACCGTCGGCGGAAAACATCCCATTCCGCTTCTTCAAGGTCGTCATATTCCACGTCGGGCACGACCTCCGGTGGTACGCCGCGTATGCCCGACAGGCGGCCCAGCGCCCATTTCCTGTGGGGTTCCAGGCAGATGATGCAGTATTTCCCGCCCATTGTTCCCGCGCGCAGGATATTCAGCATCGCTTCCAGCGCGGGGCTGTGCAAACCAATGGGGCAGGCCCGGAATTCACGCACCGGGTCAAGGTCGGCCGGATCGATCCGGGGGGCGTTGGCTCTCATGCGCCGGTTTCCATTGCAAAACTGTCCAGAGGCGCCAGTTTTGAAATGACGCCGTAAGACAGGCAGAACTTTTCAAATGCTTCGTACCGTGCCGTGTCCAGATGACCGGGGGATTCGGGTATCCACCCGATTGTCATGGCCCACGCCTTTTCAAGGATCGGGGTATCCTGTTCAGGGTGCCGGGCGACAAAGGCACGACGCATGTCATCGGGATGCGCGACCAGTGCTTCGCGTCCCTGTGCAATGGCTGCAACGAAGCGTGCCATGCGGGGATCATTGCGCAGGTCCTGTCGCGTCAGGACGATCAGTTCGTCATACATCGGCACGCCATGGTCTTCGGGTGCGAAAATGACGGGGGCCACGCCTGATGTCTGTTCGATCTCCAGCACCTCGGCATTGCGGTAGGCCCCGATGGCCGCGTCAATCCGGTTGGTCAGCAATGCCGTCACCATCTGGTAATTGACCTTGGTGACCGTCACGTCGGAAATCGACAGCCCGACGGAATGCAGCATTGCCGCCAGCAGGCTTTCTTCCACCCCGCTGACCGAAATGCCGACACGCCTGCCCTTCAGGTCAGCCAGATTGCGGATGGAGCCGTTTCCCATTGCCGCGATGACATTGATCGGCCGGTCAATCAGCGTGCCAAAACGCAGGAGCCGCAGCCCGCGATCCACCAGCAGGTTGATCTGTGTGCCGTAACCCAGCGCCACGTCCGCCTGACCCGCCATGACCAGCCGGGATGGGGAATCGGGGTCGGAGGGGGAAATCAGTTCGACATCCAGCCCTGCGCGCGTGAATGCCCCGCATTCCTGCGCGGCAAACAGGACCGCGTGATTGACATTGAGCAGCCAGTCCAGAATGACCGTAAATTTCTCGCCTCCCGCGGCGCGCGCGGGGGCCAGTGGCGTTCCCAGCGCGCCCATGGCCAGCGCACCACCCATAAAGCCGCGCCGGGACAGCGGGATCATTCCCCTGCCTGCCGGGCGGGCCGCCTGCGGCGCTGCCACTGTGGTCCGCTGTACGGCGCCGTTCCCTGATTGCTGTTTCATGTGCTGCCTTTTCTGTTCATCCGGACATGTCGCCAAAAAAGAACATTCACCAAAATGTATACATAGGCATTTCGGGTTCGCAACAAGAAAACCGACGCGTGGCGTCCTGATTAAGAATTATTTGTAAAATAAAGAAAACAACAGAACATGACGGATTAATTTTTTCGAATCAGCATCGAATCATGTTGCGTTATCGTTTCGACGTTGGCAATTTGTATACATGACCGATAACGATGCCCCTCTCCGCCCGTCCACGCACCAGCCGGTCGACCTGCCGGGACTGCGCATTTCCGGACTGGGTCTGCAATACGGCACACGTGCCATCTTTACCGATCTGGACCTGACTGTTCAGGGCGGTGAATTCGTTGTCCTGCTGGGTACGAGCGGCGTGGGCAAAAGCAGCCTGCTCAAGATCGTCGCCGGCCTGACGCGCGCCAGCGCGGGTACGGTCACGGCGACGGACGGGCTGCCCCTGGCCGGGCGCATTGCCTATATGGGCCAGCAGGACCTGCTTTACCCCTGGCTGACCGTGATCGAGAACGTCATGCTGGGCGCACGCCTGCGTGGCGAGCGGCAGGAACCCGATCGTGCGCGGCACCTGCTGGAACGTGTCTCGCTGCAGGATCGGGCAAAGGCGCTGCCTTCCGAACTGTCCGGCGGCATGCGTCAGCGCGTCGCCATCGCGCGCACGCTGTATGAAAGCCATCCCTTTGTCCTGATGGATGAACCTTTTTCCGCACTGGATACCTTCACGCGCGCGCAGGTGCAGGACCTGACCGCCGAACTGCTGCAGGACCATACCGTCCTGCTCATCACCCACGACCCGCTTGAAGCCTGTCGCATCGGGCACCGGCTGGTGGTTCTGACCGGCCACCCCGCGCGACTGGGCCCCCCGATAGAAGTGCCGGGACCGACACCCCGCGCACCGGATGATGAGGCGCTGCTCCACATACAGGGGCACCTCATGCGTATTCTCATGGAAGGACATGGCGCATGATCCCGACACTGGTCCGGCCCGTTGTCACGTTTGTCGTGCTGATCGGCGCATGGTGGGCTGTGACACGTCTGGGCAGCATTCCGTTCTACCTGCTGCCGCAGCCGCCCGCCGTGCTGCATGCATTGTGGCAGCAGCGCATGCTGCTGGCGTCAGCCACATTCACCACATTTTCCGAAATGGCGCTCGGGCTGGCCATCGGCACGCTTCTGGGTAGCCTGTGTGCGCTGGCAATGGCCTTTTCCCCGCGCCTGCAGCGCTGGATCATGCCGCTGCTGCTGCTGAGCCAGGCCATCCCGGCCTTTGCCATGGCGCCGCTTCTGGTGCTGTGGTTCGGGTTCGGCATGATGTCGAAGGTGGTCATGGCCACCATTGTCATTTTCTTTCCCGTCGCCGCCGCATTTTCCGATGGGTTGCGCCATACCGATCCCGGCTGGCTGGACCTGGCCCATACAATGGGGGCGAAACAGGGTGCCATCCTGCGCCATGTGCGGCTGCCCGCAGCCATGCCGGCCTTCGGGTCCGGGCTGCGTGTCGCCACGGCCATCGCGCCCATCGGTGCGATCGTGGGTGAATGGGTGGGCGCGTCCGCAGGGCTGGGCTATGTCATGCTGAACGCCAATGCCCGCATACAGACCGATGTCATGTTTGCTGCCCTGTTCGTGCTGGCGGTCATGACGGTCCTGATCTGGACGGTGGTGGATCGGGTCCTGCGCCGCATCCTGTACTGGGCGCCCGGCATTGGCGGGGCAGCCCGATGAACGCCCCGGCACAGGGCGCGGCCCAGCAGTGGGTCCAGGCGCATGACAGGGTGGACGACATCAACTTTTCATGGCGCATCCGCCGTGGCACGGGCGGGGCTCCCCCACTGGTACTGGTTCATGGCATCGGTCCGGGCACGACGGGGCAGATTAATTTTGCCCCCCTGCTGGCCCGGTTGCCTGCCGGCCATGACGTGCATGTTATCGACCTGATCGGTTTTGGCGGCGCCGTGCCGCCCGGCAGGACATGTACCTTCGATGTGCCGCTGTGGATCGAACAGGTTGACCGGGTGCTGGACCATGCCGGGCCGGATGCCCACCTGATTGGCAATTCGGTCGGCGGCGCGCTGTCGCTGCGCGTGGCGGCACGGCGTCCTTCCCTGCGTGGGGTCATGGTTATCGGCGCCCCGGCGGGGCAGCGGCAGGCAACACCTGCGCTGCGTGATTTCTGGTCCGCCCCAGCCGATCGTGCGGCGCTGGCGGCGGCCATGCGCCCGATGACAGCCGATTGCGCCCCCCCGCCATCCATGGTGGTGGAGGCCCGCTGGCAGGCCGCAGGCGACAGCGCGCGCCGCGCCGCCTTTGCCGCCATGCTGGCCGATCCCGATGCCTGCCTGCAGGCGGCCTCCCTTCCGGCAAGGGAGGCATCCACCATACGCATGCCCGTCCGTATCCTGCACGGCCTGCAGGACCGGGCATGTCCGCCTGGCCCCATGGCCCGACTGGTGCTGGACCATATGCCCCATGCCGATCTGACCCTTCTGGGCGACTGCGGTCATGCCATCATGTCCGAACGGGCAGCGGATGTGGACGCAGCGCTTTCCCTTCTGCTTCTAGCCACCGGATATTCCGCATGAGAACCATTCTGAAATGCGGGCGTGTCTTTACCGGCACGGAGTCCACCTACCGCCATGATCACGCACTGGTGATTGAAGATGGCCGTATTGTGGGCCTTTATCCCGCAGCCTCCCTGCCTGCTCCCGGTCCTGATGACGTGGTGGTTGATTACAGCCGCCACCTGGTCATGCCGGGACTGAGCGATCTGCACACCCACCTGTCGTACGGCAATGCCCGTTCGGAAGAGGAAGTGGATCTTTACCCCAATCTGGAATACCGTGCCATCCGTGCCCTGGCGGCGGCCCAGCGCATGCTGGCCGCAGGCTTTACCAGCCTGCTGGACCCCGCCTGCGCGGGTCTGGTCACGCCATCGCTGCGCAATGCCCTGTATGTCGGGATGTTCCAGGGGCCGCGCATTACCGCAGCCGGGCAGGCCCTGACGGCCCGCCAGGGGCTTTATGACTATTATCCATCATGGATCGGCTGCCCGCCATGTTCGACCGGCCGGCTGGTCACATCCCTTCCCGAGGCGATCGAGGCCATCCGTCAGCAGACAAAGGATGGCGTCGATATCATCAAGATCGCGATGGACGGGATACAGGGCGGCAATTCGGGTGGCCTGTATGCAACCTTCACGCAGGATGAAACGACGGCCATGATCCGGGAGGCCCACCGCCTTGGCCGCCGGGTCGCCATACATGCCCGCGGGCGCGAAGGCGTGCTGTATGCCGCGCGCGCCGGGGCGGACATCCTCTATCATGCTTCCCGCATTGATGACGAAGGCGTGCGCGCCGCTGCGGGGGAAGGCTGCACGATCTGCCCTTCCCTGCTCATGCTGGTCAACAACATCCAGTATGCCCAGCCCGATGACCCGTCCTATGACTGGTGGCCCAACGTGCAGCGTCAGGAACTGGCGGAAGCGACCGATAACCTGCGCCGCGCGTATGACGCAGGCGTTCCGATCCTGAGTGGATCCGAAACCGGCTTCTCCATGACGCCCTATGGCGAATGGGCAACCCGGGAACTGTCGATCCTTGTCAGCTTCCTTGGCATGCCGGCCGACGAGGTGCTGCGTACGGCAACGCACCGCAACCGCTGCCTGCTGCGTGGTGGCCAGGAGTTTGACAGCATAGCACCGGGAAAACTGGCTGACCTGCTTGTGTTTGACGGTGACCCGCTGGCCGATATCACGCAGCTTGAAGACAGGAAACGCATGACGGATGTCTGGCTTGGCGGTGCGCGTGTCGTGCTGCCTGACATGCCGATGGAGATACCACGTCACCCCTGTGAAAACGCGCAGGGATACTGGACGCGGACATACACCCGCGCGTCCACCGGCCATACGCCAATGCAGTTGCCATAGTGCCCTTTCCACATTCCGGACCGACCCATACGGAGTATCCTTCATGACCGCACCCGCCGGGGCTGATGCCCTGTCACGCTATACTTTCCCCGCGGCTGACTGTAGTCGCATACCATACGGCATGTACCGCGATCCTGACGTATTCGAACTGGAACAGGAACGTATCTTTCGTGGCCCGATATGGAATTACCTTGCGCTGGAAGCGGAGATTCCCAATCCGGGTGATTACCGCCTGATTGAGGTGGGCGATACGCCGGTCATCGTCAACCGTGCGCGCGATGGCAGCCTGCATGCCCTTGTCAACCGGTGCAGCCACCGCGGGGCGGAAGTGCAGCGCAACCTGCATGGCAATACCAAGGTGCACACCTGCTGCTACCACCAGTGGTCCTTTGACCTGACAGGCAAGCTGATCGGCGTGCCGTTCCAGAAGGGGATCAAGGGGGTGGGCGGACTGCCCGCCGATTTTGACAAGGCCTGCCACAACCTGCAACGCCTGCGGGTGGAAACGATGAACGGCGCCATTTTCGGCACCTTCTGCGAGGAGACACCGCCACTGGAGGAGTATCTGGGCCCGGTGTTCACCCATCAGGTCAAGCGGCTGTTCCATAAGCCCGTCAAGGTCCTGGGCTACCAGCGCCAGAGGATTTTCGGCAACTGGAAGCTTTATACGGACAACCTGCGCGACCCCAACCATGGCGGTCTGCTGCATATGTTCCAGATCACCTTCGGCATCGCGCGCCTGAGCGGTACCGGCGGCGCGCGAGTGGACGCCGATGGCAAGCATAACCTGTCCTGGGCCGCACAGGGGGGACGCACGGATCAGGACGGCGCCAGCGATGGCGGCTATGCCGGGACCGACCGTGGGGACATGAACATCAAGCTGAAGGATCCCTCCCTTCTGCGTTACTACAAGGAATTTCCCGACAATCTGACGCTGGCGGTGACATCGCTGTTTGCCAATGCGGCGTTGCAGCAGATCGGCAATACGTTGGCCGTACGCCAGTTGCGCCCGCGTTCAGCCGATGAGTTTGAAATCGTCTCGACCTTTTTCGGCTACGAAGATGATGATGAGGCCATGACGCGTCACCGCCTGCGCAAGGCGAATCTGGCGGGGCCTGCGGGTCTGGTCTCGATGGAGGATGGCGAAGCGGTTGAACTGGTGCACCGTGCCATCGTGCGGGACATGGACAAGCATTCCATTGTCGAATTCGGTGGCCGTGGCCCGGTAACGGATCAGGAAAACCTGATCAGTGACGTGCCGATGCGCGGGTTCTGGATCTATTACTGCAAGCTTATGGGTATCAGGGCGGGAGAGACGGCATAATGAACGCCATATGTGGCATCTCACCCGAGATGCATCTGGAAGTCACGATGTTGTTCGAGGAATACGGCCGTCTTCTGGACGCGGACAGGCTGGAAGACTGGACAACCCTGTTCCTGCCCGACTGCCTCTATGAAATCATCAGCCGGGAAAACGTGGAACAGAACCTGCCACTATCGCTCATGCTGTGTGACAGCCGCGACATGCTTGACGACCGCGTCTATTCCCTGCGTGAAGCGAACGTCTTCAACATTCATTACGACTGCCATATCATCGGCCCGGTGCGCGTCACGGCGCAGGACGGTATGTGGACCGCCACGGCCGCGTATTCCCTGTTCCAGTCCATTCAGGCAGGTGAGACGCGGCTGTTCAGCGTCGGGCGCTACCATGCCGAACTGAAGCGTGTCGACGGCGTGCTGCGGATCGCAAAAATGCGGGTTCTGGTTGATACCGGTGCGATCCTGACCCTGCTGGCCACGCCGATATGATGCCGCGCGCCCTCTGCCCCCCCGGCCTGTCCGCGCCGGTGGGGCCATATTCGCATGCCGTGCTGGCGGGGGAACAGATCCATGTATCCGGCCTGCTTGCACTGGCCGAGGATGGCAGCCTGGTGGGTGCGAATGATGCCGAGGCACAGGCCCGGCATATTTTCGCCCTTCTGTCGCGCATTCTGGAAGGTGTCGGGTCTGACCTGCGCCATGTGGTGAAACTCACCTTTTTCCTGACGGACCTGCAGGACCGTTTCGCGCTGAATCAGGTGCGGTCCGAAATCTTTGGCGAATGGCGTCCCGCCAGCACGCTGGTGCAGGTTGCCGGACTGATTGGTGATGGCACCCTGATGGAAATCGAAGCCATCGCAACCCTAGCTGAAAGCCCAGTTTCATGACCACTCCCTCCATCTGCTATCCGCTGACTGTTGGCAACGGCTTTACCCGTATTATCGAGGCCGGGACCGGTCCCGCCGTCCTGTTCATCCATGGTCTGGGCGCGCGCGCCGACCGCTGGCGTACGACCGTTGAACGCATTGGCGCGCTGGGTTTTCGCGCAATTGCGTGCGACCTGCCCGGACACGGGTTTGCCAGCAAGGAAGAAACGGCGCCCTCGACCGTTCCCGCCATTGCCGATTTCATCCTGCAGGTCATGGATACGCTGGATATCCAGTCCGCCCCGCTGGTCGGGACATCGCTTGGGGCGCATATCGCGGCCTATGCGGCATGTACTGCCCCCGGGCGCGTGCCGGGACTTGTTCTGGTCGGCGCACTGGGTGTCGTGCCGATCAGCCAGGACGTGGCCGAGACCATCAGCCGGAATGTTCGGGTGCAGGATAAAAACCTGTTTGGAAACAAGCTGAAATTTGTCCTGTACGATACGTCGGGCATTACCCCGGCCATGATCGAGGAAGAATGGCGGATCAATACATTCCCTGGTGCCGGGGCTGCGTTCGGTCGACTGGGGGATTATCTGGTTAACGGCATTTCTGCCGACTATGTGGCGGAGCGGCTGTCCGCGCTCTATCCGCCAGAGAAAATGCTGCTGGTATGGGGCAGGCAGGACAAGGCTGTCCCGCCCGAGGTCGGTGAAGCGTGCCGTACCGCGCTGGGGAACCCGGAGCTGGTGTTTATCGATAAGTCAAACCACGTGCCTTACCTGGAACAGCCCGAAGCATTCGATGCGGTTGTCGTGCCCCTTCTGCAGCGCCTTGTAGTCAGCGCGGCGTAAGGTGTTACAGGCAGGGAAGCGACCTTCCCTGCCTGCCATGATTACGGAAGCAGTACGACACGACCGGGTAGTTCGCCGTCCTGCACTTCGGACAATGCGGTTTCGAATTCTTCAAGACTGTGACGACGTGCCACGGGCGACTGGATGACCCCGCGCGCCAGCAGGTCGATGGCTTCATACAGATCCTCAAGCGATGAACCGACTGACCCGCGCACGGTAATTTCACGCACGATCAGCTCAACGGGATGAACATGGAAGTCCTCGGCGGTATACCCGATCATGACCATCCGCCCGCGTCGACGCAGCATGGTGATGGCGGCCTTCATCGTGGCACTGGTGCCGACCAGTTCGAAAACGACGTCCGCCCCCTCGCCCGTGATTTCCGCCACACGGGCCGCGACATCGGGCACCTCCGCTGCGTCGATCGTGTATTCCGCGCCAAGTTGCCGGGCCAGCGCCATCCGTTCGGCCCCCATGCCCACCGCAATGACCCGGCCGCCGGCATAACGTGCATATTGCACCACGGCCATGCCAACGCCGCCCGCGCCATTGATCACCACCCATTCCCCAGGGCAGATTTCAGCCATCTTGCCCGCATGTACCGCAGTGGAACCGGCACAGCCCATGGGGGCGGCTTCCGCCATGTCCACATTGTCCGGCAGCGGCACGCAGTTGCGCAGCGGTACCACGATATTTTCGGCGTATCCCCCGTCGCTGGAAAAGCCGGGCTGCGCCTTGGGCGTGGGGCACAGATATTCCTCGCCACTGCGGCAGTACCGGCACAGGCCGCAGCCGATATAGTAATAGATCACCACGCGCTTGCCCTGCCATTGCGCGGGTACGTTGTCGCCACAGGATTCGATGGTGCCGGAGATTTCGTGGCCTACGGTGAAATCCCTTTTTCCCAGGTCAAGCAGCCCGTCACGCAGGTGCAGGTCGGTCCGGCAGACGCCGCATGCGGCAACGCGCACGCGCACCTGATCCGGGCCGGGGGACGGCACGGATACCGCGCGCAGGGCAAACGGGCGCCTGGGTTCCATAAAGCGGACAACGCGCATGGTATCGGTTTCAGACATGGACAATTCTCCCATTTTCTAAATGATCATGAACAAGGATAAATCAACATATGTATACATACCTTAATCATTTCATGTCGGCAACGTATATATTGTATTACAGGTATTTTTAAATGTAATATTACATATTATGTTACGTAATATCTATTAATTACCATAATCTATTCTTTGTTTCGTGCGGGGCGGTCTGGGACTGAACGTACCTGTCTGCCCATGCCATTACGTCACGCGCGGCATGCTGCCCGGATCAGGTCGTGGCGTTCCGTCGCGACAGCCCGATCGGGCTGCCGCGTTACTGAAACCTGATGGGAATCAGGGAAAAATGATGGCCGGTTGCTTTAATAAGAGATCAGTGAAACATCCTGAAAATTCCACGGATGTTTCTGTCGAGGTTTTCTGGACAGATGTCGGGACATATCGCCTTTTTTGCCAAAAAGACGACATCCGGAAACGGTCATGATTTCTGTACGGCCGTCCGACGGTACGGGCCGGTCAGTTCTGCCCGGAATCCCGGATTGGCTGTTCCTCAAACGGGGTATCGAGATGCAGGATGGTCGCCTGCGCGGGGCTTTGCGCAATGACCTTTCCCGCCCGGATTACATACAGGCGGGTGGGACGCAGGCGCAGTGCCTCGATCGGGGAAGATGCCTGCAGCACCACCATATCCGCCCGCTTGCCCACCGCCAGGCCGTATCCGTCAAGTTCCATGATACGTGCTGCATTCTCCGTCACGGCGCGGTAGCAGTCCAGCAGTTCTTCCTCACCGGTCATATGTCCGACATGCGCGCCCATTGAGGCCACTTCCAGCATGTCATGGCTGCCAAGGCGGTACCACGGGTCCATGACGCAGTCATGACCGAAACCGACCGGCACGGCCGCCTGCACCAGTTCGCGAATCCGTGCAAGGCCCCGCCGCTTGGGATAGGTATCATAGCGCCCCTGCAACGTGATGTTGATCAGCGGATTCGCGATAACGCCCATTCCGGAGTCCGCCAGCATCCCGATTAGCTTGCCAGCATAGGCATTGTCGATCGAATGCATCGATGCAAGATGGGACCCGGCTACCCTGCCCTGCAGGCCGTAGCGGATCGTGCAGGCCGCCATGGTTTCGGCATGACGGGAAGATGCGTCATCTGTCTCATCGCAATGCATGTCGACACTCAGCCCCCGATCCGCCGCAATGCGGAACAGGGCTTCAATCGACTGCGTGCCTTCGTTGGTGGTCCGTTCGAAATGCGGTATGCCCCCGACCAGATTCACCCCCATGTCCAGCGCGTGCTCCAGACGTGCCGCCGCCCCCGGCATGCGGAAAAATCCATCCTGCGGGAACGCGACCAGCTGGATGTCGATCCACGGCTTCATGTCTTTCTGCAGTGCCAGCAGCGCGCGCACGGCGCGCGGCTCCTCCGGGCTGGTATCGACATGGCTGCGAATGGCCAGGTTTCCCTTGGCAATCGCCATTTCACACAGGCGTTTTGCCCGGTTATAGATGTCTTCCTCGGTCAGGGTCGGTTTCAGTTCCTTCCAGATTGCAATGCCTTCCGCCAGCGTACCGCTGGTGTTGTGCCGTATGACCCCGGCCGTAAGCGTGGAATCCAGATGGAAGTGCGAATCCACGAACGGGGGGGAAACAAGGTGGCCGCCCACGTCTATCTTCCGCCCGGCCTCACCGGTGAACCGGGGCGCGATGTCGGCAATCAGCCCATTGCGGATTGCGATATCGGCGCGCGTGCCGTCGGGTAGCGTTGCATTGGTAAGAACGAGATCCATCATGCCTGGGTCACCTTGATGCCGGTCAGGCGGTACTTTCGCGCCTGCTGGCGTAGAAGAAGATACTGGCCGGTCGCGGCCATTGCAAAACCAACGAAATAGCCAATGTCAGCCCCCTGCAGCAGGCGGGCGACAGGGCTGATATATAGCGGCGTGGATGAGAACAGGATGATCGTGGCCACCGTCACGGCAACAAACAGGATGGCGGACGGACTCCAGCCCGGCGGGGTCACCATGCGGCGCGCTTTCAGGGCAGGAGGTCGGGCGTACCAGTCCGTCAGGACGATCCCGCACCATGGGGCAATCCAGTACAGCGCCATCAGCAGGGCGTTTTCATACAGGGTCGTAAAACGCCCTTCCCCCATGACGGCCAGCACATAGGCCAGTCCAGCCGTCAGCACGGCGCTGAGCGGACGGGGCAGCCGTGACCCGGCGGAGATCAGGGCATAAGCGGCCGTATTGTCATTGGCCGCGTTGATGGCGATGGATGACAGCGCGATGGCCGCAAGGGCAACGGGTGCCAGCGGCCCCATCCAGGACTGCAGGGCAAGAATGACGGATTCCGGCGAAGGGCTGCTGATCATGGCGCCCGTCAGCAGCCCGAACAGTTCCATGAGCATGGCGGAACTGAATATGCCGCCAAAAGTCAGCGCAAACACCTTGCCCCGCCCGGTCCGGCGCGAAACATAGCGCGTGTAATCCGATGCATAGGCCGTCCAGGCCAGCGTGAAACTGCTGACCGCGCCCAGTGCCAGCAGGATATGCGCACCGTCCGGTGCGGGACGGGCGGCGACCATCGGTGTGCCATCGGGTCGATGCGTGACGGCCATCCACCCGCTAAATGCAAAGGCCGCCAGAAGAATCCACCCAAGATATTTCTCAATGGTCTGCACGGTGTCGTGCCCGGCGGCACTGGCCAGAAGCTGCGCCAACGCCAGAATCGCCATCGCAAGCCAGAATGGCAGGGTCATGCCCCATGTCTGCACCAGCAGGATGAGTGCTATGGCAGACGGGACGTTATTGACGGCATCCCAGCCAATGCAGTTCACCCAGTTGATCAGGGCGGGAAGGCGTTTGCCCCTGCTGCCGAAGGAAAACCGCGATGCTTCCATCTGCGGCAATCCGGTATCCGGCCCCATGACCGCGCAGGCGGCGACCGGCAGGGCCCCCAGCACGTTGCCGATCAGCAGGACCACAAAGGCGGACCAGCCGCCCAGCCCCAGGCTGACCACCAGCACGCCAATGACCCATGCCGCCGGCGCGAGGTTGGGGGAGAAATGACTCCAGAATATCCGGTCGGCAGACATGGTCTGCAATTCTGGCGGCACGGGGCGTTCGACGGTTTCCGGACCGGCACCTTCTATCTTTGCCACGGGTTTCGATTCGCTTGTGTCATGATCATCGTTTCACCACCGTATGAATGGAAGCCGCGCATGGCAATTGGACGGGTACGCAGGGCACCGTGACACGTCGCCCGTCGATATGGCCCGCGCCATGCGCATCGGTCAGCCCGCCGTGTTGCGCCGTGACGCGCGCGCGGCCTGCCAGTTGGCTTCGCGTATGCGTGCGGCTTCCTCATCATAAAGGAAGGTCAGGCATGCAAAACGTTCCCCCTGTGTAATGGGCTCGACCTTGTGCATGAGGCCGCAGGAGAATACGAGTGCGCCGCCAGCCGGGGGCGCCAGGCCACGCGGACTGAATTCAGGAAATGTGACCTGCCCGCCGGCAAAGGCGTCATTGAGGTTGATGGACACCGCGAAACGCCGGTGGGCGGCGGCTGTGAGGGTATCATCACGGTGGGGACCAAACCGCCCGCGTTCACGGGCCGCGTAACAGGCAATGATCAGGCGTTCCAGCCGTGTTGCGTTGAACTGGAAAACCTTGCGTATTTCGGGAACGATTCGCCGTGTGATGCGTAACTGCACCTGATTGACCAGGTGCGCGTCCTCAATGGGGCAGTCACGGCGGCGCTTGAACATGGAATCCAGCACGGGCACCGAACGGCCGGGCGTATTTTCCATGAATATGCCCGATGGTCGCGCACCTTTTTCCTTATAATGACGTATCAGCCGGTCACAGAATTCGGGTTCGAATACATCAGACAGGATCAGCGCGGGAACAGGTCCGGATGTCTCACGCATCATCATGGATGGAATGGCGGCGAGGATGGGCAGGATCTCATCAATGACATGCGGGCCGTGGGGGAAGACCGCGCGAACTCGCAGCATGGGATCAACCAGCAGCCAGAACGGGCGCGTATCGGCGGCAAAGCCGTACAGGGTGCTGACCTTGCAGTCCGTATCCCAGAAAAACCTTATGGCAGGGTTGGATGACAGCGCCTGCAGTCGCTCCCTGTCCTGCGGGTCGTTCGTAACGCCGAAGAAAAGAGTATGGATGCCGTCAATGCGCGAACCGTGGGCGGCCAGCCGTTCAAGGCTGGCGGTGACATCCGATTCCAGACTGGAGTGAAAGAAGAAAAGGGCGCTGTAACGTCCGGCGGCCTTGTCGAAATGATAGTCGCCATGTGCGTCGGACCCCTGCTGCACAAACCATGGGGCGGGGTCCCCTACCAGGATGGATGGGTTTACGGACATGGCACTTGCTCTACTTTTCTGTCGGGTTCGTATCGCATGATGCATTTAGCATGGATCCCGGGGCGCAAACAGACCGCGCCCGGGCCGTGTTGTATACAAAACATGTTGTATAAATGCATCATACCCAAAAATGTCGTACGGATGGTCAACTTTTACCTTAGGCAAACCGAACCTGACTGATATGTTACGAAATCATAATCAAGTGGCCGTTATCAGCGAAGGGTAAAACCATTGATCAGCTGGCGTATTACAAAAATTCTGGCGGCCAGTACCGCCCTGTCCACGGTCGGAATAGCGGAGAGCGCAACCTCCAGCGCCCAGACGGCAACCGTGGCCTCGCATGCGCGCGCAACTGGTCGTGCGCATGCGTCAACGCCTGCCGCGAAAGCAAACCCGGCCACTGACGCGACACCCGTCAACGGCGTTCAGGCTGCGCCTGCTGCGGAACATATCCGTGTCACCAGCAGCGGCGTCAGCGCCGACGGCGTGACCGGCCGGGCGATGGGCGGCGGCCTGATGCACCGTGAGACCGAGGCCAAGTCCCAGACCACGGTCAGCCGTGATTTCATTTCGAAGCTGGCGCCCGCCACATCCGCGGCACAGATGCTGCAGTTTGCACCGGGTGCCAATATCGCATCGTCCGATCCGTTCGGGCTGTCCGATGCCACATCGATCAATGTCCGTGGCATGCAGCAGTCTGAAATCGGGTACCTGTATGAAGGCGCGCCGATCGCGGACGTTGACACCTATACCCCGTATACAACGGAATGGGGCGATACCGAAAACTATCAGGAAGTGCAGCTGTCGCAGGGGCAGTCGGACATCAATGCGCCGCTGGCAAACGCCACGGCCGGCACGATGAACGTGAAGACAATCAACCCCTCCCACCATTATGGTGGCCTGGTTGATTATTCATATGGATCGCATCGCACGAACCGTGAATTCATCCGCCTGGAAACAGGTGACATCGGCAATACCGGCCTGCGTGGCTATATTTCCTATTCCAACGCGACATGGGATGTGTGGCGTGGTTACGGGTCGGGCCAGCGCCGTCATATCGATTCCAAATTCGTCAAGGAATGGGGTGACGGAAACTCGGTCAGTTTTGTCGAGGCATATAACGAAAACAACACGCCCGGCTATACCAACCCCAGCATGGCAGATTGGCAACAGGGGGGCATCAAGGGCCTGAGCGAGTATACAGGTGACAAATCCGACCCATCTTCCTACTGGAAAAGCTCGGAAGGTGGATGGAGCAACCTGATCCTTGTCATGCCCATGCATTTCAAGCTGTCGGATCGCTGGAAGCTGCATGTATCGCCGTACTTCTATTATGGTGCGGGTGGCGGCGGCTATGGTTCGTCCTTCCCCGGGACGGCATCCACCTTCTATACCGGGTCGGAAACCGTGTCGCAGGCCTATCCCGGGCAGTCCATCGCCCTTCCCTATCCGGGCCAGACGTCTGACGGCTATTTCAATGGACAGGCTTATTATACGGAAATCGAATTCCACCCCGGCATCAATGCATCGGTGGATTTCAAGGCCGATCGCCACAACAAGCTGACCCTTGGCTGGTGGTATGATTATAACGATGACTATGAAAGCGAGACCTATTCCCAGTACGGAACGGACGGATCGCCCAACAGCGTGTGGGGCAGCGGCAAGCTGCGCACATCGGGCGGGAACATCCTGTATGGGGTGAACTACCACCTGATCACGCAGACAAACGGCATCTACTTCGGTGATTCGGCATCGTATCTTCATGACAGGCTGAAACTGAGTGCCGGTTTCCGTGAAGTCATTGTCAACCGTGGCGGCACCAACAACCTGCCCGGCGCGGGATCAAGCTCCGACTTCCCCTATCGCGTCGGCATGAATACCGCTGTTCCGGAACCGCGCGTATCGGCCAGCTACAAGATCAACCAGCATGATCAGGTCTATATTTCCGGCACGACAAACTTCAAGATGCCGTCGGCGTCCACCTACTTCACGGGGTTCTATAACAACCCGTGGGATGGCACGGGTTATCCGGGCGGGTATAACACCAAGAACGAATACGCCATTACGGAAGAACTGGGCTTCCGCCACTACGGGTCTCTGCTGAATTTTGCCGTATCGCTGTATAATATCAATATCACGAACCGTAACCTCAACTCGGTGATCAATATGGGTAGCGGTTCGAATACCGTTGCCTACCAGACCACCCTGAACGGTGGCGGCAATACGCTGCGCGGCGCGGACATGGAATTCAGCACGCGCCCATGGCATCACTTCTCGCCTTACGTTTCAGCATCCTACCTGCATGCGTCAGAAGATAATGATGTGACGGCGGTAACCGAAAACGGCGCCATATCGACAATTCATACGAAGGGTAAAACATCGGTTCTGGCCCCCGAATGGATGGTCAACGCGGCACTGAACTATGATGATGGCCATATCTTCGGCAGCCTGCGTTACCACTGGACTGGAAAACAGTGGGCCGACGAAATGAATACCGAGGCCTTGCCCGCCCATGGCCAGCTTGACCTGACCCTTGGGTATCGTCTGAAAAACGTCTGGTATCTCAAGCATCCCCAGATCCAGCTGAACATCTACAACCTTGGTGACTTCCATTATCTGTCAGGCGTGGAAGCCGTAACTACCAACGCCTATCAGACGACGGCCGCCAATGGTCAGACAGTCGCGCAGAACTCGCCAGCCTATTACGTCGCCAGTACATTTGCCGCGATGGTAACGGTCTCGACAGGTTTCTGAAGCCAGTGGACGGAAAGCCTGAACGGGATCAGGCTTTCCTTTCGACAAAAGAATATGGTTGGCGCGTTTGATATTTATGTGCCTGGATCAGGAAGATGTGGTTTCCAGGCACAGGACATGCAGAAACGACAACAGGAAATGGGCAGTCGTTTACATTTTTGACTTCACCAGATTCACAGGTAGCCTCTTCCCGACCCTCTGCCTGTGACATGTCCTGAAAACCATATGGAAAGTTTTTGGTGAAGCTGTTTTCAGAAAGCTTCAGACAGGCTGCTTTTTCAAAAAGCAGTATCCATGAAATATGAATATTGTATTCTGAATTAATCTTTTACTTATTTCCGTGGTGCGGTCGCCCGCTTGGGCCCGCCGGGGTTGCCGGGGCGTGATTCCATATCGAGCCAACGCAGGATCGTGCGTGTATACTTGTTGGCGGAATCTGCCGCGCCGCGCGTGCTGTGGGCAACCGCCGCGCAAAGTGCTTCCATCATCGCCAGAACGCTTGCATCCGAATTGGCGGCAAACTGACGCTCTGCCGTGACATACAGGACAAGATCGGTCAGGGCCGCCAGTGGTGAAGCCGGGCTGTCGGTAATCGCCATGACACGCGCGCCCTGTGCCCGGGCATCCCGTGCCACCGTGATCGTGTCAGCCATATAACGCGGGAAGGCCACCGCAATGACCAGGTCCTTGCTGCCATATCGGCGCACCCTGCGTGCGGCGCTGACCCCACCGCCTGTAATGCCAACGGAATCAATATTGTCACGGTAGATATCAAGGCCGTTGGACAGCATGGCTGCAAGATGACTGCCATTTTCCATGCCAACCACATAAATGCGCCGTGCCGTGAGGATGGCCTGGACGGCATTGCTGCAGCCCTCTGCGGATAGTCCGCGCATTGTTGCCTCAATATTGCGCACGTCCTCCTGCAGGGAGGCGGCCATGACTTCCAGCGCGTTCGACCGTCCGTCCAGGTTCCTGATCAGGCGGTCAACCGGCACGAAAGCGGATTCAAAACTGCGGATCAGTTCCGCCCGGAATGCCGCATAGCCGGAAAATCCCAGCGCACGCGCCAGCCGGTTGGCGGTTGCGGTCGAAACACCGACATGGGCTGCAATGTCATGAATGCTCAGCCGTGCGGCGTTGATGGGCTCATCCACCACGAAATCGGCAAGATCCCTGAGCGCCTGCGTAAGATCCGGATAGACGCGGGCAATCCGTTCCGCCATGGGGCTGTGTGGTGGCAGGGATGTGGGTGGCTGCATTCGGCAGTATCCTGACTTGGCCTGATCATCATTTCATCCGGCCCCATCCCCTTTCGCAGCGGATGGGACATGGCAGGCAGGGCGGACGCATAAGGACGGTGAATACGCGCCTGGGGGATGTTTTCTGCAGCGCATTGTGCGTCGTGGCAACTCTCCCTCCTTACAAAACCCGGTTTTCGCGTTGCAGTCGCTTTTTTTCGTTTTCCGCGCGACGTGCAGGACCGTAGGAAAACAGGCTTAACCGGCAAAGCGTGGTTCGACCATGCCTGTCACGCCAAGGCCGTGCACGGCAAACAGGGCGCCCCGCAGGGGGTGATCGGCCACCGTGGCGGGTTGCAGGCCATGCGCCATGGATGTGACGAACAGGATGTCCAGTCCGGCCCCGCCAAAGGCAACGCTGGTCACACGTCTCACCGGTATCTGGATGACCCGGTCAATGTTGCCGTCGGGCCGGTAGCGCACGATCTGTCCCGCACCACAATGCGCGCTCCAGACACAGCCTTCGGCATCGACGCAGGCGCCATCAAGCCTGCCTGTTCCGTCATGCGGCAGGGAGGCGAAGGGCCGCCCGCGCGACAGGGTGCCTTCGGTCGTGTCGTAATCGTAAACCATCATTTCGTTTGAATGACTGTCGGAGAAATAGAAACGGCGTCCATCCGGGCTCCAGCATGGTCCATTACTGACACCAATCCTACCGCGCAGCCGGTGTAATGACAGGTCGGCATCAAGGCGGTACAGTTCGGCAAAACGGTTTTCCGCCGCATCGACAACCATGGAGCCGAAGATAAACCGGCCCTGCCGGTCAACCTTGCCGTCATTCAGCGTCAGGTGCGCCCGATCATGTCCGGGGTCCACCACACGGGTCAGGGCGCCGGTGTGGAAATCCAGCATGAAGATCCCCGTGCGCAATGCGACAACCGCTCCGCCCCCATGGCGTAACGCCATTGAACCGATGCTGGCGGGAAAATCCCATGCCCGGATTTCATGTCCATCGGCCGTCGCGCGGAACAGGCGCCTGCCCAGGCTGTCCACCCAGAAGATGCGCTGTGTCCCGGCATCCCATAACGGATTTTCGCCCAGCGTTGTTTTCAGGTCAGCCACAACCGCGATGTGCATCACGTCCCCCCTTACCTATTGCCAGCGCCGGGTTACGGCCCGTTCGGCATGCAGGGCCACAAAGAAACAGCAGACCGACAGCACCATTGCCACAAGACTGCACCCGAAGGCGCGTTCGGACCGGAATTCGGCCGTTGTAATGCGGAACAGCGCGCCCAGCCCCCCTGTCTGCATGAGGTATTCGGCAGTCAGGCTTGCCAGGATCGCGGTCGGTGCGGCAATGCGCAGGGCTGTCATACAGGATGGCACGGATGCTGGCAGCCGAAGCAGCAGCAGCCGCATCCGTGCGCTGGCCCCGAACACGCTGAAGACATCCAGGCTGCCCGCCGGGACCGACCGTAACCCCGCGTGCATATATACGAAGGCTGGCAGAAAACAGATGATGGCCACGATAACGACCAGCGTTGTCATGTGGTAACCGAACAGGCGCGACAGAACGGGAATGATCGCGACAACCGGGATGGAGGACAGCATCATTGCAAGCGGCGTCAGCAGATATTCCATTACCGCGGAAAACTGGCACAGCAGCGCCAGCATGCCCCCCATCGCCAGTCCCGCCGTAAGGCCCGGAACGGCGACCAGCAGCGTCCTTGCTGCGGCGCGGCCATAAACCAGCGGGTTGGATGCTATATCCATGATGACGGCCATGGGGTGCGGCATGACGATCTGGTTGACCCCGCTGGCCTGCACCCCGACCTGCCAGGCCAGCAGTAGCAGGCAGGGGCCCCACCAGCACGCAAGGAAACGTTTCATCGGTAATGCCGCCCCACGATACGCTCGACATAGCCAAGCAGGACAAAAATGACGAGCGACAGCCCGCAGCACAGGATGACCGTGCTCCACAGCAGGGCGATCTGGAAGTTTTCCATTGCGCTGAGGATCAGCAGCCCAAGACCATGGGCGGAGCCGAACCATTCGCCCAGTATGGTACCCAGAAAAGCCACCGGCACCGCCTGCCGCAATCCGGTCACCAGTGCCGGCAGGGCGGACGGGACATCAAGCAGCCACAGCCTGCGCAGGGGGGATGCGCCGAATATCTGGAACAGATCCCTATGCGTTGGCGCGGCCGACTCAATTGCAGTACAGCCGGCGATGTAGGAGACGAAAAAGACCCCGATTGCGGCGATGGCCGTCCCGGCCCACGCAGGGGACAGCACGGCCATGAACAGCGGCCCCAGTGCGATCATGGGTATCGCATGGATAACGCTTGCCAGCCGGTCCAGCCCGGCCCGACAAAAAGGCAGGAGATGCCCGAGCAGCGCAGTTGCAAGCCCCCCAGCCTGCCCGATGCCATATCCCCATGCCGCTGTTGAAAGCGTTGCCAGACTTGCACGGATATAAAGATGCCGCCGGTATGGCACCGTAAGGCTGGCGATGACACTGCTCAGTGGCGGGAAGGTCGGGCCAAGCAGCTTTGTGCTCCCGATGACCTGCCACAGGACCAGAACAATGGCGAACCCCACGGTCGCAGTGATGGCTGCACGGAAGCGGGTGACGTATTTCATGCTGTCGCACCGTGGCGATGTATCGGGGCGTGCCCGTGTCGGGATCGCAGGATCGTGTGGCCTGTGCCATCACCCCTGTGTTGTGTTGCCGTGCTACGCTTCCGTGAATACCGGACGGGCATGTCGCACCCTCCCCCTCAGGATATGAACAGTCGGCGGGAAAACGTGGCAATGCATGGCGTGGCCTGCATTGGAATCGTAACTTTACAGAAACGATGATAGCGGCCTGCCCCCGTCATGTCAGTAATATAATTTACACGTTGACGGTTATTTCGAAAATAAAGTAACATTTTTTCATCAGGCAAAAATTGCGTGACAGGTTTCGGCGCAGGCCGGAACAGCAGGCGGGGATCATGGCATGAAGTGGCATCGAAGATCGTTCCTCGCCAGCCTTGTCCTGTGCCGTGCTGTGGCGCCCGGTTCCATACGGGCGGCCGAAACCCCATCCCTGCCGGTTGTCAGGCTGAAGCTCGGCTGGATCGCCAATGTCCAGTACGCAGGCGAATGGATCGCCCTTGATCACGGGTTTTTCCGTAACCAGGGGCTGGACGTCACATGGACGGCCGGCGGTCCCAACGCGCCGGACCCGGCCGTCATGCTGGCGGCGGGACGGGCCGACCTGTCCTACATGTCATGGCTGCCGTTTCTGGATGCGGTCGCACGTGGCAACGACCTTGTGATCCTCGGCACCGAAATGCCCCGTAATCCGCTCGGGGTCATTTCACTGCCCGCCCATCCTGTGCGCGTGCCGCGCGACCTGCTTGGCCTGCGCATCCTTGCGCAGGGTATTAACGAGACGACGTCAATCAATGCCGTACTCGCCATTGCGGGCCTGCCCCAGAAATGGACCTTCGTCCCCGCCGGTTTTTCCCCCGATCCCCTGCTTGATGGGCAGGGTGACGCGTTCGTGGGGTTCGATACCAACCAGAAGCTTACGCTTGAAATGATGGGCCTGAAACAGGACCGGGACTTCATTTTCACGAATTTCGCCGATCTGGGATTTGTCACCCCTGCCGCCCTTCTGGTGACGACCCGCGCCTACCTTGCGCAGAACCGGCCCCGGGTCGTGGCCTTCCTGCGCGGGCTGATACAGGGGTGGACCTTCAACGAAACCGATCCCGCGGTCGCCGCCCGTCTGGTGGTTGAAAAATATGGTGAGGATTACGGTTTCGACCTTGACCAGCAGATCCTGCAGAACAGAAGCCAGATCCCCTTCACCCATTACCGCGGGATGCCGTCGCGCCCGCTACTCTCTCTCGACCGGGACATGATGGCCGGGCCGATGTATGCCGCTGCCCGCGCGGCGGGGCGCACCGCCCTGCCCGATATCGACCGGATTGCCGATTTCACGGTTGTTCCCGAAGCTTTTAAAGGAATTTGACATGGCGCTTCCCTCTCAGGCGGATATCGTCATTCATGGATGCGATATCGTAACAATGAACGATGCCGGGGACGTCATCCGCGATGGCGTGATTGTCATAAGCGACGGCCGGCTGGTGCATGTGGGCCCTCGTGCCGATATTGGCGACATTGCCGCCACGACTGTAATCGACGGACGGGGCCGGATCGCCATGCCCGGCATGATCGACGCGCATGTCCATACCGCGCAGCAGCTGTTGCGCGGCAAACTGGCTGAAATGAGCCGTCTCGGCCCGCTGCGCAACCCGCCATGGAAAAACTATTATGTCCCGTTCGAGGCCCTTCTCGATCCCGAAGACATCTATCTGAGCGGCCTGCTGGCCTATGCCAACATGATCATGTGCGGCACGACCTGCTTTGCCGAAGCTGGTGGCCCCCACCCAGATGAAATGGCCCGGGCGGCGGTTGAAACCGGCATTCGCGGTTTTGTCGCCCTGACGACATCGGACCTGAATACCAGTTTCGCAGGAAGGGACATGCCGCCGTCGATGATGATGACGACGGACGAGGCGCTGGCCAGGAACATCGCCCTGGTTGAACTGTGGCGCGATCACCCCCGCGTCAGGGCCTGGATGTCGCTGCGCCAGATCATCGTGTGCAGTCCCACGCTGATTGCGGGCATGGCGGACGCGGCGCGTGCCCACGGCGTGAAGATCCACACCCATCTGGCCGAAGGCACGTATGAAGTGGATTACGCGCTGGAACAGCACGGCAAGCGGCCCACCGAATACCTGAACGACCTTGGCGCACTTGGGCCACACCTGCACTGCGCCCATTCGGTCATCCTGTCCGCCGAGGAAGTCGATCTGTACGCCACGCACCGGATGTCCGCCTGCCACTGTGCCTTTGGCAATTACGGGATCGGCGTGCCCCGCCTGCAGGAAATGTGGCGGCGCGGGGTAGATATCGGGATGGGGACCGATGGCGCGGCCTCGTCCTTTACGCTCGACCTCTTTCAGGTCGCCCATGCCGCGCGGGTCGGTCAGGCCGCGGCCATTGGCCATGCCTATCACCAGCGTGTTCCCATGTCCGGGGAGGAACTGCTCAAGATTGCGACACGTGGCGGCGCGCGCGCCGTGGGAATGGGGGACGAACTGGGCTGTCTGGAAGCCGGGCGCCGCGCGGACCTGATCCTGGTGGATACATCCGACCTTGATCACATGGGGTCGATGGACCCGCTTTTCCTTGCAGCGCATTGCGTGGTCGGGCGGGATGTGCGCGATGTGATTATCGAAGGCGCCGTGGTGATGCGTGACCGCATGCTGCTCAACATCGATATCGAGGCCCTGCGCGCAAGGGTGAATGAACGCAGGGCAAGGATCATGGAAAGGTTTGACGCGATGGTCCAGAGCTGATGCAGCGGGTCCCGGCAATCGAGCTGAGCCACGTTTCCAAGACGTTCCAGCTGAATGACGGTCGGAACATTCTGGCGCTGGACGATATTTCCCTTGCCATCAGGGAGGGTGAATTCGTCGCGCTGCTGGGGCCGAGCGGTTGCGGGAAAAGCACGATCCTGCGCCTGATCGCGGCACTGGCCACGCCCAGCGCGGGCCAGATCCGGGTTGAAGGTGTGGCACCCGCCGAACTGTCGCGCGCCCATCGTCTTGGTGTCGCCTTTCAGGATGCGGCGCTGCTGCCATGGCTGTCGATCGCGGCGAATATCAGCCTGCCCTTCCGCCTGGCCGGGTATCCGGTCGATCAGGCGCGGGTGGACGACCTGATCCGGCGGGTCGGGCTGGCGGATTTCGCCCATGCGCGACCCAGCCAGCTTTCCGGTGGCATGCGCCAGCGTGCGGCCATTGCGCGTGCGCTTGTGCTTTCGCCAGAGGTCCTGTTGCTGGATGAACCCTTTGGTGCGCTGGATGCGGTCACGCGCCGCAGCATGAACCTTGAACTCATGCGGCTGTGGAGTGCGCAGCAGATCACCACCCTGCTGATCACGCACGATGTCGCCGAGGCCCTGTTCCTTGCGGATCGCATCATTGTGCTCAGGCCCCGCCCCGGTCGCATCGCCCATGAGGTTGACGTCCCCTTCCCCCGCCCGCGCGATGCCGCGATCATGCGCACGGAGCAGTTTCATTCCATGGCGGATACGCTGACGAACATGCTTGCCGATGGTTTTGATGAACAGGCATGACCAGCTTCTGGCGTGACGGGCTGGTTTTCAGGAAAATGGAACGTTTCCGGGTGTCGCCATTTTTCAGAAAGGCGACGTTTTTCGGGTTTTCCTGAAGCAGGCTCCACCAGAAACATCCAGCAGATTTACGGGATGTTTCATAAGCCGACTTTTCAGACGGTTTTCTGGAAAATGCCGCCTGTTTGAAACGGGCGGCATTCGTCATGCATCCGTATCAAGAAATTCCCGTAAGGCGGGTCCGAAATTCCGGTTTTCATGGCCCGGCCGTGTCAGTTTGACCAGCGCAAAGCGCTGCAGGCAGGACAGGTGCTTCCACTGTTCGGGTGTGGGGGGCCGCAACCCGCTGGATTGTGCTTTCAGCCTGATCGCATCGGGCACGCCAGCAGCCAGTTGCCATGCTTCGGTCCGGGCAGGTGGAAGCAGTTTTGGTTCTTCCCCTGACCGGGCCCTGATCAGGTGCAGGAGGAAGGACCGGTACGCCACCTGTTCCGGCGGCGTGGTGGCGGGACGGTCCACCAGTGCCTGCCTGTCGTGCGGCGTGAAACGGCTCCACTGACGCAGGCTGAGTTTTACCCCGCACAGGTCCAGCTTCATGCGCACGATCATGGGAACGCAGCGTAACGACAGGGCAAAATCCATTTCGAACTTGAACAGCATGGCCTCCCTCTCCCCGCGCGGTTCACAGTGACCGCGCACAGGCGTGGGGGGGATCCGCGGGCATGGGACCGATCCAGCGCATGAGTATCTGCTGCTCGGCATTGTCCACCCATCCCAGCGCCGTCATATCGCTTATGATCCAGTCAAGGTCGGACGGAAGCAGGCTGCCCCCGGCGAAGGTCACGCATTCGCGGGCATCCCCACCGGGCAGGACGGCGTCCGTCGCCGCCAGCGGCAGTGTCAGCCCGCCATCCGCGACGGGGGCCGCCAGCGCGCGCGCGATGTCCGCGCGGTGGGCCGGCTGCTGGCAGAACGCAATCGCGTCCCGCAGGGCATGCGACATGCGCCGCGCCGTCGCGTTGCATGACAGCAGCTTTCCCGATGCGACAATGATCTTTTCAACATGGCCGGGCAGGACGGTGGCTGACCCGCCCACGCGAAAGGCAAGCCCGAGCTGTTCCGCCTCGGTACCCCATGGCGGACCGACACAGCCGCCATCAATCGCGTTTTCAGCAAGCGCATGGATCATGTCGGTCGGGGGCATGACCGACAGATCGATTTCATCCTCCATGCTGACATCGATCATCTTCAGAAAACGCCGGAGGATGAGGAGATGGGTGGAATACATATGCACGACGGCAATACGCGGCTTCCGCCCGATGGCCGTGGACCACCGGTCAAAGGCCTGCCGCCCCTGACGGCCGGCATTCCATGCCCCTTCCACCGGGTTCGCGCCGCGCAGCATGATCGTGTTGCCGCCCCGGCTGATCAGGCCCAGCGGGCGCAGCCCCGTATCATGCCCGCGCCGCCCGAGAGCGGTCATCATGGCCAGCGGCGCGAAAATGACGGCGGCATCCAGCCTGTTCCATGCCAGACCATCGGCAATGTTGGCCCACGATGGGGAGACGACGATCTCGGTCTCCAGACCATGGCGGGCAAAAATGCCCTGCTGTCGCCCCATGATCACCGGTGCGCTGTCAGCCAGCTTCAGCACGCCGATCCGTAACGGTGTGTTCATGATGCCTCATCCCTTTTGTGCGATGCCAGATACTCCCCTGCGACGGCCGCAATGCGACGCGATGTCTGCATGGCCCGGCGCTGGAGCCATCGATAGGCCTGCGCTTCGCTGGTTTTTTCGTTTTTCATGAAACATCTCTTTGCCTGTTCGATGATCCTGCGTTCGGCAAGGACACGCTGCGCTTCGGTCAGTTCGTCGCGCGTGCGGCGGAAGCGGGCATACAGCGCGATGGCGGCACGCAGCAGCGGCTTCACGTCACGGGGCAGCGCCTCCAGCACGTTGTATGAACATATGCCGGTGTCGAAGGCTGTCTCCATCAGTTCCACATCGTCCTCATCCACGAACAGGGCGACCGGCCGTTCCAGCGCTGAACAGGACAGGGCGCGAATGCTGTCCAGCGCGTCACGGTCGGCCCTGTTCATGTCGACCAGCACGACATCGGGCCGACAGGCCCGCACCGCATCGACCAGCGCCGTACCGGGGGGAACGGTCAGGACATCCAGCGACGTATCGGCGTGCAGCGTCTCCGACAGGGCATGGCCCCGGCGGGGATTTTCATCCGCGACCAGTACCCGCAGGCGCGTACCGGGTGACATGTCCTCACGCATCAGTACACATCACGCAGATAGCGGCCTTCGCGTGTCAGGCTGCTTATGAATGCATCCGCATCGCCGGATGACAGGTCGCCGTGACGGGCCACGATCCGGCGCAGCGCCGCATCAACATCCCGCGCCATGCGGGTCGCGTCACCGCAGACATAGATATAGGCCCCGTCCCGCAGCCAGTCCCATAGTGCGTCGCCTGCGGCCTCCATCCGGTCCTGCACGTACACGCGCTCGGGCTGATCGCGTGAAAAGGCGGTATCGAGGCGCGTCAGCACCCCGCACGACAGGAAGGCGTCCAGTTCGTCACGATAGTAGAAGCCTTCCGCCGCGTGGCGTTCCCCGAAGAACAGCCAGTTTCGGCCCGGAGACTGCCGTGCCGCACGTTCCTGCAGGAACCCCCGGAATGGCGCGATGCCGGTGCCGGGGCCGATCATGATCATGGCGGCGGCATCATCCGCCGGCAGCCGGAAATGTGTGGTGGGCTGGATGAAAACCGGCACGTCCGCCCCGTCATCCAGCCCCGTCAGCCAGTTCGAGCATACGCCCGGCCATGGCGTATGGCTGACCCCCATCGTCAGTTCCACCACCCGCCCGGATGCCTGTGGCGAGGACGCAATCGAGTACAGCCGCGGCTGCATGCGCCGGAACAGGCTTGGTACGTCCTGCGCCGTGACCGGAAGGGACGCGTCTTTCAGCAGGTGGGGCAGGAAACCCGGCGCACGGCCACCCAGTGTTGCCAGCATGGCCGCGTTGGGGCGGCTCAGGTCAAAATGGCGCGTGAGGGCTTCGTGCAGTCCCACCGTTCCGCAGCCGCGCAGTACGACGGGCGTATCGTCCGGCAGGCGCAGCGCGCGCAGGGCGGCTTCCACATGGGCCGCCGGGTTGCTGGGCCATATGCCCAGTGCGTCCCCCGGAACCCAGTTCAGTTCCGTTCCGCTGACATCCAGGCCGATGCGCCGCGTGTCCCTGTCGCAGCCTGCGGCGCACAGGCGTTCGTTGATGGACAGACGGGCCATGACGGGGGCTTCCCGCGTGCCGGAAACCGGGGGGGATGGCGCGTCTGCCAGCGCGGGTGTGGCGGGCACGGTAGCCTGCCCACCGGTTCCTGCCCGCGCAAGGGCCGTGAGCATGGTTGCCCGCCATGCCTCGACCGTTTCCTCGAAATCAGGTTCGCAGTCCACGCGGTCCACGAATGGCGTCGCCCCCAGTTCCCGCAGGCGTCCGTCCAGCGCCCGTCCGAAGCCGCAGAAGCTGGCATATGAGGAATCCCCCAGCGCCAGCACGGCGAATGTCAGATCGGGCATGGGGGCGTGGCGTTCGCGCAACATGTCCCAGAACGGAGCGGCGCAGTCTGGTGGGTCCCCGTCCCCGAAGGTGGACACAACGAACAGCGCCGGACCTGCAGGCGTGGTGTCCGCATCGAATGCATCAAGGCATTTTCCCTCTGCCGTGTGGCCGGCCTCGCGCAGCCAGCCAACGATCGTGGCGGCCAGACCTTCCGCGCGCCCGGTCTGGGATGCCCACCATACGCTGATACCCGGCGGGGTGGCCGCAGGTGCCTGTACGGTCCCGTCACCTGGCTGCATGCGGCTGTACAGACCCGCAAGGATACCGCTGATCCGCGTGCGCGCCTGTGCCGGCAGGGGCGCCGATGCGGGCAGAACGGGTACCTCCCCTGTGCCCGGCGGGGCCATCTCCAGCCCGTCGAGGAACCCGGACAGCCATGCCCGTCCCTCCTCGGTCAGGATTGCGGCAACGGACTGGTCCGGCCGCTCCAGACCGAGATGGCTGGTAAGGGCGCGCAGCGTCATGGCGGACTCTCCTTTCCTGACTGGTTCCACATCGTCGGTGGCCGGGCCCGCGGCCTGTTGCACACGTTCCAGCGCCACCGCGCAGAGCTTGAAGCCGGGTTGCAGCGAAATCGGGTCAACGCCGTCCGGCGTGACGGAATTGACCGTCAGGTCCGGGCCGAAACGGTCATTCCAGTGGAACGGGGCAAAGCAGGTGCCGGGCCGTACCCGCGCGGAGATCCGGACCGGCAGGGCGATCTGCCCCCGCCGTGACGTGATCCTTACGCGATCATCCTGCGTCAGGCCAAGCGCATGGGCATCAGGCGGGGCGATTTCCACAAAGGGGCCGGGGTTCAGGCGGTTCAGGCTGTCCACGCGCCCGGTCTTGGTCAGCGTATGCCACTGGTGCTGCAGTCGGCCACTGTTCAGCACGAAGGGAAATTCCTCATCCGGCCATTCATCCGGTCGCATCCACGGCCGGGCGAAAAAGACCCCCTTCCCGTCCGGCGTGGCGAAGACGGGTCCGGTCCCGTCGGGGGACAGGTAACGGATCGGGTGCCGGGCCTGCGTGTCGCCTGCGGGCGCAGGCCACTGCACCGGCCCGTTGCGCAGGCGCGCATGGCTGACGCCTGCAATGTCATAGCCGGTTTTCGGGTTGCTGAACCGGCTGGCCTCGGCAAACACTTCGGCGGCGGAGGTGAAGGCGAAATCCTGCGCAAACCCCATTGCCCGCGCCACGCGGGCAATGATGTCCCAGTCCGGCAGCGCTTCGCCCGGTGGCGGTACTGCCCTGCGTGCAAGGGTCATGGTACGGTCGGAATTGACCTGCACGCCGTCCCCCTCGGCCCACAGGGCGGCGGGCAGCACGATATCGGCAAAGCGCGTCGTCTCGCCATCCGCGAACGCGTCCTGCACGATCACGCAGTCTGCTGCCTCCAGTGCCCGGACCACATGGCGGCGATTGGCAACCGTGGCGACGGGATTGGTGCAGATGACCCAGCATGCCCGGATGGCACCGCGCTCCATCGCCTCGAACATGGCAATTACGCCATTGCCCCCGGTGTCGCGCAGGGTGCCGGGGGGCAGCGACCACTGTTCTTCCGTAAAGGCGCGGTCCGCTGCCACCAGTGCGCTGCGCTGTCCCGGCAGGCCCGGCCCCATGTAGCCCATTTCGCGCCCGCCCATGGCATTGGGTTGCCCGGTCAGTGAAAACGGCCCGCTGCCGGGGCGGCAGATCGCGCCGGTGGCAAGGTGCAGATTGCATAGCGCGTTGGTATTCCATGTGCCGGTGACGCTCTGGTTCAGGCCCATGGTCCACAGGCTCATCCACTCCCCGGCCTCCGCGATCCAGCGCGCGGCGGTCAGGATGTCCTCAACCGGCAGGCCGGTGATTTCGGCCACGGTCCGGGGGGCGTATTCATCCAGAAAGGGTTCCATCGCCTCCCACCCCGTCGTGGTCCGGGCGATGAAGTCCCTGTCGATCGCGTCGTTTTTGACCAGAAGATGGAGCAGGCCGTTAAGCAGCGCCAGATCCGTGCCGGGGCGGATCGGCAGGTACAGATCGGCCTTTTCCGCCGTGGCCGTCCGGCGCGGGTCGACCACGATCAGCCGCGCACCTGCCCGCCTGCGGTCCATCAGCCGCAGGAACAGGATCGGGTGACAGTCGGCCATGTTGGCGCCAATGACGAAAAACAGGCTGGTGCAGTCGAAATCCTCATAACTGCCCGGCGGGGCGTCGGCGCCAAGGGACAGCTTGTAGCCGGTGCCTGCGGCCGCCATGCAAAGGCGGGAATTGGATTCAATATGCTGGGTGCGGACAAACCCCTTGGCCAGCTTGTTGATCAGGTACTGTGCTTCCAGTGACATCTGCCCCGATACGTAAAAGGCGATGGCGTCGGGTCCATGTTCGTCAAGGATGGCGCGCAGCCGTGCCGCCGTGGCGTCGATGGCCTGCTGCACGCCCGCAGGTGCGGCCTGTTCCCCGCGCCGGGGGCGGATGGCGGCATGGCGCAGGCGCTGGTCGGACAGGAGCGGCCGGTCGCACGAACTGCCCTTGGTGCACAGGCGGCCGCCATTCGCGGGGTGCGCGCCGTCACCCCGCACCTTTGCAATGCGGCCGTTTTCCACCTCCAGTATGACCCCACAGCCCACCCCACAATAGGGGCAGACCGTGCGGATGTCCTTCCGCGCCATGGGATCAGGCCGATACGGGTTCCGGCGGGGCTGCAACCGTTTTGGCCCGGATTGCAACCCTGCCGTTTTCCAGGCGGGCTTCCCATGTCCGCAGCCGGACGGTGGGATCCTCCAGACACTGCCCGTCCTCCAGGCGGAAATGCTGCTTGTACAGCGGCGAGGCCACCACCACCTGTCCCTTCAGGTCGCCCATGATGCCGCGTCCGAGCACGTTGGCGTTCGAAAACGGGTCGTGGTTGTCGATTGCATAGACCCGGGCGGGCGCGCCCTCCGTCGCGGGCAGGTAGAACAGGGCGATCTGGTTACCGTCATGCCATGCCACGACCCCGGACATGGCCACCAGGTCATCGTGTCCGCACAGCTCGGTCCACTCCACGGGGCCGGCCGACTGCGTGGTTTCCGGCAGGTTGTCCGCCGGACGGACCTGATCGCGCTCGGGTATGGTACGGATGTTTGGATCGGGACGGCTGTCATTGACGAAGGTACGGAACCGCTTGAGTTTTTCACGGTCCGTCAGTGCATCGCGCCATTCGCAGTGGTAACGGTCCACCACCATCTGCATCTGCCGTTCCAGTTCCGCACAGATGCCAAGACTGTCGTTGATGATGACGTCCTTGAGGTAATCCAGACCGCCTTCAAGATTCTCACGCCAGACAGAGGTGCGCTGCAGCTTGTCCGCCGTCCGGATATAGAACATCAGGAAACGGTCGATATATTTCACCAGCGTTTCGGCATCCAGGTCGGTCGCGAACAGTTCCGCATGGCGCGGGCGCATGCCGCCATTACCGCAGACATACAGGTTCCAGCCGTTTTCGGTGGCGATCACGCCGACATCCTTGCCCTGTGCCTCGGCGCATTCGCGGGTGCAGCCGGATACGGCGAATTTAAGCTTGTGCGGCGAACGCAGGCCCTTGTAGCGGTTTTCCAGATCCAGCGCCTTGCCCACGCTGTCCTGCACGCCATAGCGGCACCATGTGCTGCCCACGCAGGATTTTACGGTCCGGGTGGATTTTCCATATGCTTGTCCGGTCTCGAATCCTGCTTCCAGCAGTTCACCCCAGATATCGGGCAACTGTTCCAGCCGCGCGCCGAACAGGTCGATGCGCTGGCCGCCGGTGATCTTGGTATACAGGTCGTATTTCTTCGCCACCTGACCGAGGACGATCAGCTTCTCCGGCGTGATCTCGCCGCCCGCGATGCGGGGCACAACCGAATAGGTGCCGTTTTTCTGCATGTTGGCCATGAACGTGTCGTTCGTGTCCTGCAGCGGGATATAGAGCGGGTCCGTAATTGGTTTGTTCCAGGCCGATGCCAGGATCGACCCGACAGCGGGCTTGCAGGTGTCACAGCCCAGGCCGCCATTGCCGTACCGCGCCATCAGGTCTTCAAACGTCTGGATGCCATGCACGCGGACAAGCGAATACAGTTCCTGCCGCGTATAGGAAAAATGTTCGCACAGGCTGTGATCGACCGTAATGCCGCGCGCTTCGAGTTCGGTCTCGAACACGTTCCTGAGCAGGGTCGAACAGCCGCCACAGCCCGTGCTGGCCTTCGTGGACTGCTTCAGGCCGGCAATATCCGTGCAGCCCCCCTCGATAGAGGCGCAGATCGCACCTTTCGTCACGTTGTGGCACGAACAGATCATGGCCGTATCGGGCAGCGCGTCAGCGCCCAGCAGGTCCGCCCCTTCTCCGCGCGGCAGGATCAGGGCCGCCGGGTCCGGCGGGGGGCTGATGCCGTTTTGCACATATTGCACGATCGTGTCGTAATACGCGTTGTCCCCCACCAGCACGGCCCCGAGCACACGGCTGCCATCCCCCGACAGAACGAGGCGGCGGTACGACCCGTCCACTTCCCCGATGAAGCGGTAGCTCCGGCTGCCGGGTGTCGCGCCATGCGCATCGCCAATCGAGCCGACGTCCACCCCCAGCAGCTTGAGCTTGGTGGACATGTCCGCCCCGGTAAACGCAGCTTCTTCTCCCGCCAGGGTGGATGCGACCGTGCGCGCCATGGTGTAGCCCGGTGCCACCAGCCCGAACACCTGCCCGTTCCAGCAGGCGCATTCCCCGATTGCGTAGATCGCCGCATCGGACGTGCGGCACTGCCCGTCGATCACGACGCCGCCGCGTGGCCCGATGGCCAGCCCGCAGTCACGCGCCAGCCTGTCCTGCGCGCGGATGCCGGCGGAAAAGACCACCAGATCGGTTTCAAGGAACGTGCCATCGGCAAAGACAAGGCGGTGGCGGTGTGTCTCTCCCGCGATGATCCGTTGCGTGGCATGGGATGTCAGCACCTCGATCCCCAGTGCCTCGATCCGCTGCTTCAGGGCCAGGCCACCATCGTCATCAAGCTGCACCGGCATGAGGCGCGGCGCGAATTCGACAACGGCCGTGGACAGCCCCAGCCCCGACAGCGCGTTGGCGGCTTCCAGCCCCAGCAGTCCGCCGCCAATGACCACGCCGTGCGACGCGCCATCTGCTGCGGCCCGGATCAGGTCAAGGTCATCCAGCGTGCGGTAGACCAGCCCCGCCGTGCCGGTGTTGCCCGGAACCGGCGGCACGAACGGCGTGGAACCGGTGGCAAGGATCAGCGTGTCATAAGGCAGCAGCCCTTCGGCACTTTCCACCATCCGGGCTGCGCGGTCGATGCGTGTCACCCTGACGCCACGGTGCAGGGTCAGGTCGTGATGGGTATGGAAATCATCCACATGCAGGCGCAGCGCCAGCGCATCGCGTCCGCTCATGTAATCGGTCAGGTGCACGCGGTCATAGGCGTGGTGCGGTTCGTCGCCAAAAATGTGAATGGCACAGTCTTCATGCAGGCCATGCGCCACAAGCTGCTCGGCACAGTAATGGCCAACCATGCCGTTGCCGATGATGACGATGTTTCCCGTTCCGGTCATGCTCGTTTCTCCTGTCATACGATCGGCTGTCAGAATTTGAATTCCATGGTCTGCATGTAGAAGGCTCCGTCCTTCGCCCCCGCGCGGTGCATCCCCTGCGATGCGACGAAGCCTGCGATATCGTGCGTCCATGTCCAGTGGGGCGCAAAATTCCATGCCAGCTGCGTCTGGGGCGTGGTGCCGATGAACCCGCCCGACAGGCCGTTGCGCCAGCCATAGATCTTGCCGGTGCCATACACCGCATCCTGCGTGCTTTCGCGCCAGAAAACGGGGACATGCAGTTTGAGATGCAGGTTCGCCAGTGGCGCTGCCGTAATGACCGGCCCGATGCCGACCAGGTTCTGCGATGTCAGGGCCAGTGTGACGTCATTATAATACGGCAGCGGGAAATAGGGAGTGGCAAACGTGCCGACCGCGCCATCACTGCTGTGATACGACCCGCCTGAAAACAGGTCGCCCTGCAGTGCGATGGACGGTTTTGTCTTCAGGCCCTTCGCCGTCCAACCCAGCGTCCCGTTGACGGCATAGGCCCGTACCGGGCGTGTCGCCCCGCCACCGGCGGGACGGAATTCGCCGCCCTGGAACACGCCGGTCAGGCTGATATCGAAGGGACCGACATTCCCCCACACGCGTGCGCCGATATTGTCGCGTCGGGTCGACCCGGCCTGCGTGCCCGTTGTGGTGGCCAGCGCCGCCGATGCGCCGTTGAACAGGTAACCAATGAAGAACACATCGGTAAAAATCTGGCTTTTCTGCCCCATGACCGAAAACCTGGGCAGCGCCGTGGATGTATAGATCCCATACATCCGGGCGTTGTAGTTTGTCCCGTCGGCAAAAACATTGCGCGGCAGCTTGTTGGTCTGCATGAAGTCAAACAGGTCCAGCCGGAAGGATTTCCACACCGCATAGCCACGGAAGCCATCCCATGACTGCTGTGCGTTGGTCAGGTCGCGTGCGGACTGCATGGTGACAGGGGCATCGAGAAAGATCTGGCGACCGCCGATCACGCCCATCCGTGCGCCCAGCATCCTGCCTTTTACCTCCAGAATGCCCTGCTGGAGATCCAGCCGCTCGCGCTGCACCCCGGTCTGGTAGCCATAATAGTTCGATCCCCCGGCTTCGCCCCACAGGAACTCGGCATAGGCGCGGACATGTTCACCCAGGTGCAGGTCGGCACCATACTGGCTGCGCAGTAGTACGCGGCTGGCGTTGGTCTTGCCCGCGGTTCCCATCTGCGGCTGGTTTTCAAAGGCGTAGCGCAGCCGTTCCTCCCCATTGATGGACAGCCAGATATCGCCCTTGTCCGTCAGGGGAATATATTTCAGGCGGTTGAACCAGTCGTTCCGGCGCTGTTCGGGTGGCGTATTGACAATGTCGCTCCAGTCCTCGGCCCAGCGCGCCTGTCCGAAACCACCAACGGTCCCGAAACCGGCTGCGGCCCCCTTTCCGGCATTGAATACCCCCCAGTCGGGGCTGTGTGGCAGTGTCACGTGGTGGATGGCCGCCTTCTCAGGTGGACGGGACGAGGTCGGGCGGATACTGGTTGCCGTGACACCCGCGGCGGGTGCCGTGTCGGCAAGGGCTGCATGGCCGGTACACAGGCTGGCAAGAACGGTGGTGAAGCCGACCGTAAGCGAAGCGGGCCGGAGCACGTCGGAAATACAGGTCACGGGATACGTTCCTGATCTGATATTATGAGGAGGCGGTCGCATCGGCTTCAGCCGACATCCGGGGCCGTTCAGCCGCCCAGCGGCGACGGCACACGCCAACACAGGCAAACGCCACCAGCGCAACCGCGGCAAAGCCCAGGAAGCCGGGACCGTAGGACCCCGTGGCCTGTCGCGCGGCCCCGAGTGATGAGGCCAGATAGAACCCGCCTACCCCGCCGCTCATGCCCACCAGCCCGGTCAGGATACCGACACGACTGGGGAAACGCGTGGGCACAAGCTGGAAGACCGCGCCATTGCCCAGACCCAGCACGAGCATGCCCAGGAAAAAAGCCGGGAAAGCCAGCCAGATCGTGGGCAGGCCGAACCCGATCACGGCAAAGATGGCGACAGCAAGCGCGAACAGGATGCTCAGGGCGCGTTCGCCCCCGATCCGGTCGGCCATGGCGCCCCCCAGCGGACGCACGAAGGACCCGACAAACACGACCAGCGCCGTACAGCTTCCGGCAATGGCAGGCGGCAGGCCGTACTGGTCGTTGAAATAGATGGTCAGGAACGAGGCAAGCCCCACAAAACCGCCGAATGTCACGCCATAAAAGAACATCAGCAGCCAGCAGTCGCCGCTGCGCAGGACGGGCAGCCACGTCACCAGACCGCCACTGGAGCGACGCTGCGGCGGTTCACTGGCCAGAAATATAAAGGCGACCAGCACGGCGGTCAGTGGCAGCGTTGCCAGCCCCAGCACATTGACCCAGCCGTAAAGCACGGCCAGGCCAGGCGCAAACAGCGAGGCAAGCGCCGTGCCGGAATTGCCGGCCCCGGCAATACCCAGCGCCGTGCCCTGATATTGTGGCGGATACCATGCCGAGGCCAGCGGCAGCGCAATCGCGAACGACGCCCCGGCGACGCCCAGCACAAGTGCAACCCCGAACAGTGCGCCATAGCTGTGTGGCGCGATCAGCCATGTCAGGAACAGCCCGGCGATAACAAGAATCTGGGCGCCAATCGCAACCCGACGTGGCCCGAAGTGATCGACCAGCGCGCCCGCGAGTACACGCAGCAGCGCACCCGCCAGAACGGGCGTGGCCACCAGCAGTCCCTTCTGGCCTGCGTTCAGATGCAGGTCATGGGCGATGGAAATGCCCAGCGGGCCAAGCAGGACCCACACCATGAAGGAGACATCGAAATAAAGGAATGCCGCGAGCAGGGTGCGCGGGTTTCCGGCCTTTAGAAATCCTTTGTCCACGTCATCGCATCCTGTCCCCATCATGCGATATGGATGGAGACGCCTTTTTCAGGCACGGAGACCATCGTTGGCCGTCCGGGTATTGTCGTGACCGATTCTGCAGTTTTCCTGCCGCTCACCGCCATTGATGAACGAACCGATGGGAAAGCTGTCCTGTCGCCTTTATTGGCATGCGGAACAATGCGATGTCAAAACATTTTGCCATGTCGTCCATCTGGCCGGGTATGTAACGGTCATATGCCGTTCAGGCCCCATGCCGCCCGCCCTGCCGGTCGGGAGTGGAGGCCGGGCAGGTTCGCAACCCAATGCCGGAGCGGTCCCGGCTGGCGCAGGAAAGGGCATGCGCGGGCCGCAGCGTGCAGGCCGTGACAGGCAGCCGGTCCATATGTTCTGGTCGGTGCCAGGGCACGGGTAGCGGTCAACGCGCAGGATCTGCTGTGGCACTCGAACCATGATCCAACAGGCACGCGGCTCAATTTCCATACCGGTGCACTGCTGTTCGCGGAAAGACAATGCCACAGGAAGATTGCCGGACGGGGCACATACAGACCTGGCGGCTATTGCGATATCGGACAAGTCCCCGATCAGTCCGTTTTCAGCACAAGCCATAAAACCAACCGGACTGTCTTTGCACAACTCCCGCCGTGACGCAGCACCATGGTTCGAGTGTTCCCGACGGGGCTGGGCATTGCCCGGGTACCTCTCTACCATGTAACGTGCAGTATCAGGACGGGAACGCAGGCGGGACGCCCGGTATGATTTTTGCACCCCTCTCCGTTTCCCCCGTGAACCCGCGGATGTCGTCATGGGTGCGTCGTGCGCGACTGGCGTGCCGGACTGTTCCACGACGACCGTCATTCCCCTGCCCCGAACTGCTGAGAGCCCCGATGCGGACATGCCTGCGCACCATGGTTGCGATCCTGTTCTGCCTTGCAGCCCAGCCCGCAGTGGCTTTCGCGCAGGACCATGATGGGCGGGGCACGCCAGCCATTGCCACGGACCATGGCCGGGACAAGCGGGTTTTCAACCTGTCCCTGAATGAGGGTGAACGGCTGAGTGTGCTTTTTGCCACCCCGGCCAGCCCTCGGGGGACCATCGTCATGTTACCCGGTGGGGCGGGTGATATCGGCCTTGGGCACGATGGACGCATCCGCCACGGTGACAATTTTGTCGTACGGACGCGGGAACTGTGGAACAGGCGGGGTTATGCCGTTCTCATTCCCGATACGTCCGATCATGCCAACCTCAGGGGACATCGCGCGTCATCGGCCTATGCGCGCGTTGTGGGGGGACTTGTCGCCCTTGCGCGCCAGCAGGGATCAGGACCTGTTTTCCTGCTGGGTACAAGTCAGGGAACAATCGCTGCCGTAAATGGTGCGGCGCATGCGCCAGCTGGCAGCATTGCCGGTGTCGTGCTGACGGAATCCGTGTCTGTCATGGGCGGTAGCCGGGAGACGGTCTTCAGTGCCAGCCCGCAGGACATAGGCGTGCCTGTCCTTGTGGTCGCCAATCGCGATGATCGATGCAACGTGGCGCCACCCACGGCGGCCCGGCAGATCGCAGCCGCCATGACGGCCAGCAGAGATGTGCAGGTGCTGATGGTGGCGGGGGGCATCACCCGGTCGAAAAGAGAGTGCGGTTCCCTCACCCCGCATGGCTATTTCGGCATTGAAGATCAGGTGATCAATGCGATCTGCAACTGGCTGGATACCCATGCCTGATGCGGGCAATCCTGCGTATACGGTGAATTATCCGTTTTTATCCCCTGCAGCGGTATCTTCCGGGAGTATGATGCCGCTGGTCCCGGGAGCGGTTTACCGCCAGCCGTCCCGAATGGAGGAGAAACAGGTAATGTCCATCCATATCGGCGTCGCGGGCTGGTCAATTCCTTCTGCGCTTGCTGACCGGTTTCCTGCATCCGGCACGCATCTGGAACGCTATGGCGCACGTTTCTCCGCTGTCGAGCTCAACAGCAGCTTCTACCGGCCCCATCGGCGCACGACCTATGAACGCTGGGCCGCCAGTGTGCCGCCGGGTTTCCGCTTTTCCGTCAAGCTGCCAAGGACGATTACGCATGAACGTCGTTTTGTGGACTGTCAGGCGCTGCTCGACCGCTTTGCGGAGGAAACGGACGGTCTGGGCAATAAACGCGGACCTGTTCTGGTCCAGCTTCCTCCCAGCTTCGTCTATCCCGGTGACAGCGCCGAACGGTTCCTCAGTGATCTGAAAACCACGGTTACGGACAATATCGTGCTGGAGCCACGGCATGCCAGCTGGTTCATGCCTGACGTCGATCATATGCTGGAACGGCAGAAAGTTGCCCGTGTTGCGGCCGATCCGGCGCGGCCGCCGCCTGTGGCGCAGCCGGGTGGCTGGCATGGGTGTGCCTATTTCCGGCTACACGGATCTCCCCGTATGTATGAATCAGCTTATGGGCAGGACGCCATAGCCGCCCATGCGGGCGTTGTCGCCGCACTTGCCAGGCATGGCATCGATGTCTGGACAGTTTACGACAATACCGTTTATGGCGCCGCCACGCGGAATGCATTTGAACTGATCGACGTCCTGTCCGGACACGATATCTGAAAGACGGCATCCAGTGGTCAGGGGTCATGGCCGTTCCTGCCGCAACCGTCAGTCCTGCCGGCATATCCGGTGAACGATATCGGCAATGTCCCCGCGACCCAGCGGTGAGTGATCCACTGAATCATGGATCCCCATGCCTTCTACCAGCGCATCCAGTGCGCGACAGGTCAGGGGATCGAAAAAACGGCCAAGTGCGTCCCTGCTGGCCTGCATCCAGTCGCGCATGACGGCGGCCAGTTCCGGCTTGCGGGCGGCGAAGGCATATAACTCATAGCTCAGCAGCAGTGTCCGTGGTGTCGACCATATGTTTCCGGCGATGATGTCGATGATGGCCTCAATGGCGTCCCGCCGGTTCCGGGCTTTGGACAGTCGCGCGACGAAGGCGGCCGATGCTGCCTGCGCAACCTGCCTGAAGGCCATGTGCAGCAGGTCATCCATGCCCGCGAAATGATAGCTCATCGACCCGAGCGGCACGCCCGCCGCCATGGCCACGCGCCGGTGTGTGGTGCCCTGCACGCCATGCGCCACAATGACATCCAGTGCGGCGTCAATGATGCGCTGCTTGCGATCAGGATCGAAACGGCGGGAGGAAGTCTGGTCACTGGCCATGTGGGGACGGGTTTAGCCTTGCGCTATGTGTACATATGTACATAAGTAGTGGAGTCTAATGGATATGGAAAGTCTGGCAGTGAGCAATACAGGCGAAAGAAACACGCATCCGGGCATGACAAGGCGGACCGTTCTTGCCGCAGGTGCGGTGGCGGGCGGCATGGCGTTTGGCGCGCAGGCCCGTGCGCGCGCCAGCAGCCCGTGGCATGGCGGCGTCTGGCTGAACAGGCCGCACCACAGCGCCATTGCCGCCGGTATGCTGGACATGACCACCGACAGGGGATCGGATTTCTGGCGTGAAACCTTTTACGGCTTCACACGCGACAGCGGCCATTTTTACGGCATGCATGCCCCCTCGCGCTTTACCGCGCAGCTTCGCATCCGTGCCGATTATGAAAAGCTGTATGATCAGGCCGGCATCATGGTCCGCATTGACGAAAGCCGCTGGGTCAAGGCCGGTATTGAACTGTCCGACGGGCGGCCCATGCTCAGCAGCGTGCTGACGGATGGCCGTTCGGACTGGGCAACAGCCCCGTACGGGGGCGATCCGAAGGATTTCTGGATGCGGGCGACCGTTATGGACGGGGTATTGCGGCTTCAGGTCTCGGCCGATGGAAAGATCTGGCCGCTTGTGCGGCTGGCCCCTTTTCCCCTGGCGGAGTCCTATCTGGTCGGGCCGGTGTGCTGCACGCCGGAACGTCAGGGGCTGAAGGTGCGTTTTTCGGACTGGACGCTGGGCGCGCCGTTGGGCAAGGCGCTGCATGACCTGACATGATATCCCGACGGAGCGAGAAGCAGAAAATGCTGTCCGGTGACCTGTATGTCGCCAGCGACCCCGAATTGCAGCGGGACATGGCGCAGTGTGCCGAATGGCTTGCCCGGTACAACCGTCATGACGGGACGCTGCATGAACGGCTTGGACAGGTCGGAACGAACGCAACCATACGGGCGCCCTTCTACTGCGATTATGGCTATAACATCTTTCTGGGGGACAATGTGTTCCTGAACTTTGGCTGCATCGTGCTTGATGTGGTTCAGGTCAGGATCGGGGACGGCACGCAGGTCGGACCCGGTGTCCAGATCCTTGCCGCCGACCATCCGCGTGATCCTGCATTGCGCCGGGAAATGCTGGAATCAGGCCGTCCTGTGACCGTAGGCAGACATGTCTGGATCGGCGGGGGAGCCATTATCCTGCCCGGTATCACGGTCGGGGATCATGCCATTATCGGGGCGGGCAGCGTTGTCACGCATGACGTGGCGGCGGGTGAAACGGTGGCGGGCAATCCGGCACGCCCCCTGCATGCCGGGATGCCGCGCGGATAGGCCGTCTTGCGGCGCCCGGTGCACTCGGTCCCGTCTTGCCCGATATGTCACTGGTATCGCGGGGGAACCCTGCCCGGCCCGGTGGAGGCGAAAATGGCGCGGTGGCAGGGTATGCCACCGAGCCGTCCGGACTTCAGGCGAAGCGGATGTCCAGCGTCCGCAGATAGGTCTGCAGACCCGCATCCTGTATCGGGATCAGACGTGCTTCGGCCTGTGATTCATTGAAATGTGCATGCCAGTAACCCGGCGGTGTCACGAATGCGCAGCCCGTTTCCCAATCGACCCGAACCGGATCGATGATCCGGCCATCCGCGTCAAGATCCGTGCCCAGAAGTGAGTAGCAGCCCGGTTCGCACTCCACGATATAGTCCAGGGCGATGGACTGATGGCGGTGCGGTTTCTGCTGGGTGCCCGCGCCAATGGTCCCGTACATTGCCCACAGCGTGTGGGTGACGGTGCGCGTCAGCGGAAATTCATCCGCGGCCAGCAGGATGCTGACACGGCTCCGTTCAGCGGCGGCGGGTGAACGCCTGACCTGACCCAGTTCACGGTCCGCATCCCTGGCCCGGAACACGACGGGGCGGAAGCGCGCCGTATCGACGCGCACCCCGAGATAGGTCAGCAGCGGTGCGTCATGCACGGCGTAAAGTGCAGCATCGGCCGAGGCATCGAGCGTAATGCCGTCCAGTGCGGGAATGGCGAAAAAGTCGCCCTGTGCCCAGTCGAACGTCACCGAACCACAGCGTGCGCTGCCGTGACCGCGTATGGCGTAGAACACGATTGACGTCGCGTTCGGGTCCATCGTGATCCGGTCGCCGGCATTGATGCGGACAAAACTGGCGCACAGCCCGGGGCCGGTGGCCGGGCCGGGGCATTTCAGTTCCCCGCTGAGGTCGAGCGGCACGACCCGGCTACTGCCCTGTGCATAAAGTGACGGCGGAAAGAAATGATATGGGATGCGCGGCGTCAGGCTGGGACGGATGGGATTGGCAGCCTTGCTGTATTCATAGAAATGTCCCGAGGCCACATCATCGGTCTTTTCGGTCCGGTCAATAACCAGCGTGTCCATCTTGCTCTCCATGTCTTTGGAAAAGTCGAACAGGGTGATGTGACGTTTCCATAGCCCGGCTGCTGATGATCGGGCTACGTGCACGGCGGCAAAGGACTTTTGCGGCAATTGCCATGCGCGCTCCGCTCCGTCACGACGGGTCCCAATACAGCGGGTCCCTGAAACGGCGGCTCATGAAGTGGATGAAGCTTCGCACTTTCGGGGCCACGACTTTCTTGGGAGGATAGACCGCCCATATTGCCCGCTCCGCCCCCGGGGCAAGGACCCATTCGAAATCGGCCAGCACGCGCACCAGTCGTCCCTGCCGCAGATACGGCCCGGTCAGCCAGTCGGGAAGAAGGGCAAGGCCGATGTCCTGCAGCGTCGCGTCAAGCAGGGCTTCGGATTCATTGGCCTTCAGCAGGCCCGTGACAGGCAGTTTTTCAAATGGCGTATCTGTCGCGCCGTCGGGGCGGTAATACCACGCGTTGCCGCAATGAAGGGTAAACAGCAGGCAGCTATGCGCGCGCAGGTCATCCGGCGTTTCCGGGCGGCCCGCGCGTGCGATATATGCCGGTGTGCCCACGACCATGCGCGACTGCGTGGCCAGACGCCGTGCGACAACGGTGGAATCAGGCAGCGCGCCAATACGGATGGCGACATCCGTGCCGCTTTCGATCAGGTCGACCGTTGTGTCCGTCAGCATCACATCGGCGCGAATATCCGGAAAATCCGCCAGAAACGCTGCCATGTGGGGTATGACATGGCGACGTCCGAAGCAGCCGGGAACATTGATGCGCAGCAGCCCTTGGGGGGAGGCATTATGCAGCGTCACTTCCTCCCGGGCGTGATCAAGGTCAGCCATGATCCGGCTGGCCCGTGCCTGTAGCAGGCCACCGGCCTCGGTCAGATGCAGCCCGCGTGTCGTCCGGTTGAACAGGGCAACGGCCAGATCGGCTTCAAGGCGGCTGATATGGCGGGACACCGTGGAGACTTCCATGCCCAGTTCAGCCGCAACGCCGGAAAAGCTCCTGACCTGACTTGCACGCAGGAAAACGCGCAGGGCGGTAAAATAGTCCATGAACCAGTTTCTCCGGTATCCGTACCCTCTGCATCATACAGCCCATGTGCTGCAAATCGATGTCAGCACGGGCGCGATCATGCGGCGAAACGCCCCCTTCCCCGGATTGTTACGGCAGGCTGCCGGACGCACGACCCGTCCGGGGATGCCGCAGCACATCACAATTGCGTTTCCATGCGGCCATGCGTCGTATCCGCCCGCGCATGGTACGGTCAGCGTGTGGACGCGATCTCGGTACCAAGCCGATCCAGCCATGCCGCGTCCACAGGCCAGTCCGCGCACATGGCGGCCTGCATGAGTGCGCCGCCAATGGGGGGCAGGCGTGGAACCTGCGGGCCTTCGCCAAGCAGGTGCGTCATCCGGTCCATGACAATCCGGCTGTGAAATACGCTGCCTGCATAACTCCATGGCAGGGCCTGACCCAGCCGTGTCCGTGCCACCGTGACCTGTGCAGCAAGACACCGTGCGGCATCCAGCAGGATTGACCGGGCATCCGCGCTGCCATCATGGGCCAGCCTGTCCAGGACACGCGCCAGCGTCGCGATGGCCGAACGTGCGTGGGGCTGCACCCGCTGCCATTCCAGCAGCGCCTCGCCCGCCCGGTCCGGGTCGGACGGCAGGTCCATGGCCCGCAGCAGCCGGGTGGCGAAATCCGCATCGTCAGCATGACGGGCATCAAGGTAGCGGGCCACCCTGTGCAGCGCCATGCGGCCAATCCAGTACCCGCTGCCTTCGTCACCCAGCATGTATCCCCATCCGCCAATGCGCAGGGGCGCATGGCGGCAGTCATCTGCCCAGATGACGGACCCCGTTCCCGCCAGCGCAAGGATGCCCGGTGCGCCGACGAAGGCGCCAGCGCAGGCAATGTCCACGTCCGGACGCATGCTGATCATGACATCGGGGCCAAGGGCATTGCGGACGGCATCTTCCTGCATGCGGGATGACGGGCGTTGCGCACAGTAGCCAGCCAGGCCGATCGTCGCGGCGCGCAGGCGGTATGAGCCCAGGCCCCGCAGCAGGCCGGTCAGCGTGTCCGCCCAGTCGGCTTTGTCATAGGCGTTACAGCCATCGGCAAGGCGATGTTCGATTACGTGCCCGTCCGGCCCCACAATCATGGCGCGCGTGTACGTCCCCCCACCATCCACCGCCAGAACCGCATCATTCATGTCCGCACGTCATCCTGAAGAAAATGGCTGCCCGGAGGGAGATGTCCCCGTTCACGACATAAGGGCCTTCAGTTCTGCATCGTGGCGCATCATGTGGTCAATGAAGGGGCGGCGGGACAGTGCGGCGGCAGCGGTTTCATCCGCGATGACAAGGCAGTTTGCGTGCATCTGCAGGGCAGTGGCGCTGATGCTGGCCGTCAGCGGTCCCTCGATCATGTCGGCAAGGGCCGCAGCCTTCGCTGCCCCCGTCACAAGCACCACGATGCGGTGCGCATCCAGAATGGTGCCCACCCCCATCGTAATGGCATGATACGGTACATGATCGGGATCGCCGCCGAACATGTCCCGGTTCTGGTCCCGTGTAGCGGGGTCCAGTGTCACGACGCGGGTGCGGGACGTGAACGCGGAAAACGGTTCGTTGAAACCGATATGGCCATTCCTGCCCAGCCCCAGAAGCTGGAGGTCAACCCCGCCGCTGGCGTGCAGGCTATGTTCATATTCCCCACAGTGCGCGGCCAGATCCGGTGCCATTCCATCAGGGACATGTGTCGCGGACCGGGCGATATTGACCTGCGAGAACAGGTGGGTGTCCATATACGCGCGGTAGGACCGGCCAGATGAAGGAGGCACGCCCACATATTCGTCCAGGTTGAAGGTCTGGCACCGTGAAAAGTCCAGCCCCCGCTGCCTGTGCGCCTGAACCAGGTCCGCATAGACCCCGTCCATTGTCCGGCCGGTCGCAAGGCCAAGCGTCATGGCCGGGTCCCGGCGCAGGGCATGCTCCATGATCCGGGCGGTCAGTGACATTGCCTGCCCGGCAGTGGACCGAATGACAATTTTCATGATGCTCTCCCTCCGGCGTTCATCGGGTGATGCCTGCGTCGTGTGACATGCCATATGGGCGGGCCGGTTACGGCATGCCACCGGCAGCATATCACGGGTCGGCCATCATGACGGGTGCAGTATCCGTCCGGCCGCGCCTCTGCATACCGATATTATATAATATGATCAGAAGGTAAGATGGAGCTGCCAGTATTACAAAGGCCCCCCGTACCCCCATCCCCGGCGCAATCGCGACGAAAATCTGCGGCAGGACCGCGCCCCCTGAAAATGCCATGACCAACAGGGCGGTTGCCTGCGCGCCGCGTTCGCGCATATCGGACATGACGATGGGAAACAGCGTGGGCATGATCATGGCGTTTGCAAAACCGCACAGCGCCACGCACAGGACCGATACATAACCATGCGCCAACCAGCCCGACAGACACAGCATCAACCCGCATGCCGCCGACAGGCCAAGGTAGCGCGCCTGTGAGAAGACACGTGGTACAAGCAGCATGCCCAGCACGTATCCCCCCATCATGGCCGTCAGGGTCAGGGATGTGAAGAATTTGGCCTGATCAAGTGGAATGCCTAGGCTGCCTGCATAGACACCAATGGCGTCGCCCGCCATGACCTCTGTTCCGACATAGACGAACATGCATGCCACCCCGATCCCCAGACGCCATGATCCCGTCCGCCGGGATGTCCCGCACGCAGGGGCATCCCTGGTCGGGGCTGCGGATATATCGATCTGCGGCAGGGTGGACCGGGCCAGGCCAATGGCCAGCGCCAGCAGGACGGCGGCCATGATGAAATACGGGATCTGTATGGCGTGGGCGAACTGGTCAAGGATCCGGTTGCGTGTGGCCTGATCCGGGGCCGCCCTTACCCGTCCGGCAATATCGCCAAGATTGCGCATGACCAGCAGCGCAAGGACAATGGGGGCGGCAATGCCGGCAAGCTTGTTGGCCACACCCATGATGGCGATGCGCTGGGCCGCTTTTTCAGCAGGCCCCAGCAGCGTTACATACGGATTGACCGTGATCTGCAGCAACGACAGTCCCGCCCCGATCACAAACAGCCCCGCCAGTGCGCCGGGATAGACGCGGATGCTGACACATTCGCCAAAAATGGCGATGCCGATGGAAAGGACCACCAGTGCGGCGACCAGTCCCCCCATCAGTCCGGTCAGCCGTGTCAGCAGCGTCGCAGGCAGCGGAAAGAACAGGTACGACAGGTAGAAGCACATGGGCACCAGAAAGGCGCCGACGGCGCTCAGGTCAAAGGCAACCTGCACGAACGTGATCAGCGGACCATTCAGCCATGTGACAAAGCCGATGACAAAGAACAGGCATGCAAGAATAATGACAGGCCGCCAGCCATATTCTCCCGCAGGGCCGTGGGGGTGTGATCCGGGCAATGGCCCCTCCTCGTTTTCTTCACCGGCACCTATTGGCAGAACGGCGTGGCGACATGGTGGTCATTGCCGCACGTTCAGCACAATCCTTAACATCAGGCCGCAGGCGAACATCATGATGACACCCAGCGGAACCAGCCACGTAAAGGCGATTGTCGCCCCGTACGGCGGCCTGAACACCATGACACAACAGACCGTGACGAGTGTGGCGATGAAGGACAGAAGGACTTCGCGCGTGCATGCCCGTCTGCTGAACATGGCATACAGGAACGCCCCCAGCATGGCCCCATAGGCGCATGACGCCACCGACAGGCCAAACACCACGGCCGGCCCATGGCTGCGCGCGAATGCCAGCGCCGCCAGTCCAAGGACGGCAGCCCACACCACGGTCACCAGCCGCGCAAACGCCAGCCCGGATAGGCCGGTCCGCCGCGCCAGCGCCCGGCAGGGCGTGGAAAAATCCAGCAGGGTCGCACTGGTCATGGCACTGAGCGTGGCGGACAGTGAACCCATGGTCGCACTCAGCAGTCCCGCAATCAGCAGCCCCGCCAGCCCCATGGGCATGTCATGCACGATAAAATCGGGAAACAGCGCGTCCGAGGTCCGCAGGCCCATCGCGGCCAGTGATCGTTCATCATTGCGCGCCCATAGCAGCATGCCGACCAGCGACAGCAGGGCAAACAGGCATCCGACCATGATGCCGCTGCCCACCAGCGCCTTTCTGGCATCACGCAGGTTCCGCGCCGCCAGGACGCGCTGGACCATCAACTGGTCCGTTCCATGTGACGCCATGGCCATGATCGCCCCGCCGATCATGGCGGCACAGGGTGTATAGGGATCAAGGAAATACTGCCGCGATTTATGGAACAGGTGGAACCTGTTGGAATGGCGCAGCAGATGGATCTGCATGTCCGTTGCATGATGGTACAACAGCCCCACGCAGGCCGCCGTCCCGCCTATATAGATGGCAAGCTGTATCGCATCCGACCAGACCACGGCCCGCAGGCCGCCAGCCATCGTATAGCACAGCGTCAGCCCGACAATTCCCACCATGATCCCCCATTGCGGCAGGGGAACATGCAGGGACGCCAGGATGGCCGCGACCGGCAGCATGCCCGCAAACAGCCTGATCCCTTCGGCCAGTACGCGCATGATCAGGAACGTGGCGGACACGGTGCGTTCCATCGTATGCCCGAACCGTTGGCCCAGGTACTGGTAGACGCTGCCGCCATGGCCCGAAAAATAATGTGGCAGGAACAGCCAGGCGACAAGCGCGCGGCCGATCACATAGCCCACCGCCAGCCCCACGAACACCATGCCGCTGCCATAGGCGATGCCGGGTATGCTGATGATGGTCAGGGTGGAGGTTTCCGTTGCGACCAGCGAAAGGCAGATCACCCACCATGGCAGGTCGTGCCCGCCCCCCACATAGGTGGCAACGCTGTCCTGCCGCCCCGACAGGGCGAACGCAATGAATGGCAGGGTCAGGCAATAGATGCAGATAATCGCGATATCGGTTGCGGACATACCGGTTCCATCATGTCAGGCAGGGCAGACCATATGACCGGATGAAGACCATATGAAGCCCGAAAACAGCCCGGAACCGGAACGGATTGCCGTCCCGGCCCCATGTGCCGCGATCCCGCACGGTACGGGAACGGGTCGTTGTCAGTGCGGGGCAGGAATGGTATTGCCTGCGCATGGGGCATCTGTCATGCCGTCTTTTAACGGGTCCGCTGCAACATGCATGTTTTTCCGGCCGCAACCCGGCTGAAGCGCCGTCATGTCCTGATGCTGGCAGGTGCCGCGACACTCACGGCATGCGCGCCGCATGCACGGGGCACGCAGCGCCCGGTTCATGACATGCGCGATGTGGACCGCAGGCTGCGGCAGGCCGTAACGCAGGGGGAAGCACCCGGTGCTGTCTGCGCCATTGGCCATGACCGGCAGATCGTGCACCGCGCCGTATATGGCCTGCGAGCCATATCCCCCGCGCGGGAGGCCATGACGTGGGATACGGTGTTCGACATGGCATCCCTGACGAAGCCGGTCATTACCGCGCCCTGTGTCATGCAGTTGTGGGAACAGGGCCGGTTCGGTCTGGATGATCCCGTCTCGCGCTACCTGCCGCAGTTCGCGGCTGCCGGTAAATCCGGCATTACCATCCGGCACCTGCTGACCCACTATTCCGGCCTGCGCCCCGATCTGGACCTGACCCGGCCGTGGCAGGGGCGCGATGCCGCCTTCCGCCTGGCCATGGACACCACGCCGGTGCAGCCACCGGGCCAGGGGTTCATCTACAGCGACATCAATTTCATCACGCTGGGGTTTCTGGTTGAAAAGCTGTCCGGCATGACGCTGGATGCCTATGCCACGCGCTTCATCCTGACGCCGCTGGGCATGCGGCAGTCATGCTTCCTGCCGCCCGCCACGTGGGCCATGCATATCGCCCCCACCCAACCTGATGAAAACGGCCACATGCTGCGTGGACAGGTGCATGACCCGTCATCGCGCCGCATGGGCGGGGTTGCGGGCCATGCGGGGCTGTTTTCCACCGCGGACGACATGTGTCTTTACGCGCAGGCCCTGCTGGACCGGCGCGCGGGCAGGCCGTCGGCCTTTCCGCTCCAGTCCCGGACCATTCTGCTGATGACGACCGCGCAGCAGCCGGGCGGAAAATCCGACCTGCGCGGGCTGGGTTGGGATATTGCCACACATTATTCCTCGGCCCGGGGGGACAGGTTTCCCGTCGGCTCCTTTGGCCATACCGGCTTTACCGGCACGTCGCTGTGGCTTGATCCCGACAGTGACAGTTATGTCCTGATCCTGACCAGCCGCCTGCACCCTGCGGGGCACGGCAATGTCGTGCGCCTGCGCCATGACGTGGCGACGGCCGCTGCCCTTGCCCTGACCCCTTCGCGGGGCTGAGACATTTTCCATTCACCTGCCCGGAAGTTACGGTCCATGACCCAGAACAGCACCACGCCCACCCCGCCCGTTGCGACGGAAGGGCAGGACCCCCGTTACGCGGATGTGGATATCTGGCCTGTCGCCTCCGTGCTCGATGCGCTGGTGGAATCACAGATGGGCGCCATAGCCGCCGTGCGCGCAGCAACGCCGGCGCTGGAATGCGCGGTGAACAGTGCCCTGCCACGCCTTCTGGCGGGGGGGCGGCTGTTCTATGTCGGCGCGGGCACGTCGGGGCGGATCGGGATGCAGGACGGGGTGGAACTGCTGCCCACCTTCGGCTGGGCGCCTGAACGGCTCGTGCTGCTGCTGGCGGGCGGGCGGAATGCCGTCCATCAGGCGGCAGAAGGGGCCGAGGACCGCGAGGACGTGGCCCGGTCCGACATCATGGCCCACGATCCCGGCCCGGACGACGTGGTGCTGGGCATCGCCGCCAGCGGGTCCACGCCCTATACCTGTGCGGCGGTTGGCGCGGCGCGCGCTGCGGGCAGCCTGACCATTGGCATTGCGTGCAACCGTCATGGCAGGCTGCTGGATGTGGCGGAACAGGGTATTGCGGTGGTGACCGGGCCGGAGGTCATTTCCGGGTCCACCCGGCTGAAGGCCGGTACGGCGCAGAAGGCCGCCCTGAACCTGATATCCACCACCCTCATGATCCGCATGGGCCATGCCTATCGTGGGCAGATGGTGGACATGCGCGTGGTTAATGCCAAGCTGCGGCAGCGCGCATGCCGGATGGTCCAGAACCTGAGCGGATGCACCGAACGGCAGGCGTTCGATGCGCTGGAGGCCACGGGGTTCAATGTCAAACGCGCGGTCATGATCCGTTCGGGCATTCCCATGGATCAGATCGAAGCGTTGCTTGTCGCGCATGATGGCAACCTGCGTTCGATCCTTGGGCAGGCCGGTGCGCCGCGTCAGGCTGTGAACGGGCCGGAATGACGCGTATGCTGAATGTCATCGGGCTGATGAGCGGCACGTCGCTTGATGGGGTTGATGCCGCCGTCATCCGCACCGATGGTGAACGGATTGACGCATTCGGGCCGGATATCAGCCTGCCCTACCCTGCGCCGCTCCGCCAGCGTGCGCGCCGGATACTGGACCGTGCGCCTGACCTGCCGCCGGATGATCTGGAACTGGGGGCCGTCGAACACGCACTGACCCTGCATCATGTCGATGCGGTGCGGCGGTTGCAGGCGGTTGCGCCAGATATTGACCTGATCGGGTTTCATGGCCAGACGATCCTGCATGCGCCAGACCGCCACCGGACGTGGCAGATTGGCGATGCGGCCCTGCTGTCGCGTGCGACCGGACTGGCTGTTATTCATGATTTCCGCAGCGCTGACGTAGCGGCCGGTGGCGAGGGCGCGCCGCTGGTGCCATGGTTTCACGCCGCCCTGCTGCATGATGTAACCGGGCCGGTCGCGGTGCTGAATATCGGGGGGGTTGCGAATATCACCCTGATTGATGCGGACAGGACGATCCATGCCTGCGATACCGGGCCGGGCAATGCGTTGCTCGATGACTGGGCCCTGCGCCATACGGGTACGGCGTGCGACGTGGATGGAAAACTGGCCGCCATGGGCACGGTCAACCATGCGCTGCTGGAACAGATGCTGGCTGATCCCTACTTCGCGCGCCCTGCACCGAAATCGCTCGACCGCCAGACATTCGCCACGGCCCTTGAGCGCGTATCCGTCTGCACGCCTGCGGACGGGGCGGCCACGCTGGCCGCCTTTACCGTTGAGGCCGTCCGCCGCACGCCCCTGCCCGTCCGGCCAATGCGCTGGTATGTCTGCGGTGGGGGGCGGCATAATCCTGTTCTCATGCATGGGCTGCGGGTGGCGCTGGGTGTGCCGGTTGAACCGGTGGACCAGCTTGGCTGGAACGGGGATGCGCTGGAGGCACAATGCTTCGCCTTCCTTGCCGTGCGCAGCCTGCGCGGCCTTCCCCTGTCCGCGCCGACCGTGACCGGGGGGCCGCATGCCCTGTCCGGTGGCCGCCTGACCTGCGCGGGGCTTATGCCTGTGCCATCATGGATATGGAAAGCTGGTAGCATTGAACAGGCCACGCCCGTCCGGCGATAAACGACGTGCCGTGGCGGACATGACGGTACGTATTATTATGTAGCGGACCCGATCAGGCCCTGCGGACTGATCATGCAGTACGGCAGGCGTGCGCCCGGCCAGGCACGTAGGGCACCTAATGCAGGATGGGATTGTCCCCTGCACTTCCATGACAGATATGTCCGTGTCCGTAGCATGCTGTTCCGGTCCGGCGGATATCCTGTGGCGCAGGATGCGGGAACTGTTGCCGCACCTGGCGCTTACGTGCCACAGGCGCGCCGGACATGTCCATGTCTTCCTGCACATGATCGACAGTCATTTCCGAACGGATGCCCGTAGCGCCGGTCCGGTTTATTACATGCAATATGGGAGCATAATATTATATCCATCAGGATATAACCAAATTAATGCATATTTGTTTCTTATAAAGAACATATTGCGATGGACGATCTGGCGGTCGGTTTTCCGGTTCCGGCATGTCATGAATACAGCCAGTTCAGACCTGTCGTGCAGGTTAGGAAACGGGGTGTTCAGAAATAGTAAACGCTCATCATAATAGTCAAAATTCTGTGTCAAACGGAAAGAAAGAATGAAAATAAACGTTTTCCGTGTTGCTGCATTAATCTCATGTGTCGTGAAGCACTGGATTAAGGTTAATGAATAGAGTGTTTTACGGTATATCCTTTTGAAAATTCCTATACCCATTAAGGCATGTTTCGGACCAGCTTAAAATTCTGACACATTTTTCTTGAGATCGGACCGGGACTACAATACCATGTCATAACATGAGAACGGGTACAGATTGTCAGATCTGTTCGTAATCATTGTCATGATATTCTTCAGGAAAGCCGGTTCCTGCTGATTTTGTGCGCTGAATGTATCGATTTCGGAACGAATCTTAAAGATACATTCACAAAACTTTTCTGGCTTTCGTAATACACAACGTTGGCGATTGAATTTTGCGGTAAACACAAAATGCTGGTGTGGAATAATGTCGAAACTTTTTCTACGTAACAGGACGCATCGGCCATCTCTGGCGAAATGCAATATCAAGCTGGCACTGGTCTGTTCCACATTGTGGATATCAAGTGCCTTCGCCCAGAGTGATGTCGTGTCCTCATCCAAGGTTTCCCAAAAAAATGGTACACAGAAAACAGCAGTAAACACAGACAGCAGTAATAATGCTGATGTGAACGTTGGCAATCGCCCCTCCATGATTGGACAGACCGCACCAACCGACGAAAAAATGGTGGTGCTGGGACATCACTATACGGATGGCGTCACCCGCAGGGCCATTGGCGGCGGTCTGATGGTCAAGGAAGATGCGCCCAAGTCCAAATCGACTGTCACGCGCGATTATATTGAAAAACAGACGCCGGGCCTCAACCCCATGCAGCTGATCGCGCTGCTGCCGGGTGTCAACGCCACGGATTCTGACCCGATGGGCCTGACGGGTGGCCATACATCGGTTCGCGGCATGAATGAAAGTTCGATGGGATACACCCTCGAAGGGTTCCCGCTGAACGATATCGGCAGCTATGCCGTCTATCCGCAGGAAATCGTTGATTCCGAAAATCTGTCTTCCATCCAGGTGGCGCAGGGTTCGGCTGACCTCGACAGTCCGACCGTCAGCGCGTCAGGTGGCGTGGTCAACATGTACATGATCGACCCGAAAGAAAAAATGGGCGGTCGTGCGGATTTCACCTACGGGTCATTCAATACGGTCCGCGGGTTTGCGCGGTTTGACACGGGACTTATGGGGAATTCGGGAACGCGTGCCTATTTCTCGTTCTCGGATACGCATGAAGACGAATGGCGTGGCCCGGGGAATGAAAGCAAGATCCATGGCGAAATGAAGGTCGTCAAGGAATGGGGCAAGGACAACCGTGTTTCGTTCGTGGTTGTTGGCAACCAGCTGGACAACTATGGCACCCCAACCACCACCATGGCATCATGGAACAAATACGGTATCGGCGTGATGGGTGGGCCGGTTTCCGGTAGCCCTCCCAATACGGTGTATAATTCAATTTATACAGGTAATACAAGCGCCAATACAAACTATTACAAACTACATCCCAATCCCTTTACCAATATTTATATCAGTGCTCCGTCCCGGTTCAATCTCGGGCATAACATGACACTGACCGAAACCCCATATTTCTGGTACGGTTTCGGCAATGGCGGTGGTGCATACTGGGAAAACATGAACTCCATGTCGTATGGTTCCCAGACCATGTCGGGCACGATCGGCGGCAAGAATTATGGCAATACGCTGCTGTATAACCCTTCCATTACCCGTACATACCGTCCCGGCGCGGTTACGAAATGGACCTGGACATCGGGCATCAACCGCCTGATGATCGGCTACTGGTTTGAATATTCCTATCAGCGCCAGACAGCACCATACAGCCTGATTTCCGCCGATGGCTCGCCCGAAAGCGAATGGGGCACAGGAGATAACCTGATCCTTGCAAACGGGCAGGTCGCGCAGTACCGCGATACGCTGACACGCACGATTATCAATACGCCCTTTATTGGTGACAGTATTTCCCTGTTCCATAACCGCCTGACCATTGATGCGGGATTGAAATATTCCATCATTACACGTGATGGCCGTAACTACCTGCCTGATACCTCAACTGGGCGGGTTATTGACCAGACATATCGTGAAGCACTGCCCACAATGGCATTCCGTTATAAGGTCGATAACAAGAACCAGCTTTTCTTCTCGGTGGCGACCAATTACCGTGTGCCCATGAACTCGTCACTTTATGATTCCGGTGCGTATTATGCTGGCAGCGGCTACAGCAACCATGCAGCGACGGGTCTTAATCCGGAAATATCCATTTCAGAAGAATTCGGCTGGCGTTATCAGGGCAAGCTGATCAATACGTCGGTGACGTATTTCCATTATAACTTCACCAACAGACTGTTTTCACAGACCATTACCGATCCCAATAACCCGAGCGACTATTATTCGACCAGCATCAACGGCGGTGGTGAGACGACCAACGGTGTTGATTTCGAAATCGGAACGCGACCGATCTATAACATCCGTCCGTATTTCTCGGCGGAATATATCGATGCACGGACCGACAGTAACCTTGCCGCATCGGCCAGTGGTGTCGATGCGCTTCTGCCGACAAAGGGCAAGTTCGCGCCCCAGACCCCCCGTTATCAGTTCGGGTTTGGCCTTGATTATGACAACGGTGGTATATTCGGTAATTTCAGCCTGAAATACGTTGCCAAGCAGTACTCCACATTCATGGATGACCAGAACATACCGGCCTACGTCCGTATGAATATCGGGGTTGGTTACCGATTTAAAAGCTGGGGCCTGTTCAAAAGCCCGACCATCAAGCTCAACCTGTCAAATATTACGAATAACCATTACCTGAACTATGCCTCGGGTGTGGAAAGCAATGCAAATTATGCAACCGCAATGAATGGGCAGAGCGTCAAGGGCTATGCGCCGACTTACACCATTGCATCCCCCTTCTCGGCCATTTTCTCGATGAGCAGCGGTTTCTGACCGGCTGTCTCGTCCCGTGCGGACCAGTCATATGGTTCGCAAGCGGGCCGGATATACAGGATCGGCAGGTCATTCAGTGATCTGCCGATCTTTTTTGTAGGGCGATGTTACTGTTGCTCTTCCACAGGACCTGCCTGTGTTGTGTGATCAGCATGTTACCCTTGGCGTCAGGTTGACCAACGCTGATTGCGGCGTGATGACTGACGGTAATCGGGTATTCAATAGCGGAATCTGCTTGGGCGCTGCTGGACTGCGATGTCTTACGCAACAGGGTCAGGTCGAGATCTTTTTTTTAGAGGCCATTTGAAAAGCCTATCTGGAAAATATCCAGCAATCATTCAGACAGTTTTGGAAGACGTCGCCTTTTTGGGAAAAGGCGACACCTAAAAACTTTTAGTTTTTACCAGATTGTTTTGAAATGGTTTCTTAGGGGGGGCTTCCTTGATTCGGCCTGTCTGGGGATAGGGTATCTTCCCGGTATCATGGATTGTTATCAGGGCAGTCAGTTCGGCACATCTTCTTTTTTGCGCACGTAGATGCACATAAGAACCATCATGCTGATGAACTGGAAGGCGGGCTGCTGTCCATTCCATGAATGGGATTGCCACATGGCAAACCACTCCCCCCCTACGACGGTAAACCCGAAAAACCAGACCAGAAAGCCTACCATCGTCCCCCACGGTACCAGGCGCGTGGCAACACGGAAGGTGGCTGGATCGCTGCGCAGCGCGCGTGCCATGCTGGCGGCCGCCAGCATGAACAGCATGCCTGTTATCCCTTCGCACGCAATGATAATGTCATAACCAAGGTGCCAGATGACAGGTATGGTAATGGCGCGCCACATAAGTCGATTGTGTGGAAATGTCGTGTCCATGCTGAGGACATGACGCACGAACTGGTAGTTGGAATCATAATCGGTGATGTTGTTGAACATCACGATCAGGCCAAAGCAGCCAAAGGCCGCAACCATGACAGTCTTGGACAGGCGTTCGCCATCAATGCCGGTCATGTGTGTTCTATTCCCCCGCCATGCATGGAATTATGGGTTCAGACAGCTTGCCAGCCATTACCGGCCGGACGGTGCCGGAATGACCAGCATCGCATATCGTAACGATTATGCAATATGGAGAAAAACAGGTTTCAGGTCTGTTCTGTTCCGATTGCAGTATCATTACCGGCAGACAATGCGGTTTTGGCGAAGTCCTTTTCAAAAAGCTTGATGAAACGTCGCCTTCTAAAAAGGCGACACCCAGGAACTTTGTCCTAATGCCCGCGCATGACCCGGGCAAACAGGTTGCGTACACCATCTGGATCCACATCGGTGCAGACGGCCTGTTCCGGGCGGTTGTCCCACGCGCCGGGTGGGAAGCGCTTGCCTGCGGGTTTCTGGATGGACTCTCCATCCGCCACCCCGCCACATACGACGCGGACCGCCCCCCTGCGGGTTTTGAACAGGTCCGGCCTGAGTAGATAGGCACTGGCCGAGGCATCGTTGACATACATGGCATCCAGTCCAAGCCGCTGCCTGTGGAACGCCATGTAGAAACGCGTGACATCCCATATCAGCCTGCTGGCCGGACCACCCTGATCGCGGATATCCTGCAGATAGGCATCCGTCATGGTGGTTTGAAACGTGACATCTACCCCCACGATCGTCATGGGCCACGATGCGCCGCACACCATGTCCGCAGCCATGGGATCGCCCTTGAAGTTGGCTTCCGCCGCAGGCGTGACATTTCCCAGATCACCATGCAGGCCAAAGCCACCGCCCATCACGATCACCTCCCTGGTCAGGGTGGCGATGGTCGGATCATGCCGCAGGGCCAGCGCAAGGTTGGTCAGCCTGCCCAGTCCAAGGATCGTGATTTCATGCGGATGGGCGTGAACCATGTCCACGATCATCTGCCACGCAGGGCGTGCATCCACCGTGCGGTTGATGCGGCTGGGCAGTACGATGTTGCCCATGGCGTTATCGCCATGGATGAAGGTCGGCGCCGTATCGGTGCGGTTGTCGAGTGAAACGCCAGCACCCTTTGCGACAGGTGCCTGTATCCCGAACTTTTCCGACAGGAACAGGGCATTGCGCGTTGTATTGTCCAGCGTGCCATTCCCGTTGACCGTCGTGATGCCAACAATGTCCACTTCCGGGGCAAAATGCAGCAGCAGCAGGGCCATGGTGTCATCCACACCAATATCTGCATCCACAATGACCTTGCGCGGGGCGGACGCAGACGCCGCCAGAAGGGGCGCTGACCGGGCGGCGCCGGCCGCCAGCATCCCGCCTGTCGCCGCCAGGAAATGACGCCGCGAAAACAGATCCGTCATGATGTCATCCTGCCTGACAGTAATCTTTTGAGTGGCAAACAAGGTGACGACCACCCTGCCCTGCCACCCGTATTGATGTAGAAATAAGGGGACACCCCGTCCCGATACGTGTCCATACGGGCCAGGGTGCCATGTGGGAATGGATCAGTATCCACTCAGAAAGTATGGGTGGATCATTTCTTTCTGAACAGGGTATTTTTATTTACATTTTCTTCAAATGTCACAAAATTCTTTTCCAGCGCCCACTGCGCCTGCGCCTTTTCACTGTTCTGCAGGAAGGTCGCGCAGGATGCCGCGAGCTGCTCCGACTTCATGTCGGTATGGCTACAGGCGTGAACCGGACGGAATGGCGCGGTCTGCGCCCACAGGCTGTTACCGGGCAGGAAGGAATATTCCAGACCGGTACGTGAAAGATCCTTGAATTCACCATAGGTCAGCGGCCACGTCTCCGCCGCGCGCACGTATTCATGCGTCAGGTTGATCCGTTCCACCCCTTCGTCATCGGTGGAAAATGCGACAGGAACGCCCGCTGCCCGATAAAGCTGGAACGGGTGAGCATTGCCCCGCACGCCAAGGATCTGGTCATTACTGGTCTGGTTGATTTCGACCATGACATGTCGCCGTGCCATTTCGGCCAGTGTCGCACTGGCGTTCTGTTCATAAGCCATGTCCACGCCGTGACCGATACGGCGCGCGCCGGCAACGGTCACCGCGTTCGTGATGTGGTTCCACAGCCCTTCCGGCGGCACCAGCCCCTCAGCCAGTTCGCCCGCGTGAAGGCTCAGGTTGACCTGCGGATCAAGCCCCGACATGTAATGGAACATGCGCATATGCAGGTCATAATCGCGCATGGCGACCCGATCGTCTTCCGGCGCGACGATATTGACCCCGACAAAGCGCGGATCAGCCTTGACCAGTGCATAGGCACCCGAAATCTGGGAGAAGACGGCAGCCGGGGTAAATGTGCGTAATGTCGCGTACAGGTAACGCACCCGCACCCGGCAGCCCGGTGCCGCCTGCGGCGTATCGCAGCGCAGCAGGGTGCGCATGTCGGCCTCCATGCGGTCGGTGTCCTGCCGGGCCAGCGTGATGAAGTCCTGTGTTTCCGCGGGCGAATAGGACGCCTGCACCGCCGCGAAGTCCTCACCCTGCAGGGGGTGTTTCAGGCCACGGCGGATCAGCGCCTCAATGTCGGGTGCAATCATGAGTTCCAGATAGGTCGTATGGTCATCCGCGGCCCGTGTGACCGCTTCAGCCAGCATCGCGCCCTCATGCGTCACCCCCATGCCCGCAATGAACCGGGGAAAGGTGCTGAAGAACTGGTCATGGCCCGACGTGACGTTCTGGGACGGATGGAAATTGCGCATGGACAGGGAGTCAACCATGCTGTTTTCCGAAGAACTGTCTGCTTCTACCGTGGCGGCATTGCGCATCTTGCCCCTGTCCTGCGCACAGTGGTCGGGCTTTATGGCCTTATGCTCCACATCCACGCACAGACCATCCTGTGCTGCCCAGCGCATGGTATTTTCAGCGTAGATCGCACCGACCAGATGATTATGAAGGTCGGCCCCCTTCGGGAAGTCATGCATGAAGACTTCAAGCATGGAATGATTGTGCTGCAACTGTGCAAAAATACGCGCTGTCCTGTCCTCGGAAGAAGACGCAACAGCCGGATGGCATGCGACAAATAGTGAGGATGCCACCAGAAAAGAGGATGCTACTGATAATCTTGCCATGTTTTTCAATCTCCAGCCATCAGGAATATTGGCACAGTAGAAGCCAGATTGTATTTCACAAAAAAATACGACCCTCCTGAACAGAGGGTCGTATTCATATTCAATGCTATATTCTGTTGATCAGAACGACGTGGAAACCGTTCCCGTCATGCTGAAGCGGGGTTCGACATAGAAGCTTGCGCCGCTACCTGCTGCAGACATGTTCCCGTTCATCAGACGGACCGAACCATTGCTGGTCCCGATACCGCGGACACCCGTCCGGACAATGGCGCCTGTAAGGTTGGTGAAGTTCAGGCGGATGGTCGGGGTCTTCGCATACATGAACGGCTTGAAGTGATAGCCCAGCGACAGCGTATCCGTCACATACCCGGGGATCCGCTCATCACCCGCCAGGGTAACGGACTGCGGGCCGGTATAATGCAGGGTTGCGTTACCAAAGAAGCCATACTTCTGATAGGTCAGGCCAAAGTTGGCCATGACATGCGGTGCCTGCGGTGCCTGATGACCCGCCGTAGCGAAGTAGGACGTATTGCCATACACGTCTGCGGCGCGGATGTTGGAGTCCATGCGGGCATTCAGATATTCAAACGATGCATAAGGGCTGAAGCCGTGGAACGGACGGGTTGAGATCATGGCATCAAAACCGCGCGCCGTCTGGTTACCTGCATTTACCACGCCGGACTGGCCACCACCGATATAGGTGCTCAGCAGGCGGTTGGTGATGTTGTAGTTAAACAGTGACAGGTCAACCATGACATACTTGTCATGGTAACGGTAACCCAGTTCTTCCTTGATGGAATACTGGTTCTTGGGCAGACCGCCGGCCGCACCACTGTTGGCAATGGCGCTGGGTGAAGGCTGACGGAAATCCCCTTCGGCGTTTACATAGATCTGGTGATGATCGTTAAAGGTATAGCCAATGGACAGGTGCGGCAGCGGCGTTGTGTTGTTTTCACCATAACGACCGCTGAGTGAACCGTTGGAGCTGAAGGACTTATACCAGTAATTGGTCATGACATACTTGAAGCCAGCGTCGATCGTCAGCTTGTCATGCAGGTACTTCGCACTATCGCCGATAAAGATGGAATGCACTTCAAACCCGGCGTCATTACCGGAGAATGAGCGTGAACCATTGGCGTACAGCTGATAGGCAGCATTGTTCGGGCTTGGATTAAAGCCGTTTGCCATCTGTGCGCTGACAGGGAAGTGCGTCAGATAATCTTCGTTCTGATACCAGTATCCGATGTAAGCATGGTTATGACGGTCGATATCGTAGCCAAGCTTGGTGGTGACACCAACCTGCATGGCGTAATCTTCGAGAAAGTAGCTGGTCAGGTTCGTGCCGCCAGGAACGGCTGTTCCGTTGGCATATGTGTACTTGCCATCAGTGGCCGTCCCGCCGGGTTCGCCATCCCAGCCCTGACCGAAGTTGAAGTACGGGGTAATATCGAACTTGAACTTGGCAGGCAGGACAATATGGACCGGAGCCGTCAGGAAGATCTGGTTCCAGTGGTCAATATTATTGCCCCAGTAGTTGTTGCTGGATGGATCAGCGCTACGACCAAAGCCCTGCCCCGTGTGCTTGTACTGATAGAATTCGGCAGCATTGGAATAATTGTCGATCGTGAAATCTTCATAGTTCCAGGAGATGAAGAACTTCGCGAAAGACCCGTTCTGCCAGTCTTTCTGCAGCCCGAAGTCGATGTGCTTGCGGCTGTTGATGCCGGCACCCATCCACGAACGCGCATGCGTGTTGGAGAACGAGAAATATGAACGGATGCCGGTCTTTCCAATGTCACCGGATTCCAGACGGATGAACTCACGCGACATGTTGTTCGTGCCGTATGAGAAATCCATCAGGCCGCCGAATTTGTGGCCCGGCGTATGGGTGCGTTCATCCATCACGCCCGCAGCGGCGGATGTGGTGGGAATATCGATTGCAGAGCTGCCGGGCGTGACGTTCACGGCCTCCAGATCTTCGGAATCCACGTCTTCGGCCATATAGCTGGCGCTGGCGGCAGGTGCGCCGTCAACCAGCAGGCCCATATCGGCGTCGGTCAGGCTTCGGCTGATGATGCTGCCGCCCTGCATGCCCGACGTGTCGGGCGTGGAAACGCTGACGCTGGGCAGGGTCTTGATCAGGTCAAGCGCCGTGCTGGTGGGGCTTTTCATGTCAATGAACTGCTTGCCAATGCTCTGCACGGTATGCGGCGCGGTTTCCAGGCGCATCATGCCGCCGCCGCCGTCACGCGCGCTGCGGCTGGCGCCAACATGGATCACTTCCGGCGTCGCACGGGCGGCAACGGCCTGGGGCTTTGCCGGCGTGGAAGCAGCAGCCTTGCCCGTCGTATGGCTGGCGGCATGGCGGGTGGCAACATGCCCCTTCACGGGCTGCGTGGTGCTTTCCGTGGCCGCCATGGATTTGGAAACAGGCCCGACAGTCGTCAGGAATGTCGTGACCAAGCACGACATGGTAAACAGCGCCTTGTTTCGATGAGTATAACGTCGCATTTAAGTAACTTCCCCCCCCCGGAAAACCAACCAGATCCCCTGGTTTCATAAGCATTCGGATATTCACGCCCCCAGCCCGTTCGCGTGAACCTTGTGTTGCATTTTCGTGCAAACATCCCTTGATGTCCAGACCATCAAGTTAAGCACAAACGAAAAGTAAAAAATGATTCTCATCATCTTTTATGATCATTAAATGCAGATTTTCTTGAAATAAAGAAAAAAATTACAATAAAACCGGAAATCTTTAGCAAAATCTTTATTGTTGTAAATTTGTAACGCCAACCACAAAGATTTCGATATGCGAAAGAATAATAAGCCGTCGGTCTGTATTCTATTCGTTGTACGAACAGATGAACCGTTTCTGTAATTACACATCCACAACAATATATTTTGTATATATATTCTGGTTATGAATGGAATTTGTATCAAATGATGAAAATCAGGAAACGGGAGGCATGCTGTGATCTTTTTGGCACGCTTCCCGTCCCGGCTATGGCTTATGGACGGGCAAGGATCTGTTCCATCGTCGCCAGTAGTGCTGTCGGGTTTATGGTTTCCACAACAGTTTCCTTCTGCTCATCCAGATCCGGCTGATAGCCGGGCGACCAGGACAGCGTATCCCCATATCCCGCGCCAAACTGCGTGTTGATATCCACGTAAAGCTGGGTGGACTTCGTCACGATCTGCGGGTTGAGCCAGACAGTTGCCGCGATTTCGTCCCACATGGGGGAACCGGGTTGCCAGTGTGCGACAAGCTTGCTGATGTCGGCATTGCGCGATGCAATGCGATGCAGGAAGTCGGCGCTGAGCTCCGTTGCCGTGGCGGGATCGGATGGCACCATGGTAATCTTGCGCCACGGGGCATGCATGACAATGCTGGCGGCTTCCGGGTCGAAGCGCAGGTTGAATTCACGCCGCGGGGAATTGACAAACTCGCGCGCGTATTGGCCTGCAGCCACGGTGGACAGCTGCTGGTGCGGGTTCAGGCTGCCCCCCATATACACCAGTTCCTTGGCCAGTGACGCGAATTCCGGATCCAGCCGTTCAGCCAGCGCCAGATTGGTCATGGCGCCCGCCGCCAGGATCGTGACCTGCCCCGGATAGGCATGGACCATGCGGATCAGGAAGTTGGCCGCGATTTCCTTGGTCGGCTTTGTCGTCGCATTGCCGTCCGCCGGTGTGGGCACGAAATCGGGCGCATGGTAATTCGGGTCGGGCTGGTTCGTGGGTTCCACCCACTGTTTCATCCACGCCCCTTTCCAGATCAGACGGCCGTACAGGCTTTCCCACTTTTCCGTAAGCTTTTCCGAATTGATCAGCGGGTAAATCGCCCCCGGCACCACGGGCACGTCAGTCCGGTGCAGGATTTCCAGCCCGCGCAGCATGCGGTTGATTTCATCATCGCGCCAGCGGTTGCCGCTTGCCACGGTAATCCCCAGGACATCGACCCCCGGCGCCTTCAGCAGGGTTGCCTCCGCTAACGACAGGCTGTCGTCGTCATCAATAATGACCTTGCGGTTTTCGGCCGCAAGCCCGGAACAGACGGGCACGCTACAGGCCAGAGCCATAAGCATGCCGCAGAAGCGATATCGGGAGCCACGTGACGAAAACAGAGACATCGGGTATCCGGTTTTCCAGAATGTTGTGATGGTTCAATGATATGCCATGCATGTACGCGGTTTCCAATCAGGAATGCAGACAACACGATGTTGCTTTTTCTGCAAGGGGAAATTGAACCCCTTGGAAACCGCGAAATTAAAAATATAAATTGCACAAAAAATAATCATTTCTATGAATAATAAATATGCAATCCAGTCATTTCCTCCCCGGACAGATCGGCGAACAGGGTCATGTCCGGGTGCTGTTTTTTTATGATACGCACCTGGAATACATTTAATAAGACCAAACACGAACGAAACGAAGGCATTAGAAATCGTAATTACATGTAATACTTTTTTCGTTTCATATGATAATTTATATAAAAATATTCGACATTTTCTTTGCGGCAGGTTTGTCCAGATATTCCGGATGTTTTTTACCTGAAACAGGCTGCGACGGCCATGCATATGACATTTGTCATGTCCGGATAATGACACCCGTCACTATCCCGGAATGATGGAGATTCCTATCGTGGCGCCAGACCTCACCCCAGTCAGGCAGATACCCACTTCATGGCTTCCTCCCCCTCTCCCACTTCAGCCTCCAGCACGCCCCCCGGGGGAAGCTCCCGGCGCGGGCGGCGCATCCTTTATCTGGCGGGCGGGGCACTGGCGGTCGTGCTTGGTGTCGCCTTCCTTCGCCCGCATTCCGGTGGCGGTGGCCACAGG
>NZ_JABLUU010000012.1:0-110695 GCF_018491655.1 Komagataeibacter oboediens | reverse complement strand
AGACTGCGCCGTGTCCTCCGTCACCTGCCACGATGCAGGCTGGTTGCCTGTCACTACCGGGGCATCCGGGTTGGTGTTGTCGGCCACCACGTTGGGGGCGTCATTGACGTTTTCATCCATCAGCGCAACGCTGTCGGATGCTGCCGAATAGGCCGACCCCGGCGTATTTATACCCGTTCCCAGCCCCGTCGCGGGCAGGGCCGAGATGCTGCCATTGGCCGCACCGTCAAACTGATCCCATGCGCGGAAGGTCAGGGCGTTGTCCAGCCTGCCGTTCCAGTTCGGGTCGGTGGACTGAAAATAGATTCGTGCCTGTCCATTATCAATCAGATGCAGTGCGTTGCCATTACCGACACTGACCGAAGTGCTACTTCCAGCGAATTCGGTCCATGTCCTGCCGTTATCGGTACTGTACCACCATGTCCCGTGCGTCGTGTCGGCATTGGTGATGGCGATGCCTGGCTGCGGTGTCGCCCCGGCGACATTCTGCCCGGTCAGGTCTGTGCCGTCGGGATCGGTCACATTGGCCGCGCCCCCGGTCGTACCGACATATCCGGCAAGCTGCGACACCGCCGTCCCCACCGCGCCCTGCGGCTGCCCGGAATCCTCCTGCCCGTAAAGGGGGGAGATATCGCCAAATACCGGGGAATCATTGGCGGCAGTGACGGCAATCGTACCGGCGGTGACCACAGGGGTGGCCGACCCGTTTTCCAGCACGGAGATGCTGACATCACGCGTGCCTTCGGTCGGTGTACCGGTGCTGTTGTAATATTTTACGCTGGCCAGTGTGGCCTGCCAGTCCTGCAGCGTGGTGATCTTGCCCGCCGTCAGCGTAAGGGTGCCGGTGGACGTGTCCATGCTGGCGGTAATGCCGCCCGTGGCTGCTGCGGCCAGCATGTCCTGCGCCGTGGCGGACCCGAGATGCACCGTCACCTGCTGGACTGAGTCCACATCGACACCGGCGGCATCAAGCGGGGAAACGGGATCCAGTACGGGTGAATCATTACTGGCTGCAACCTGCAGCGTGCCGGTCGTGACCGACGGGGACGCCGCGCCGTTTTCAAACACCGATATGCTGACACTCCGCGTCCCTTCGGTCGGGGTATCGGAACTGTCATAATATTTCAGGCTGGCCAGCGTGGCCTGCCAGTCCTGCAGCGTGGTGGCCTTGCCTGCGGTCAGCGTAAGTGTGCCGGTCGTAGTATCCATGCTGGCCATGATGCCGCCGGTGGTTGTCGCGGTCAGCATGTCTTCCGTCCGGGCGGCCCCGATCTGGACCGTCACGGACCCGATCGACCCCACGCCTGCGCCCGATGCATCTTCCACCGATACATATGGCCCCAGCGCGATGGCCGCCGCCGCTGCGGATGTATCATTGGGTTCGACATAGGCTCCGGCAACAAAAGACGTGCCGCCAACGCTCACACGGGTCAGCATGGGCGTGCTGGTCTGCACGCCGCCCGTGCCCTGTGCCCCGGTCGTGACCTGCTGGCCCGCAAGGTCGGTGTTCCCATCAGAGAACGTCGCCCCCAGCGTCACATCCAGCTGTGTTGCCGCATCACTGCCCGTGGGCGTATAGGTGTAGGTCAGGTCCTGTGCCAGCGTGGCGATGTCGGCCTTTGTGGCGGATGCGTTGAACGCCACCTGCAGGACGCCCCCCTTATCCGTATAGGTGCCGATATCGGTGCCATTTACGTTCACCGTGCCGTCACCCGCCAGCGTGACCCCACTGCCCGTCTGCGTGCCGAAGCTGTCGGTGGCTGAGGGCGCGGCCTTACCATCGACATAACGCTGCACCACAAGCGTGGTGCCGGCATAGGAATAGGTGCCCCCTTCCGCCGTGGTCAGTGCATCCAGTTCGCTGTCAGCCACCTGCACGCTGCCGTCATCCTGCCCCAGCGCCGTGGCTGTGCCCGATGTGGTCGTATGGGGCGTCGTATCCTGCCAGCCCGCGATGGTTGGTGCGGTATCGGGCAGTTCATAGGCCAGATCGGCATGGGTGGCGGACATGCCACCTGTGGTGTCCGCACTGACCTGGGTCACGGTGCTGCCCGCCGTGCCATCGCGGTCATAGACCTGTGTCTCGCCCGTGGGCAGGCCATCTGTACCGCCGGTCGTGGGTACGCTGACCTCCGCCATGGCGGCAGATGTGGGCGTGCCATAGACCGGCACCAGAGCTGCGTAATCACCACTGGCATCTGTCATGACGCCAGACTGCACCAGCCCCGATCCGAATATACCGTCCTGGCCGCGCGCGGTTACCGTGACCCCGACCCCGCCCAGGGCGGTGTCGACGGCGCTGTCATACGTGCCCGGCGTATTGCCCAGCGCCTGCCATATCTGTCCCGACAGGGTGCCCAGCCCCATCGTAACGGAAGAGACGTAGGTATCCGCACTGTCTGTAGACGAACCGTCGCGGCTCTGGTCCTGTCCGCCGGATGGCGTGGTGTCCGCCTCGTTCAGCGATTTCCACGTCACGTTCGTGGTCGTTTCCGCCAGTCCTTTCTGCAGATCCGCCAGCGATACGGTGTAGGTTACGGTCTCACTCTTACCTGCGGCCAGCGCCATGCCACTGGTGGTAATGGCGTTCGTGGTCGCATCATATCCAGGCAGGCTGCCATCAGGATTGAGCGTACCATTTATCGTACCCCCCCCCGTCGCCGTGGCGGAGACATAGTTCTCCTGCCCCGCAAGCAGCGGGTCGTCCAGCGCCACGTCATAGGCCGTGGCATGCCCGGCATTGCTCACGGTATCGACAAAGGTGACGGTGCCATTAGCGTAATCGATCGACTCAACCGTCTTGCGCAGCGTAAGGCTCGGCTCCTTTACCGTCTCCTGTACGGCACTGGACGTCATATTGGTGGCGCCCCTGCTGGCAGAAAGCGTTTCCTTCAGGGACGTGCCATCCTTGTCGGCCGTCGTATTGGCCACCGTTCCCGTCACCTGGATGATGCCGTAATTGGGCACGGACGACATATCGTTATTGGTTACGGTGCCCAGATTGATCTTCAGCAGGGTCTCGCCCGCCTCGCTGGTGGTATCCGTTGTCACCACGCCCGCGACCGAATTCGGGTCCAGCGTAAGCTGTGACTGAGCACTGGCGTTCAGCACGAATGTCTTGCCATTGCCCGACAGGGTCAACGCCGTACCATCCGTTCCTTCGTTGAACTGCAGGCCCGAGGCATCACCCAGCGTGGAGGACGTGATCGCCCCCCCTTCACTGGCCAGCAACAGGCGCAGGGAATCCATGTTCAGGTCGATATTCGTGGGCACCGCAATAGTCAGCACCACGTTGCCGTTCTGCCCCTTGGGGATCGTGACCTCGCCCTGCAGGGTGATCGTATCACCCGGCACCGTATTGTCCGCCGTGACGGGCGAGGTGGACGAAACGCCGGGTGTGGTTGCATTGCCCTCACCCACGATGTCCAGCACGGCCGTATAATTACCAACGGTCGGGGCGGTATCCTGCGCCTCCCGGGAGTAATTCTGGGGCGTATCGACCGTGGTGCCATCCCCTGCGTCCAGCACGTCAGCCGCAGGCGCCGAACTCCAGCTATAGGTATCCGTTACCGGCAGGGTGGTGCTGGCCGGCAGGTTGGATGCGACCGTACCGGTAATGGTGTAGGTTTCCGAAGCCCCCGGGGCCAGGCTGGCCAGCGTGCTGGTGGCATCAAATGTCGAACCGTCACTGGCGGGCGTGATGGTATAGTCCTTGAGATCCGCCGTGATGGCGGGATCATGCGTGATGTCGTATGCCGTGACCTTGCCGGTATTGGTCAGGGTGACGGTATAGGTGACCTGTTCGCCACTGTACAGCGGCTTTCCACCACTGTTGTCCGTAATGGTTTCGGACAGATCGGGCGTGCGTTCGGTCACGGTTGCCGTGGCCGGCCCGGACGTGCGCGCGGTATCCGTGCCCGTGCCGTCCTGTGCGGAATAGTTCAGCACGGCGGATGTCGTGATCTGCGCACCATCCGCCGGGGCACTGTTCTTGCCATAATAGGCATCATACGTCAGGGCAATGGTACCTGTCGTATCCGTGTTGGTATTGGTGACCGTCTTGCCCAGGTCAAACGTCAGGGTCGTAGTGCCATCGGAATTCTTGACAGGCGTGAGCAATGTTACGGAAGGGGACGTGACGCCAGTGCCCATGGTGTAGGTAAAGGAACCGGGGACATAATCTTCCCCCTTGGGCAGGGTTTCGGTCACGGTGACATCATTGCCGCCATTCGAAATCGAACCTTCGGGCAGCGTAACGGTAATGGTGGTGGGACGTGTCTCGCCACTGACGATCGTTCCGCTGGACGCACCCGACGCATCCACTCCGTCATTGACCGGCAGGTCGGATGCGCCAATGGTCTTGGTTATGGTGGGGGCGGATATGGTGACGCTGGCGGGATCCGCAATATCGGACGCCTGACCGCCCAGTGGCACGCCATCGCTTACGAAGCCGTTGCCTTCCGCCACCGCGCCGGGACTGTTGCCAAAGTTCACGACATGCGCACTGGCCGTCAGCGTGTCACCCGCGTTCTGCGTGGTTGGCAGCGTCAGGTCATAGGTAATGGTCAGGTCCTGGTTCTGGGCCAGAACCATGGCGGTGGCCGACGTGGCCGGTATGGTCAGGCCGCCGGTGGTAAAGTAGCTGGCTGCCGCCGCTGTTGCATCGGTCGCGGAGGAATAGACAACCGAGCCGTCAGGGCGCGTGACCTGGAAGTTCTTCACATCCGATGCGCTGAATCCTGCAGGCAGCGTACCCGCCACCGTCAGGTCGTACATGCCGCCTGAGCCGGTATTTTCAACGGTGGAGGCGATACGCACGGTGTCGCCGCCATTTGCGCCACTGGCGTTCAGGTCATCCACGGCGCTGATGCCGCTGGTGGGCGTGCCGGTATAGGCCCCGCCAGTGGTCCCGGCCGCGTTGAAGGTACCGGTGGGATCGGTGCTGCCCGCCTCCCCTGCCGTCTGGGCCGCATAGGTAACGGACTGGTTGGCTCCATCGTCATCCGTAACCGAGACGATACCGGTCCTGAGTTCGGCCTCCGGCTCACCAACGGTGATCGACTGGAGCGCATCGCCGGGAAGCGAGTCACCCTCTCCGTTGGTCAGGACGGACTTTTCCTGGCTTGTCAGGCTCAGGCCATCGGCGAACGGGCTGGAGGTCGCCTTGACGGTAAACAGCACCTGTACCGCGTCATTCGACGAAACAGTGGGATTGCTGCCCATGTTGAAGGTGACGCTGTTGGTCGTGGCATCGGTCGAGACGGTGACATTGGCCGGGGCCGGATTGGCGGTCGGATCGGTATCACCAGGCATGCTCAGCACGCTGTAGGTACCCACCTTCTGGTCAGCCATGGCCGTGCTGGCCGCCGCCGTGAACGTTGATGCACCCGTGCCCGCCGGGTCGCCTGTATCATATAGCGGCAGGGGCAGATAGGATGACAGGTCCAGCTTGCTGTAAGTACTGGTCTGGAGGTTATAGGTCGCCTCATAGGTTACTGCATCACCGGCATGGATGACCGGAACCCCTTCATCCGGGGTAACGGGCACGCCGTTGATGGCCACGATCTGCAGGTCGGTTGACCCCTTGGGCACTTCAAGACTGCTGCCCGTGCCATCCTGCGCGCTGGATACCGTGCCATCCGGCCCCGTTACGGCCGCGCTGACCGTAACGGAACTGCTGACCGTATCGTCTTCCGTCACCGGGTTAACCGTGGAAGAGCCGACGTAATCATCAAGAACCGTGCTGGCGTAGCTGATCGTCCCCTGCTGGCCCTGCCCCATGGGCGGCAGGTCATGATCGGTCAGGTACTGGCCGATATTCATCGTGACCGTAGTCTGCCCGCTGGCATCCTGCGTATAGGACCAGTACTGGTTGGAGCCGGACTGCTGGATCGTCTGGCCATTGACAACACTGGTAACTGCGTTGGTCACGGCCCCAAGCTGGACGACCTGCTGCGTGCCCGTGTCGTCCGTATAGGTAAAGGTCGGGTCCGTTCCGGCCTGCAGGGTCTGACCGTCGTTCAGCACGGCGCTGACCTTCATGCCGGTGCTGGAATAATAATCCGAATTTTCGATGTGGATGTCATGTGTCACGGTGTCACCGGGCATCACCTGCCCCGCAGCCAGGCCGGACGAACCGGTGACCGTGTCCGTTTCCTGCGCTGCGAACGCCTTGGCACTGAATACCGTGGAGGACGTATCCACGGTCTGATCCAGCGTTACGGGTTCGCTGGTGGTACCGGGCGCGGTCCAGTTGCCGGTATAGGATATGGTCGTGGCGGGGATTGTCGTGGGCCCCGTCGTCCCGCCAGACGTGTCGAGGATGGCATTGCCCGCCGCATCCGTCTGGCCGACATAGACCGGGATATCGACCTTGTAGGGGGCATCCGCGCTGTATGCCACGCTGTCCAGCACGATATGGACCGATCCCCCTGCGGTCGAACCCGCCGCGGCAGGAACATAGGTCGCCGTGCCGCTTATGGTTTTGCCATCGGCCCCGGTCAGGGTAATGGCCCCGTTTGTGTAATTGACACTGTCTGGCAGGGCGACATCCAGCGTCATATTCTGGATCGGGTTGTTCGCCGTCGCCTCGGACGGGGTAACGGTGACCTCGTAATTCGCGGGGTACGAAGGGCCGGTTGGCACCTCGTCCTCACCACGGGGTGATGTCGTGACGCCGGCGCTGACCTGCACAAGGTTCTGGTCAACGGTATTGACCTGTACCGCGCCCTGTATGGTCGGGTCGGTGCCGGGGTCATTCAGGGCATCGGCGCCATACTGGTAACCACCGGCCGCCGCAATGATGATGGGCGCGCCCGTGCCGCCGGGCGCACTGACGGATTCAGTCGTATTATTGGAAAAATTCGCCGTCAGGGTAATGGACGGCTCATTCGGCGTGTAGCTGCCGAACGGAAGGGACACGACATACATCTTGTCGCCCGCCTGGAACCCGGCAGGTGCAGCGACAAACTGCGGCTTGCCATCCGTGCCGCTACTGTACGGATTATAGGCGCCCACCGTACCATTGACATCCACCAGCGTGACAGCCCTGGTGTTCAGACTCTGGCCAAGATAGGTGACGGAGGAAAGAGGGGTGTTCTGCGTCGAGTTGGTCGGAGCGAATATCTCGACAAATGGCGCGTAGCCGACACCGTTCGACGCATTGTTGGCAAGGGTAATGTCCTGTGAAAAGGAATTGCCCAGCAGGGTACTGGTGCCCTGCGTATTCGTGATCGTGACCGTTGCCTGAGGGGCATCCAGTACACTATCGTAATCAGCTTCCGCAGTGGTGGAAAACGGCGTGTCCACCGCCACCCCGTCCAGTCCCGATGTGCGTTCCAGCGTCCAGTCGCCACCAAGCGCCCCGAGGCCCGTGGCATCGGTCGAGGCGGCAACGCCCGCGCCGGTCAATGTATGCAGGTCATCAACGAACGCCTGTCCCGCACTACCCTGCCCCACGTCACAGCCCCAGAACAGGATCTGCCCGTTCTGCGCCATTGCATCGCCCCACTGGGACACAAGCGCGCTGTCGGCCATGATGGTCGCGGCATTTATGGTCGTACTGCCAAGCTGGATTTCACCCGCCTGTCCATAGGTCAGGAAACTGACACTGCTGAGCTCGTGCTGGTGGGACAGCACGCGTGAGACGACGGACATGCCATCACGCGTGTTGTCCACCACCACCACGCCCACGTTATTCCCCATCGCGGCGGTCAGTTCGCGCCAGTCGCTGACGCGGGAATCCACGAAAACTATATCAGTGAAACTGTCTTTTTTACCACCATCGCGTTCATGATATGCCTGAACACTACCTGAAGCTGCGGGTGTCTCTGGTAATGCGCCGACGGATTCTTCCACAACGGGGGCATCGTGGGCGTTTTCCCCCTGGTGCCCATGCTTCAGGTCTGCACCATGGTGATGGGAGACATGCGATATGCTGCCATCAAAGAGATATCTCTGCTCAAGAATCAGCCGCATGGAAAATCCGTTTTTTCATTTATTTAAGCGCCAATACCAGAATACCCTGTCATGTAACCATTTGGCCCAGGATCAGTACCAGCACGTGAATGGCATAGAGATGCACTTTTTCAACCATTCATTCAATCTACAATTTTTTTCTCCCGTTACAACAATTCGAGTTGACAGGAATGCGATTGGCACATAACTCTCTGGAAAAATCAAACATAGTTCTGATACACAACCAGTCGATACACTTAATATAAAACATTAATTATGCGTTTATATTTTGTGATATATCTTTGATATTTTTTATACCTTAATAAATCCGGAAGTTCATGGCAAAGCCTGTGATGCAACAGATCAACCGTAGCAGGGCGCGTTTGGCCTCATGCGCAGCACTCTCCACGATCGTGTTTCTGGCGGGATGTGGCATGCGGCCCAAGCCCATGCCGCTGGCCGAGCATATCAAGCGTGCCGATGCGGACCATGCCACGATCGAGGCGCATTATGTCCCGTTAAGCGGCGACCTGACGCTGGGCACCGCCATCGCACGCGCGCTCAAGTTCAATTATGATTCACAGGTTGCCAAGCTTGAGATCAACCAGCAGGAAAAACAGCTTGACCTGGCATTGATGCAGATGCTGCCGCGCCTGTCCGCCGATGCCGGCTATACTGACAGAAGCAACAACAATGCGGCTGAAAGTATTGATGAATTCAGCAACCAGCGTTCGCTGGACTATTCGTATTCCGAAATGCCGACCCATGGCAGCGGCGACATAAGCTTTTCATGGAATGCAATGGATGCGGGGATCAGCTATTTCTCCGCCCGCCAGCAGGCTTTCCGCGCACTGATCGCCGTTGAACGCCGTCGGCGCGCCATCAATGACCTGGTAAAGGCCGTCACCACCAATTACTGGGAAGCTGCAGCGGCGCAGGTCATGCTTCCGCGCCTCGACCCCATCATCCATGACGCGGAAAACATGCTGGCGGCATCACAGGACGCGGGCAATGCGCACCTGCAGTCCCCGCTGACCCTGCTTGATTACCAGCAGAACATCATCCAGATCCTGGGTGAGATGCGGCGCATCAAGGATGAACTGGTTGGCGCGCAGATCCAGCTTGCCTCTCTCATCAACGTGCCGCAGGACACCCATCTCAACCTTGCCACCCACCCGCAGGACGTGCAGCCACTGGACCACATGGACATGCCGACGCTGGAACGCATGGGCCTGGTCATGCGGCCTGAACTGCGCATGGAAGTGTACCAGCAGAAGGTGGACCGTCAGGATGTCTATAAGGAGATCCTGAAGATGATGCCGGGCATCGGCGCCATCGGCAACGGGAATTTTGATTCCAATGCCCTGCTGTACCACCATATCTGGGGGCAGATCGGGGTGCGCGCGACCATCAACCTGATCAACATGATCCAGGGACCGCGCGCCATCGCGGTGGCCAAGGGGAATGTCAGGCTGTCCGAACTGCGCCGCCTTGCACTGAGTGTCGCCATCCTGGCGCAGATCAACCTGAGTGCGCAGAAATATGTCACGGCGGTGGATTTCCTCAAATCCTCCAGGCAGATCAACAATGTCAGCCTGCAGATGGAACAGCTCGCGGTCTCCGCTTCCGCCGCGGGGGCCCAGTCCGAAGCCAACCGCGTCCGCCACCAGATGGCCGCCCTGCTGGGGCAGCTTGAATACAGCCGCAGCCTTGCCCACACCCATCAGGCGCTGGCTGACCTGTATGCCTCCATCGGGGCTGATCTTGTGCCCGCCAATGCGGACATACAGGACCTGACTCATCTGACGGCGCAGGTCGAACATTCCATCAGCCAGTGGGAAGACGGACGCCTGCCCGACCTGACACTGCCCGATAACGTCAGGTCCCCCGATGCAGGCGACAAAACGGTACCGGTTGCAACACCCGTGCCGCAGGCTGCCCCTCCCGCCTCCCCGGTCGCCCAGACGCAGGCCCCGCCGCCTGTCCCGCAGGCGGGCTGATCGCCCTCCGGGGTAACAGTAAACACACCCAACAAAGACTGATGCGCAATAGCTGGTGCAGATTGTCTTTTATATTCTGGAATGCCGGTTTTTTGCACATGCGCTCCTTTCTGTCTGCTCCTGCCCTGCTGCTTGCCCTCGCACCCTGCATGGCCCTTGGCCAGACAGCACAGCCCTCACCTGCGCCATCCAGCAGCCCGGCAGGGGCACCGGCAGAACCTGCCCCGGCGACCGAGGCGGACAGCGCAGCCGGCCATGCGACCAGCGTGCAGGTAACCGCCCCCATGAGCGCACAGATCAGCGCCAGCATGTCCGGACAGCTGGAAAAATTCCCTTTCCGGGACGGTGATCATTTCCACAAGGGCGACGTACTGGCCGAATTCCGCTGTGGCCAGCAGAAGGCCACTCTTGCCCATGCCCGCGCCGAATATATCAAGCGCCGTGGCCTGCTGGATGTGCAGAACAAGATGAAAGCACTGGGGCAATGGAGCGTATCGGACCTGCAGTCGGCAGCGGCTGATGAACGTGCCGCCAATGCCGATCTGGAAATGGCGACTGCCGTTGTGGCCCAGTGCACGGTCGAAGCCCCGTTCGACGGTCGCGTTTCCAATACCATGGTGCACAATTACCAGTATCTTTCTCCCGGCACGCCCATGCTGGAAATACTGGATGATACATCGCTTGAACTGTCCATGATCGTTCCATCCATGGAACTGCGCAATCTTGCGCCGGGCACCCCGTTCAGGATTCACATCCTTGAAACCGACGCCACCTACCCCGCCACCATTACCCGCATTTCGGGCAAGGTGGACCCGGTCAGCAAGACCATCAAGGTCTATGGCAAGCTGGTCAGGCCCGCACCCGATCTGCTGCCCGGCATGACGGGCGAAGCACAGTTCGGAAAGTGAGGACCATGTGACGGCCACGTCATGATGTCCCCACCCGATCCCGCCCGCATGCAGTCCGGACGACAGGCCGCGCTGCTGCGGCTTTCGGTGCTGGTGCATCAGTGCGAGCGCCTGCGCACCTGCCCTGCAGATGAGCTGGATTTTGTGCTGGTCAACGAAACCCACAACCTGCTGCCCTATCAGCAGGCCGCGCTGTATCGGGTGGACATGGCGGGAATGGCGGCAGTATCGGGCACGGCGGTATTTGATCCATCTGCCCCCTATGTCCGCTGGCTACGCAGGGTGTTTGACAGCCTTGCGCCCCAGACGACGCCCGCGCTGCTTGACCCTGCGGCGCTGCCCGCGGATGTGCGTGATGAATGGCAGCAATGGCTGGCCCCGCATGCCGTCCTCATTCCCCTGTCGGGGCGACATGGTCCGGTGGGCACATTGCTGGTTGCCCGTGCCGAGGAATGGACACAGCCCGACATCCAGGCCCTGGGCATGATTGGCGGCGAATATGCCGAAAGCAGGCAGCTTGTGGCGTCCCGCCCTCCGCGGCCACGTAACCGGCGGGTACGCAGGCGTGTGGCGGCCATGGCGGCGATTGCCGTGGCTGTCGCCCTGTATCCCGCCCATTCATGGGTGCTGGCGCCGGCGGAAGTCGTGCCGGTGGAGCCAAGCTATGTACGCGCGCCCTTCGCCGGAATCGTGCACCAGCTTGATGTCGCCCCCAACACGCCGGTGCGCGCTGGCACGCCACTGGTGGAACTAGAACGCGCACAGCTTGAAAGCCAGTATCAGGTCGCCCGCAAGGGGCTGGAGGTTGCGCGCACCCAGTATGATGAAGCCATTCAGGCCGGCATGCTGGATGCCAAGGCCCGTGCGCAGGCAGGCGAACTGAAGGGCCGTATTGACGAAGAAGCGGCCCAGATGCGTTACCAGAGCGAACTGCTGCACCGTGCCACCCTGACCGCGCCGATAGACGGGCTGGCACTTTATAACGACCCCTCCGAATGGGTGGGACGCCCGGTTGAGGCAGGCGAGCGTATCCTGATGGTCGCCCCGGCCCTGTCCCGTCGCATCGAAATCCGCCTGCCGGTGACCGAAACCGCCCATTTCGATCCCGGCGCGCGCGTGCGTTTTTTTGATAACGTGCATCCCGACCATCCGGCGGACGGGCATCTGGTGTTCACGTCCTATGCCAGCACGCCCACCCCTGCGGGCACATTGGCCTATACGCTGCGCGCCGATCTGGACCATGATATCCGTCTTGGCCTGCGCGGGACGGTGCGTATTTACGGGCCGCGGCACATGCTGGTGCTGTGGGCGCTGCGCAGGCCACTGGGCGTGGTACGGCAATGGCTGTCGTTCTAGTTTGCCGGGCGGGACGTGCGGCATGAACGCCCCTGCCCCATGGCCTGCGCTGCGTGATGACCTGGAACTGCTGCGCGGGCCCGTCGTAACCGGCGCACCCACATGGACACTGTATGACCCCGCCCGCCACCGCTATATCCGTCTGGGCGGCATGGAAATGGAGATCCTGCAGCGCTGGGACCTGGCGGACCCGGCCGCCATTGCCCGCGTGGTACGTGAACAGACCACGTTCGCCGCACGGCCCGATGATGTCACCGATCTTGCCGCCTTCCTGCGCCGGGCCGGGCTGACAACGGCACAGACTGGCGCGGACAGCGCCCTGCTGGCCCATCAGGCCCGCAGGCCGCCGCTCCTGTCATGGATCCTGCATCATTATCTGTTCCTGCGCGTGCGGCTGTGCAATCCCGATCCCATGCTGAAACGCTGGGTGCCGTGGACGAACTGGATTTTCACCCGCCCGTTCTGCATCGGGCTGGGGCTGGCGGTCATGCTGGCCGCCTTTGTGGTGATCCAGCAGTGGGGTCTGTACTCGGCCGGGTTCATGCACCTTGTCACCCCCGAAGGAGCGGTCGGCATCGCCCTGGCCCTGACATGCAGCAAGGTTGTTCATGAACTGGGCCATGGTATTGCCGCACGGCATTGCGGCTGCAGGGTTCCGGCCATGGGGGTGGCCTTTCTGGTGCTGTGCCCGGTGTTATGGACAGACACGACAGATGCGTGGCGACTGGTCAGCGCGCGCGCGCGGCTTGTAATCGACTGCGCCGGCATGGTGGCTGAAATCATGCTGGCGACCCTTGCCACGATCCTGTGGAGCCTGGTGCCCGACGGGCCGCTGCGTGACGGGCTGTTCACACTCAGCAGTTCGACATGGCTGCTGACGCTGTCGGTCAATCTCAGTCCGCTCATGCGCTTTGATGGATATTATATCCTCTCCGACCTCATGGGCATCCCCAACCTGCAGGAACGTGCCTTTGCATGGACACGCTGGCGCACGCGTAAATTCCTGTTCGGGGTGAATGACCCGCCACCCGAGGCCTTTCCCACACGGCGTGGCGACATACTGGTTGGCTACAGCATGGCCACGTGGCTGTACCGCTTCTTCCTGTTCACGGGCATTGCACTGGTTGTCTACCACGCGGTCTTTCCGGCGCTGGGTATTGTGCTGATGGGAATTGAAATGTGGTTTTTTGTCGCGCGCCCCATTGCAGGAGAACTGTTGGAATGGGTAAGACAGGTCCTGCATGCGCCCATGAACCGCCACGTGCAGATGACCGGTGGCGCATTTGCCCTGCTGCTGGCGCTTCTGGTCCTGCCATGGAACCACAGCATACACGCCCCTGCCGTATTACGGGCACAACAGCAGGCCCCCCTGTATTCGGACGATGCGGGCACCGTCATGCACCTGCTGCCCACAGGCAGCATGGTGCAGGCAGGGCAGATCGTTGCCGAACTGCGATCACCACAGCTTGATCATGACCGCGCGGTATCCATGGCGCGGCTGGACACGTTGCAGGCGACACTGTCGGAACGGATGTTTGGGGTGGAAGATACCGCGTCCCTCGATGATACGCGCGAGAAGATCGAACAGGAAACCGCCGAGCGCCTGCGCACCGAGGCCGCGATACGGCAGATGACCATCCACGCGCCCTTTCCCGGTCAGCTTGTTGACGTGCCGCCTGAAATCCATGCGGGCGATACCGTGAAACAGCATGAATATCTGGGCACGGTCATATCCCCCGACAGCCCGGCCGTCGAAGCCTACGTGCATGAAACGGATATCGGTTTCATCCATCCCGGCGCGCGGGCCAGCTTCATTGCCGATGATCCTCATGCAGCGCGGGTCATGGGACATGTGCAGTCGATTTCGGTTGCATCCGTGCCTGAAATCGATGCCCAGGAACAGGCCTCGACATATAACGGTCACATCAAGGCGCACCGGGACGAAACAGGCCACAGGCTGTTACCGGAGGAAGCGGTCTATCAGGTCTTCATCCGGCCTGACCGGACGTTGCCCCCCGTTACCCGACGTATAAAGGGGGTGGTGCATATCCATGCCACGGCAACCAGCTTCATACAGCGGACCTATCGCAAGGTGGTTGCGGTCTTCATGGGGGAAGCGGGTTTGTGACCCCGTGCCCGGACAATTGATCGACAGACGCCAGCCACGAACACGATCACATTATCACCATAGACGCCTGCCGCCCTTGACCGGGTTGGCGCCCTGCCCCCCGAATACCCGGAATGGCTGATCGCACGCCTGCCGTGCGGATGCCATGGCGGACGCATCACCCAAATCCGCCTGACAGGAATTGAAAGGATCCGAACATGCTTTCATGTGTTGGTTACGCCGCGACTGCCGCGGATGCGCCACTCAAGCCGTTTGCCTTTGACCGGCGCGATACCGGTCCTGATGACGTGCGCATCGATATCCTGTACTGCGGCGTCTGCCATTCCGACCTGCACCAGGCCCGCAATGAATGGCAGAATACGATCTATCCCTGCGTTCCGGGCCACGAAATCGTGGGGCGGGTGGCGGAAACCGGGTCGTCCGTCACCCGGTTCAAGGCAGGCGACATGGTCGGCGTAGGCTGCATGGTTGATTCATGCCGCGAATGCACAAGCTGTCGCGACGGGCTGGAGCAGTACTGCGAGACCGGCTTTGTCGCCACCTATAATGGCGAGGACCGGCACGGCCGCGGCATCACCTTTGGTGGGTATTCGCGCGCGATTGTGGTTGACCAGAGCTTCGTGCTGCGCGTGCCGGACACGCTGGACCCGGCCGCCGCCAGTCCGTTGCTCTGCGCAGGCATTACCACATGGTCACCGCTGCGGCACTGGAAGGTCGGCCCGGGACAGCGTGTCGGTATCGTAGGCCTTGGCGGCCTGGGCCATATGGGGGTCAAGTTTGCCCGCGCGCTGGGGGCGGAAGTCGTGCTGTTCACCACATCACCCGGCAAGGTGACCGACGGCCTGCGGCTGGGTGCGCATGAAGTTGTGCTGTCAAAGGATGCAGGGGCCATGGCCAAGGAACGCGGGCGGTTCGACTTCATTCTCGACGCGGTCGCGGCGGAACACGACATCAATGCCTATCTGGACCTGCTCAGGCGCGATGGCACGATGGTGCAGGTTGGCGCGCCGGAACAGCCGCTGCCGGTTTCCGTGTTCAGCCTGCTCATGAAACGTCGCAGCTTTGCGGGATCGCTGATTGGTGGCATCCCCGAAACACAGGAAATGCTGGATTTCTGTGGCAGGCACAACATTACTGCGGATATTGAAATGATCCGCATGGATGAAATCGAGACTGCATACGCCCGCATGCTCCGCTCGGACGTCAAATACCGCTTTGTGATCGACATGGCGACCATGCCGCAGGCCGCATGACCCGGATTGCCTGAGATACATCGCTTCCGTTCCAGCCATCCGTCATGCGGGGCCACGCACTGGGTGGCGGGAACAGGCCCCATTGTTACTGTGCCAACGATGGCGCACCAGCCTGCCGGCCGATTGGACACGGGTCAGTCCCGCATCAGCACATCCGCCATTTTTTCACGATCCAGCCGCCCTTCCCAGGCCCCGATCACGACTGGCGCCACGCAGTTCCCGGCCAGGTTTCCAACCGCGCGCGCAATACCGATGAACCAGTCCACCGCCAGCAGCATGACAAGGCTTGCAACCGGAATGGACGGAATGGCCGCAAGCGTTGCCGCAAGCACCACAATGGCGACACCCGGCACCCCATGCGCCCCCTTGGACGTCAGGAGCGCCGTGGCCAGCATGATGATCATCTGCCACGCAGAAAGGTGCGTCCCGGTCGCCTGCGCCAGAAAGACCACCGCCAGCCCCAGATAGATGGACAGGGCATCAAGGTTCAGGGAATACCCCGCTGGCACGACCAGTCCCACAACCTGTGGATCAACCCCCATGCGCCTGAGTTTTTCCATGACGCTGGGTAATACGGCATCCGATGTGGTGGTCGTGGACGTAATGACCAGTTCTTCACGGAAATAACGCAGGAAACGCCACGGACTGACACCCGACAGGCGCAGACAGCCGCCCAGTGCGATGATGATGAACAGCGCGATGACCACAAAATACAACGCAACGAAAGCGGCAAGATGCATGATGGCGGTCATGCCATACCGTGCAGTTGTCGTAGCCATGGCGCCAAAGACACCCAACGGCGCCAGGGCAATGATAAGCCGCATCATGCGCGCGAACAGGACCGACAGGGCATCGATCAGCCTGACCAGCGGTGCCCCGGCTTCCCCGATCAGGCTGAGGCAGCAGCCGAACAGAATGGCGAAAAACAGGATCTGCAGCACATTGGCCTGCGCGAACGCATCCGTCGGCGAACGGGGAATAAGCGAGAGGACGAATGCCGTAATCCCGCCTTCATGCAGGATCTGCGCATTGCGTGCATAGGACGCGACCATCTGCGCATCTTCCGCCGTTGGGGCGAACACGATGGAACGGCCCGGTTGCACCAGCATACCAATGCCGACGGCCGTAACCAGCGCGAAGGTCGTCATGATCTCGAAATACACCAGCGCCTTGATGCCCATGCGCCCGACGGCACGCAGGGAGCCCGCCCCCACGATGCCCATGACGACAATGCAGAACAACAGCGGGCCCACCGCCATGACAATCAGGCGCAGGAACAGGTCCGTGGTCCAGTGTGTCCGGCTGGCGAAACCAGGGTCCAGCAGCCCCAGTCCCAGCCCCGCCACACTGGCGATGACAACCTGCGTGAACATGCCCGGAAGCCATTTACGGCGGTATGACGGGGATGAAATGTGACAATCGCTCAAGCCAGCATCCTTGCAGACAGACGGAAATGATCATGAACCGGACAGTCATGACTTAACGGATATATGCACCCGCTGACCACCGTATGATACCAGAACCCTGTCCGTAATCCGTAAGTCTGGCAGGCGGGGTGCCATGATCCTGCATGGGATGAACCGCATCCGGGCAATCATATATCAATGCCGCGACAGACTGCCTGCGTTCCCGCACGTCGTTCCCGATGAACGTTTCCGTCTTCAGCAAAGACCGGGGCATGGGCGCCAGTATACCCGGCGCAGGGCGGAACACCGTTTCTGGCGCCACGTTCCGCGCGTCGTGGCGCCTTCATTACATGGCAATAACGGACCCGGTTGCGATGACAGGGGAAGGGCACGCACATGGCCACGCGAATCCGTTTCGATGTCAGAAATATAATTTGCTCATTAAGAACATTTGTGCGCACAGTGATATCCGTGAGGGCTTCTCATCATAAGGAACCGCAATGAAATCCGTCATCGCCCTTGGGGGTAACGCGCTGATGCAGCGGGGGCAGCCCCTGAGCATATCCGTCCAGCGTGAAAATGCCCGAATGGCCGCATGTGCCCTGGCAGGCATTGCGCGCAAGCACCAGCTTGTCCTGACCCATGGCAACGGGCCGCAGGTCGGCCTGCTGGCCATGCAGTCCCAGGCATTCAAGCAGGCCTCTCCCTATCCATTTGATATCATGGGTGCCGCGACCGAAGGCATGATCGGGTATATCCTGGAACAGGAACTGGGCAACGTGCTGGGCCGGGATGTGCCCGTGGCAACATTGCTGACACGTGTTGAAGTGGACCCGAACGACCCGGAATTTACCAGTCCAAGCAAATATATCGGTCCCCATTTTGATGAAGCGCAGGCGCAGGCATTAATCGACCAGTACGGCTGGACCTTCAAAAAGGACGGCCCGACCTGGCGGCGCGTGATCGCATCCCCCCACCCGTTACGAATTCTGTGGCACCGGCCCATCCGCTGGCTGCTGGACAATGGCGCGGTCATCATCTGTGGAGGCGGCGGAGGCATTCCTGTCATTTCCACCCCGGATGGCAGCCTGGAGGGCATTGATGCGGTTATTGACAAGGATCGTGTCTCCAGCCTGCTTGCGGTTCATCTGGCAGCTGACCTGTTCATCATCGCGACGGATGTTCCGGGCATATATGAAAACTACGGCACGCCACAGCAGAAACTCCTGACATCACTGACTGCAGGAGAACTGCAGCAGAAGGAATTTTCCAAGGGGTCGATGGGGCCGAAAGTCGAAGCGATCATCAATTTCGTGCAGAAAACCGGACGGCCCGCCGCCATTGGCTGCCTGTCGGAAATCGAGAAGATCATTGCCCGGCAGGCGGGGACGTGGATCATGCCCGATGCGAACTGAAATCCCGTGCCAGACATAAAACCTGTCATTGCTGGGTCGTTCATCCGGTCACGATTGCTGGGCATCGAAGGTAATGTCACCGTCCTTGCACGATTTACCGACTATATATATCTGGCTGTCGCGCATGCCGGTGATCCGGTCATTGTGGTCATTACACTGAATGGGGGTCGGGTCGGGCCACTATCCATCGTGCTGCCCGGGCACAGGACCCTGCCCCTGAACAGGTCTGCGCAGGGGCGCCTGCAGGGTGGTGTGATCGAAATTGATACCCTGCGGATCAACCTGCATCAGGCTCGGATACATGAATCGGAACTGAAGGCGCGTATGGCCCCGGCCCGGGTACCATCATGGCTGGACAGTGTGCTGCGTGACCTGGCCATCCTGCCCCGGCGCACGGCCATTCTGCCATCGGCGTCGGCCCCTGCATCACCATCGCCCGAAGCCCGCGCCCTTACCCGGCTTTTCCACGCCGGGCTTGTGTCGGGAAATGCACGCGACATTGCCACGGCTGCAGGCAGGCTTGCCGGACTGGGCCGGGGCCTGACACCGGGCGGGGACGATTTCCTGTGCGGGCTTATGGTCGCGGTCTGGTTTTCAGCACCCGACCCGATGCAGACCTGCATGCCCATCCTGACTGCGGTCCACGGGCAGACCACGTCATTGTCCTTTGCCTTTCTTGATGCGGCGGCCCACGGCCATGTCAGCGATACATGGCGGGATTTTCTGGCCCCCGTATCACGCGGCGCATTACGGACCGAGGCACTGAAAAACGTCATGGCGCCCGGTTTCAGTTCGGGGGAAGATACGCTTGCAGGTTTCATCTGGGGCATGCAGGCCATGCATATGCCACCTGCCGCCCTGTCCCCCATACCACTGGACACCCTGTCCGCCATGGGCGGCACACCCGATTGAAGGATGGATCAGAAAACATGAATATTCAGCTTCAGGATGCACAGGCCGCGATGAAAGCCGCAATTGACAAGGCCCGCGCGCTTGATATCGAAATATGCGTTGCGGTCATGGATGGGGGCGGACGGCTTGTCACGTTCGCACGGATGGATCAGTCCAACTGGGCCAGCATTTTCGGAAGCCAGGGCAAGGCGGCCACATCTGCCGCAACACGTTGCAAAAGCGGCGTCATACCACCTGAATCCGTTGTCATGTCGCGCATTCGGGAAATGGAGGGCAACAACCTGATTTATGCGAAAGGCGCGGTTCCCCTGTTCCGCGATGGCATGCTGATCGGCGCCATTGGCGTGGGCGGGGCAAGCGCCGACCTGGATGAAGCCTGCGCCGAGGCGGGGGCTACCGCCATTGGCTGCACGACGTCAGGCTGAGGTCGCCATTTCCCGCCCGCGCCGCGCGATCCGTGGGGCTGCTTCCCCTTTGCATAAAAGGAGGATTTGTTTTTTAACGAATGGATCTTTTAATTCCATGCGGACATGACAGTGCAGAACTCTACGGAAGAAATAAAAAAAAACAGGGGACTGGTCGGATCCCTGGCGCATGGTCTGAATGTGTTGATGGCTTTCGACAAGGACCATCCGCAGATGACGCTGTCCGTTGTGTCCGAACGGACCGGCATGGACCGGGCCAGCGCGCGGCGCTACCTTCTGACGCTATGCCACCTGGGGTTTGTGACCCAGTCCGGGCGCCTTTTCCGGCTGACGTCAAAAGTCATGGATCTGGGCTACAGTTTCCTGTCATCCATTCCTCTTGCGCAGAAGGCACAGCCCTATCTGAACATGATCCGCGACCAGACCGGGTTTCCCGTCGCCCTGGGCATCCGGGATGAACTGGACATCGTGCATGTCGCATCCGCCAATACGGATGAATTCGCATCCCCCGCGCTGACGATCGGCAGGCGCTTTCCGCTGGCCTATGCATCTGCCGGACGGTGCATCCTTGCGTTCCTGCCCAGTGAGGAACGTGACGCGATTCTCAAGCGGGTCAGGCTTGCACCCATGTCGGAATATTCCATCACGACCATGACCGGACTGCGCGCGAACCTGAAGGACACACAGAAAACCGGGTTTGCGCTCGTGGATCAGGAAATGCAGGTTGGCATCCGGTCGCTTGCCGTGCCGGTATTTGACCACAATGCCAATGTTGTCGCCTCGTTCAACACGTTTACATTCAGCAGCATCGTCCCCGAGGACGTACTGATCGAACGGGCGCTGCCGGCAATGCTGGATGTCGCCACGGAATTCGGCAAAACCATTATCTAGGTGGCGCATATTCCGCCATCTGGCCGGGGGATGCCGCATTCCACAGAAATTCGGCGTCTGCCTGCCACCGGATCTTTATTAAAATATTCCCCTGCGGAAAATTCATTTCGAATATGCACTTGCTTTCCGTGGCGCAAACCGTGTCTATTGTGAACATAAGTTTTCAATGTGATCATGGTGGGATGATGTGATGACGGGTTCTCCACGGCGGCTGCGCATTGGTGTGCACTACGAGCCCTCCAATATTGACCCCCATCTGGGGGCTGCTGAACTCGCACTCCAGATGACGAACGGGATCTTCGATACGCTCGTCAACAAGACTGTCGAAGGTGATTATCTTCCGGGTCTGGCAGACAGTTTTTCAATATCGGACGACCAGTGCCGGTATACTTTCTCCCTCCGCAGGGACGTACGGTTCCACGACGGCACGCCGTTCGATGCGCAGGCCGTGCAGGCAAGCCTTGACCGGGCGCATGACCCGGCCAACCGGTCCCAGTTGTCCGGCGCGCTTCTGGGCCCCTACCGTCAGACGAACATTCTTGACGCGCATACGGTGGAAATCATCCTGGACCAGCCTTATGCCCTGTTTCTGGATGCGCTGAGCCAGGGCTGGCTTGCCCCTGTGTCCCCCGCATCCATCCACGGGCTCGGTCCTGATTTCTGCAGGCATCCTGTCGGAACCGGACCGTTCCGTTTTGAACGGTGGGATGCCGGGAACTGTCTGGTCATCACGCGCAATGACGATTATGCGTGGGCGCCTGCACTGGTCGAAAACAGGGGGCCTGCCCATCTGGATGAAATCGTCTTCAGGTTCATTCCCGACGATGGCGCGAGAACCGAAGCCCTTCTGACCGGCGAGGTTGACGCCATTTTCGCGGCCAATCCGGCCGATGCGGCAGCACTGAGGAACCAGCCGGGGCTGTCCGTCGTCTGCTGGCCCATACGTGGCGTGCCGGTCAGCCTGATGATGAATACCAAACGGGCGCCTACCGATAATATCCATGTCCGTCAGGCCATTTCCTATGCGCTGGATGTAGACAGTCTTGTCACTGAAATATTCAGTGGCGAATTTACCCGTGCCTATGGGCCTGTGTCCCAGTATACCCTTGGTTATGAACCCCGGGTCGAAAAACTGTATCATCATGATATTGAAAAGGCCCGCACCCTGCTCGACGGGGAAGGATGGCTGACCGGCCCGGACCAGTTCCGCCACAAGGATGGCAGGCTGCTGGAAGTCGTCATTTATGTCCTGCCCGTCAATTTCTATCCGGAAATCGGCGCGTATGTAAAAAGACAGCTGGCGAAAGTCGGAATCGCGGTCAAGGTCGAACTCTGTGATGCCAGGACATGGATCAGGGCAGGCATGGATGGCGCCCATAACCTGATCCCGCAGGGCAAATATGCCAGTTCGTCCCAGTTGCTCAGCTTTGTCTATCATTCACGGCAGAGCGGCCAGAACGGATATGGCTGGAGCAAGCGGGGCGCTTCGGATTTTCCTGTTATCGATGAACTGATTGATTCAGCGGAAACCTGTATAAAGCCGGAAGACTACGTTCCGATTTTCAAACAGGTCCAGATGGAAGTCATGGAAGCCGCCCTGTGCATTCCGGTCCACTGCAATACAAACATCGTGTCCCACAAGAACAGCGTGACGGGGTTCAGGTTTGACGCCATCGGCGCCTACCCGCTTTTTCACGATACCACCATAACCCCCTAAGGAGCAGCGGCCAATGCCATCGCGCATAGTTGTTCGTCCACGTGAATACCATGATTCCGTCAGGCTCATGCGGCTTTCCCAGCTTCTGCGCAAGGAAGCGGGCGTGTCTGAAGCCATGATCATGATGGCAACCCCCAACAACCGGAAAATACTCGAGACCACGGGTTTCTGTTCCGAAGAGGCGCGGAATGCAAAGCCCGAAGACCTGATCGTGGCGGTTACGGCCCATACGGAAGAAGAAGCCGACGCCGCCATTGCAACAGCGGCCCAGATGCTGCAGAAAAATACGGAAAATGCCGGGAATACCGTTCAGGCCGGCACGCTGGATGAAGCGATTTCACTGGATCCGGACATCAACTTCGCCTGCATTTCCGTTCCTGGTTCCTTTGCCGCTGACGAAGCGGAACAGGCGCTGGAGCGTGGGCTGAATGTCTTCCTCTTCAGCGACAACGTGACGATTGAAGATGAAAAGCGCCTCAAGCAAACAGCACTGAAACAGAACAGGCTGCTCATGGGGCCAGACTGCGGCACCGCGATCATCAATGGTACCGCCATCGGCTTCGCCAATGCCGTCGCACGTGGCCCTGTCGGGATCGTGGCCGCGTCCGGCACCGGCGCACAGGAAATATCCTGCCTGCTGGACTGGATGGATGTCGGCATAAGCCACATCATCGGCACGGGTGGCCGTGACCTGCATCAGGATATCGGGGGGGCGACAATGTGCCAGGCCCTTGAACTGATGGCACAGGATCCACAGACGGACATTATTGTCGTGACGTCCAAGCCGCCTTCGGCCATCGCGCAGGACCGTGTCTTTGCGACCACCGCCAAAATCGGCAAGCCGATCGTTTTCAACTTCCTTGGCGCAACCCCGCCTGTTGATACGGCGGGCGCGGAATTCTGCACGACACTGGCCGAAACGGCGCTGGCAACCGCACGACATGTCAGACCGGATGCCAGCCTGCCCTGCGCCCCGCAGGTGGACAGGGAGGACTTCATCCGCAATGCGCTCGACACCAGAAAGCCTGTTCAGCGATATGTCCGCGGTCTGTATGCGGGTGGGACGCTGTGTTATGAAGCACTTCTCCTGCTGGGGGATATTCCGGGTGGGGTCTATTCCAACCTCAAGCACGACAGCCATGCCCTGACGGATATTTTTGCCAGTCAGGGCCATACCGTGATCGACATGGGAGACGACGCCTATACGCAGGGCCGTGCCCATCCCATGATCGATCCCGGCCTGCGGAACCAGCGTATCCTGCATGAAGCAGCAGATCCTGAAGTCGCTCTGCTGCTGCTCGATCTTGTCATCGGCTACGGTGCGCAGGACAACCCGGCGCGCAATCTGGCTGAAATCCTGCACAAGGCGCGCGATATCGCCGGACAGGACGGACGTAGCCTGCCGGTCATCGTGACCATCTGCGGGACCAGGCACGATATCCAGAACTACAATGAGCAGCTTGAACAGCTTGAGCAGGCTGGTGTCATGGTGGCACGCAGCAATGCAGAGGCCGTTACTTTGGCAAAGCGTTATGTCGAGGCAATCAATGTCTGAAAATCCCAATCCCCTGCTTTCCGGCGCCCCGCTTCATATCGCCAATGTTGGTATCGAACTGATCGGCGAAAATCTGGAACGGCAGGATGTCAAGGTGGTTCAGGTCCGCTGGCACCCCCCGGTCAGACATGACGAAGAACTGACAGCCCTGCTTGATACGCTGCTCTGACAGCGCCCACGGAGAACAGATATGGTAGATATCAAGACCCGCATCGAAACGGCCAATGCCCGGACGATCGAAATCATGCGTACCGGCACGGCCCAGCTTGTCGACGTCGGGCCGGCGCTGGAAATCGTACCGGGCATGCAGAAGAACATCATTCTGCATTCCGGTCCGGCCATTCCATGGCGGGAAATGTGTGGCCCCCACCGAAACGGCGTTACGGGCGCCGCCCTGTGGGAAGGGCTGGCGCAGTCCCCCGAAGAGGCATGGCGCAAGCTTGATTCAGGTGAAATCCGGGTAGCGCCGTGCCACGACTACCTGTGCGTCGGTGCCGGGGGGGGAATCATTTCCGCCTCCACCCCCGTGATGGCGGTCGAAAACACGACCTTCGGGAACCGCGCCTACAGCTGCATTTCGGAAGGGGGCGGCCTGCGCCTGCTGAAATGGGGATATTATGATGATGCCATCCTGAAAAACCTGTCATGGCAGGCCGAGGTTTTCGCGCCGGTGTTCCGGCAGGCACTGCGGGCGTCCGGGCCGATTGACATCAAGGCGATCATCTCCCGCGCGGTGGAGATGGGGGATGAATGCCATAACCGCTCCATTGCGGCGACGCTTCTGTTCCTGAGGGAACTCTATCCCTCGCTGCTGACGCTGGACATGCCGGGCGAGGATGTCAGGACATCCCTGAAATTCCTGGTGGACTCCGAACATTTCCTCCTGCATGCCATCATGGCAGCGGCCAAGGCGGTGCTGGTGCCGGCCGAACGGATCCCGTACAGCACGATTGTCACGGCCATGGCCCGCAACGGGGTGGATTTCGGCATAAAGGTCAGCGCCCTGGGCGATACGTGGTTCACGGCCCCCGCCCAGATGGTGAAAGGGCTTTATTTCCGTGCGGAATGGGATGATGACTGCGCAGCGCCTGATCTGGGGGACAGCGCCATTACCGAAACCGTCGGCCTGGGCGGCTTCATTCAGCCCTGCGCCCCCACCGTCACCCAGTTCGTGCAGGGCAACATCCATTCCGCGATCGCAAATACGCGCAAAATGCAGGAAATATGTGCCAGCACCAATCCCGATGTCCGTATTCCGGTCATGGATTTCACACCCGGCCCGATCGGCATTGATATCCGCAAGGTTGTCCGGACCGGCATTACCCCCCTGCTGGATACCGCCATCACCCATAAGGAAGGCGGCCTGATTGGCGCAGGCGAAGTGCATGCCCCCCTGGAATGTTTCGAAAAGGCGCTCAGGGCGTTCGGTCAGCAACTGGAAGGCATGTCGGCATGACACTGAAGGAAAAAATCGAAGCCGCCAACAGGGAAGCATTTTCCCGGCTGCACCTTGCAAAACCGGTATGGGTGGATGTCAGGCCGGCCATTGACGCCCTGCCGGGCATGACCCGCTCGACCATCCTGCATGCGGGCCCACCGATTGACTGGAACCGCATGTGCCCGCCCCAGAAAATGGGCGTGGTACAGGGAATCCTGCATGAAGGGCTGGCGGAAACGGAAGAGGCCGCCGAGGCGCTGATTGCCTCCGGCGCCGTTACGGTCGCGCCCTGTCATGAATATGGCGCGGTCGGGGGCATGGCGGGCATTACGACGGCCTCCAGCCCCCTCGCCGTGGTCCATGACCCGGTCCATGACAGCTGGGGGTATTCCCAGCTGTTCCAGGGACCGGCGACCGGGCTGCAGGACCGGGCCGATTACAACCGCGAAGCCCGCAAGCGGTGGACATGGCTGGAGCAGGTCTTTGGCCCCACGCTGTCCGCCGCTGTCCGCGCGACCCCCGGCATTCCCGTAAAGCCAGTCATGGCCCGCGCGCTGGAAATGGGGGATGAATGCCATAACCGCAACAGTGCCGGCAGCAGCGTGATCCTGAACGCCCTGATCATGGCGCTATATGATACATGCAAGGATCATGACAGGCTGCGCGAGATACTGGCTTACCTGAAAATCAACGACCAGTTCTCACTGTGCGTCTCCATGGCGGCGGCCAAGGCCATGGCCAATGCCGTGGGGGGGATCGAGTACAGTACGGTTGTATCCGCCATGTGCCGCAATGGCGTTGATTTTGGCATAAAGATCAGTGGTATGGGGGATCGCTGGTATACCGCGCCCGCCAACCGCATCCACGGGCTCTATTTCTCATCCGAATGGACCGATGCGGATGCCGTGCCCGATATCGGGGACAGCAGCATCATGGAAACCATCGGGCTTGGTGGTCATGTGCAGGCTGCGGCCCCGGTGCTGCAGCAGTTTGTGGACGGCTCATTCGCTCATGCGCAGTCCGTAGTGCACAAGATGGAGCAGATTACTGTCGGTGCCCTGAAGGAGTTCAAGATCACGACCATGGACTTTATCGGCGCACCGGCCGGTATCGACATCCGCAAGGTCATGAAGACCGGCATCACCCCGGTCATAGATACGGCGATTGCCCACCGCCAGGGTGGCGTGATCGGCGCGGGACAGACCACGGCCCCCATGGGGTGCTTTGCCGAAGCGCTTAGGGATTTTGGCCGGCGTTATACGGAAACAGCCTGAAAGGGGCTGTTTCCGCAAAATCCGCTGGGCAGCAACGGGGTCATATGACCCCGGCCCAGTTTTCACGCCGCCAGTCACCTACGGCATAAGGCATGCCTGCCCTGTCCACCCCGGCACAGGCGATGGCACCAAAACACATTGCACCGTCCGCCATCGGTTCGATGATATGCCCCCTCCCGGCCAGGGCGGACCGGGCAGGATGCCTGTGTTCCATCAGCAGTTTCCCTGCCTGACTGCGCCACCGGGGTGCCGCAATGGCGGTTGCCAGGTCTTCCCCACGCCGGATAATACGGTCAATGAACTGCAGCAGGGTCTGCACCTGCCCATCAGCCCCCGGCGTAGCAATGGCAAGCGTGCCCTGGGCCGTCCGCAACAGGGCTGGTGCCAGCGTATGGACCGGCCGTTTGCCGGGTGCATAGGAATTGGCGCCCTGTGTAAAACCACCCGCCCTGTTATTCAGAAAAATGCCCAGTTCGGGAACGAAAACACACGACCCGAAATCATCAAACACGCTGACAAGGGAAGACACTGCCATTCCCTGTGCATCGGTCACGCAGACGCCTGCGGTATGCAGGTACCCACGCGGGCCACCACGGTTTCCGGCCCGGGATACGTCAATCTCCAGCAGTTGATCCAGCAGCGCCGGTCCTTCAAACGCGCGGTCGCGATAGGCAAAGGAGGCTTCGGTCAATTCAACGGCAATGTGTTCCGCTGCGATATCATCGGCGGGATGGAAATTCGCGAAATTGTTCAGGACCATCCCCAGCAGCACGCCCTGCGTCGGCGGTGGCTGGAGGAAAACGTCCACTCCATTATAATTGACCTGCAGGGGATCGGTCAGTCCCGTCTGGTGATCGGCCATGTCATTCAGGTCAAGCGCTCCGCCCAACGCGCGAACCCGGCCGACAATGGCGCGGGCCATGTCCCCGGTATAGAAACACGCAGGCCCCGTGCGGGCAAACGCACGCAGCACTTCGGCCAGTTGCGGCTGGACATGTTTGTCACCCGCCTTCACATGTCGCCATGGACAGTCGGCGGACCCGTTCTGTCGCAGGCGCCCATCATGCGCCGCAAGTGTCCTGCCCAGATAGGCGGAAACCTCAAACCCGTTTTCCGCAATCAGCGTGGCGCGTTTCAGGCAGGCTTCCAGCGGCAGGACGCCCCACCTGTCATGCATGACGGACCAGGCACCCGGCAGGCCCGGCACCGTGATGCTGTTCGCCCCGTCAATTGCACACTCATGACCGGATGCGGGGGCCGCCCCGGCACCGCTTATGGCCTGTACTGAATGAGTATCATCGATAATCGCGAACAGATCCCCCCCGATGCCACATGCATCGGGGGAAACCACGCAGAGAACTGCCTGCGCGGCGATGGCCGCATCTACGGCCGATCCCCCCTGCCCCAGTATTTCCTGTCCTGCCGCCACCGCCAGAGGATGGGCCGCGGAAACCGCGCCCATACAGCCGGAAAGGACGGGCATGACCGGTGACGAATAGCCATCGGCAACCCGCCAGTGCGAACCTGTTGTCATTTATACCGCCGTGTACCCGCCATCAATGACGATGGACGTACCCGCTATGTACCGCCCTGCCTCCGAACTCAGCAGCAGGATCAGGGATGAAACCTCGTCCGGCACACCGTGTCGGCCCAGCGGGATCTGCGCGTCGATTTCCTTGCGCCGTCCCTGTGGGTCCTGCTGGAAGGTCCAGAACGGATCATTGAACGGCGTGTCGATCCAGCCCGGCAGGATGCAGTTGATCCGGATCCCCCTGGGGCCAAGTTCCGCAGTCAGGCTACGCGCCAGCCCCGGCAGGGCGGCCTTTGTCGCCTGATAGGCGGACATGCCCGCATGCCCCTTGATCGCCCCGGTGGAGGACGTGAAGATGATGCTGGGGTTATCGGACGCCGCAAGATAGGGGGCAGCCGCCTGCGTCATGAAAAACGGCATCTTGAGATTGAGGTCTGTCGTCCGGTCCCACATCTCCTCGGTCCAGTCGGGCAATGTTGCCGACAGCATGAGGGCGGCAGTAATCAGGACGGTATCAAGCCCGCCAAACTGCCGGACTGCGGTTTCCACCACTTCTTTGGCCACACCCGGCGCGCCAAGGTCGCGCTGCAGGAACACGCAGGCCCCTTTGCCCGGTTCATCCGCCACGGCCTGCGCCTGTTCACGATGGTCGACAAGGACGACATTGTCCCCGCGTTCGCGAAACTTCCTGACACTTGCCAGCCCGATACCTGTCGCACCGCCAGCAACGATTACGGTTCCCATTTTATCTGTTCTCCTTATCTGGGACCAATGGCCATGGGCAGCGTGAGCAGGCCACGCAGTCCGGGCGTCAGGCGCAGGGTCGCGTCCTGTGTCATTTCCAGCCTGCCAAACTTTTCCGCCAGCGTGCGGAAAAAGACCTCACCCTCCAGACGCGCCATCATCTGCGCGACACAGCCATGGATGCCGGTGCCATAGCCGATCTGGTGCGTGATGCGACGGCGGATATCGAACCGGTCGGGTTCCTCCCACACGGCCGGGTCACGGCCGGCCGAACCGATCAGCACCAGCACCTTCTGGTGCCTGTCCAGCTTCTGGCCCTCGAACTCGAACGCCTCGGTCGTCGTGCGGAACAGGCTCTGGGAAGAACTGTCATAACGCGTTGCTTCTTCAAACGCGGCACGCGCCAGGGAGGGATCTTCCTGCAGGATCTTCCACTGTTCGGGATGTTCCGCCAGCGCACGCAGGCACAGGCCTATGGAATCGATAGTCGTATCCACCCCGGCCGAGAGGAAGGAACGCACAAGCAGCTTGGCTTCCGCATGCGTGACTTCACCGCGGTCAGCCGCGGCATAGATGGCTGCACCCAGCCCGTCATCGGTCAGGGCGGAACGTTCGCACTTGGCATCGACCCATGCGCTGACTTCATCGGCACGTTCCAGCAGCTTGTCATACCACGCCGTACGCGGGCCAAAGGCGCCGAAGACCATGCCGCCGTAAATCAGCATCATGTCCCGGTCCAGCGGGGGCATGCCCACGGCGTCGGGAAAGACCTTCATGGGGAAGGGCTGAACCAGCTGCGAAATCGCCTCGATTTCCCGGTTTTCAAGCACCCCGTCCATCAGCGTGCTGGCTTCCTGCAGAAAAACCGTACGCATTTTCTGAAGCGCACCCGGCGTGAAAAGGCGCATCAGCACCCGGCGTGTGCGTTCATGTTCTGGTGGATCAACTTCCAGGATGATGCTTGGCTTGCGCCAGTTCGGTTCCTTGAAATAATTGGTCAGGCCACCGCCGCCCGCATTGGAAAACCGCTTCCAGTCGGTCAGGACTTCCTTCACCTGCGCATAGTGGTGCACAACCCATATGTCATGGCGTTCCAGCCAAACAATGGGACCCAGCGCCCGTAACTGCGCGTAATGCCGATAGGGATCCGCGCGGAATTCTTCCGAAAAAGGGTCCAGGTCGGAACAGACCCGTCCATCCGTATGGTAAGTCACTGTTTCGCTCCGCTTAAAATCAGGCGCTGGTTGCGTGTTGCGTTTTCATCAATGACATGGTCCGGCGTAATGACCACCCCGTAATCCCGTGCCGCCGTCTGGATCGAGATCTTTTCGTCCAGCACGTCATCAAGGACCATCTGCGGGGCGCGCTCGTGCGGCAGGCCATATCCCCCGCCCCCTGCCATGGTATGATGGAACACATCGCCGGTATTGAGGATGATGGGCTGTGTCGGCATCGCGGGCAGGACCTGCTCATGCCCATCCACCTGCAGGATATTGACCGTAGGCGCCCCTGTTCCGCCGCCGAACAGCCCGTAGGGCGGGTACCTCACCTTGTCCGAACGGACCCCGAAATACACGTCATCCTGCAGGATGCGATAGGCACGGGTAATGCCCAGCCCACCCCGATAACGCCCCGCGCCTGCGGTATCGGGGGCTATGGCATACTCCTCTATCCGGATCGGGTAATCCGCCTCGATGATTTCAATGGGCACATTCGCCTGGTTGGAGGCCATATGCGGCACCCCTTCCTGCCCATCATGCTGACTGGTTGCCCCCCACACACCCATGATGCATTCGGAAAACACGAATGTTTTCCCCCGCTGGCGGCCACTGAAGCTGGGCAGGGTTGACCCGCCCGCACCATCGGCGGCGACACGGTCGGGCAGGCAGTCCGCCAGCGCGCCGAACATGCAGTCCACAATCCGGTAACCGGTGATCCCGCGCCCGCCGCAGGCCGCGGGATAGGTACAGTTCAGGACGGTCCCCTCCGGCGCGATGACCCTGATCGGGCGTGTATAGCCATGACAGTTGGGCACATCATCACCCATAACCGAACGCAGGGCCGCATACACATTTGATTTGCAGAAGGACAGCGGCGCATTGATGCCTCCCGCGACCTGGGCCGATGTACCAGTCCAGTCGGCCACCACCTCATCACCCGAAATCTGCAGCTTGAGACGGAATACAACCGGTTCGGGGCAGTCTCCCAGCCCGTCGATATGGTCCTCGAAAGTGTAACATCCATCCGCTATGGCGCTGATGGCAGCACGGGCAAGCTTCTCGGCATAATCATGCAGGGCGATGGTGTACCGCCTTATGCGCTCCCTGCCATATCGGCGCAGCATTTCGTGCAGGCTGCGCGTCCCGGCTTCGACCGCAGCGCACTGGGCCGCAATGTCGGGCAGCACAAGGTCAGGCGTGCGGACATTGGCAGCAATGATGCTGTGAATGGCCCGATCCGGCACCCCTGCACTGACCAGCTTCAGGAACGGCAGGCGCAGCCCCTCCTGATGGATGCTGGTCGCACTGAGCGAGTTGCTGCCGGGAACCAGTCCGCCCACATCGACATGATGGGCAATCGTTGCCGCCCATCCGCACAGTTCATCTTCAAAGAAAATGGGCCGGACGACATAAATATCGGGCAGATGCTGCCCCGACGCAAGATAGGGGTCATTGCCGATAAAGACATCGCCATCGGCGATATCCCCCTCGTACTGCTTCATGAGATGCTTCATCGCATCATAGAAACTGCCAAGATGCATCGGCGTAGTCAGACCCTGGGCAATGTTTTCCCCATTGGCGTCACACAGCGCCGTGGAAAAATCCATGGCGTCGCGAACGATTGGCGAATGGGCCGTCCGCATGAGGATGATCGCCATTTCATCGGCGATGGCCTCAAAACCATTCTTGATGATTTCGAGGAGAGCCAGATCACATTCAGCCATCAGGAATCATCCCGCGTTTCAAGTTCGATTACAATATTGTTGTAATCATCAAGCCATGCGCGGCAGTCGGGCGGGACAACTGTCGTGCCTTCATATTCCTCAATGATCAGCGGCCCCTGCATGGGCTGCGTGTCCAGCATATCACGCCGCAGGACCGGTGTTTCCACCAGCCCCCCCAGCGGACCGAAATAGGCCATGCGCACGGCCCTGTCTCCGTTCTCAACCGCACGCCCGGGGCTCTGGATTTTTGTGGTGCCACAGGGGGAGATTGCAGCCACGACGCGGATTGCGGCCAGTTCGATGGGCGTATTTTCGTGGGAATATCCGTAGCTGCGCTCATGCTCCGCCACGAAATCCTCGATCAGCCGGTTTACGGTCTGAGCCGTAATATCCGACGTATCGACCGCTATCCCCAGTTCGGATCCCTGCCCGTGATACCGCAAGTGAATGGTCCTGCGGACCTGTATGCCGGACTTTTCCTGCATGTCGTCCAGCACGGCGCGTTCAAGCGATTCCAGTGCGTCCTTCAGTTTCTCGCAATCTGCCTGATCTGTTGACAGGAGGCCGGACAGCGCAAGACTGCGCCCGGATTCATAATCCGCGAACAGCAGTCCGACCGCGCTGAATACACCCGCACCAAGGGGCACGATGACCCGGCCCATATTGAGTTCACGCGCCAGCGCCGCAGCATGCATCCCGCCATTGCCGCCGAACGCAAGCATGGTGAAATCCTTCGGGTTGCGCCCACGATATGTCGAGACACCCTTGACGGCGCGCATCATCGCAGCATTCGCGACACAGTGAATGCCATAAGCCGCATCCAGCAGGCTGACATCGGTCTGATCGCATACCGCGCGGTGGATCGCCTCCTCGGCACGGGCCTTGTTCAGGCATACACTTCCGGATGCAAGGGCTTCGGGATTAAGGTACCCCAGCACAAGATTGGCATCCGTTACCGTGGCTTTTTCACCGCCTGCGTCATAACAGGCGGGGCCTGGAACGGCACCAGCACTTTCCGGGCCGATCTTGATCACGCCACCCGCATCCAGCCGGACGACGCTGCCGCCCCCTGCCCCGACTTCGGATACGTCGATGATGGGCAGCTTGAGGGCATATCCGCCCCCCTTGGCCAGTGCGCTGGACATGGAAATCCCGCCGCCAACTTCATAATCATCGGTTACGGTCAGGCCGCCGTCCTGAATCAGCGATGCCTTGGCTGTCGTGCCGCCCATGTCAAAGGTAATCAGGTCCCGATACCCTGCGGCAGCCCCCAGCCGCGCGGCGCCAACCACGCCCGCCGCGGGGCCGCTTTCGACCACCGTTGCCGGTTTCGCCACGACCTTGTCCACATCCAGCAGGCCACCGCTGGACTGCATCATCAGGACATGCCCGTCAAAACCCGCATCCTTCAGCCGTGATTCCAGCGTTGTCAGGTAACGACGGACCACAGGACCGACATAAGCATTCACGACCGTGGTGCTGGTGCGCTCGTATTCACGCATTTCAGGCAGCACGTCGTAGCTGATACAGACGAAACACTCTGCCGGCAGCACATCGCGAAGCTGGGACAGGACAGCCTGTTCATGCGCAGGGTTCGCGTAGCTGTGCAGGAAGCAGACCGCGACCGCTTCAACCTGCAGGTCACGCAGCCGGACGGCAAGGGCGCCCACATCCGCAGTATCCAGCGGTGCGAGCACCTGTCCCTTCGGGTCCATGCGCTCGGTAATTTCAAAGCGCAGGCGCCGGGATGCCAGCGGTGGTGGCTTGCAGTAGAGCGGTTCATACAGCCGCGGCACACGGATACGCCGCAGTTCCAGCACGTCCCTGAAACCACGGGTCGTGACCAGCGCGGTCTTCGCCCCCTTGCTTTCCAGTATGGTGTTGGTCGCGATTGTCGATGCGTGAAGCAGATTCGCGAAATGCGACATCGGCACGTCCACGCGTTCAATAATCTGGCGGATACCGTTCAGGATGCCTTCGCTATAATCGTGCGGCGTGGACGGCACCTTGGCCGTTAGCAGTATACCATCGCCCGAAAGGCACGCGATATCGGTGAACGTCCCGCCAATATCCGCCGCGATACGATAAGTCGTCATGCTCATTTATCAGACCGGAAAGACTGAAGCTTTTCTTCATCAACAACGATCCCGAGCCCTGGCGCATCAAGCGGCAGGAGGGCCCCGTCCTTAACAGTCATGGGTTCCGCCAGAACATCATCGTCATAATAATGGCCGGCCACACGATAGGGATGGGTGCCTGATGGCGCGCTGATCGCAATGACCGCTGCCAGGGAAACACTCGGCCGCGCCAGCGCGAAATGCACGTTGGCCGCCGTGCCGATCGCGGATTCAATGGAACCATTGACGTCACAGGCCATAAGGTGTGATTCCGCGAAGTCAGCCACCTTGCACGCCCCGCCAAAACCGCCAGCCTTGGCAAGGTAGATGGAGAAGCAGTCGGCTGCCCGTTCACGGACGACATCATAGGCGTCATGAATGTCCCAGCAGCTTTCATCCGCCACGATGGGCACGGACGACGATGCCGTGACTTCCGACATGTAACGCAGGCCCTGCGACGGCTGTTCCACCAGTGACACACCAGCATCCGTCAGCTGCCTTACGACACGCGACGCATTCTTGCCGTGACCATAGCCCTGATTGGCATCCATGCGCAGCGTGATGCCGTCCCCCAGCAGCCTGCGCAGTTCCGTAATAAGCGAGATGTCCCGCGCGCTGTCCACGCCACCCTTGATCTGCAGTGTGCCGACACCATCTTCCACCGCCATGACGGCTTCCTGCACTGCCTCGGCCTGCGGCATCAGGCCCACCATATGCGCGACCGCCACGCCGTCACGCACCTTTCCGCCCAGCAACCTGTACACAGGCAGACCCGTCACCTTGCCCCATGCATCATACAGCGCGATGCTGACGGCGCATTTTGCGTAGACGTTCCCCACTGCCACATGGTTCATGATCTGGGCCGCACGCGTCACATCTGAAACATCCGACCCGATCAGTGCCGGCCCCAGCACGTTCTGGACCATTTCGATAACGGTCTTTACCGTCTCACCGGCATGACGGCCAAAATCCCCGCCCCAGTCGGGAAGTGGTGTTGCCTCCCCCCAGCCGACAACGTCATTTTCCGTTTCGACCCGGACCGCGACAAAATTCCCCAGGTTCCCCAGCATGCCGGCCCAGCGGAAGTCACGCCGCGTGGGCAGTGAAAACGGGAATGCCGTAATAGAGATAATTTTCAAGTTCTTTTCTCCTCATGAAGAATTTGGGGTGTCCGATCTGGTGAATGGGTCCCGATACCTGTCTGGCTGGCCAGTCCTGTCCGGCCTCCGGGAACAAGCCATGCGGCAAGAAGCAGCGTGACCGACGCCAGTCCCCACAGGATGTTCCACTGCGAAATGGCCAGAAAGACAGGTGGGGCAAGCAGGCAGACAAAGGACGTTATCTGCCCGATGATACCGGATGCGAGCCCGATATCCCTTGGGGATGTAACCAGTAATGGCAACTGCGCCGTGGCGGACCCGACCAGTCCCCCAAAGGCAAGAAGCCACATGACCAGACCAAGCAGGGCGATCGGGAACGTCCCATACGGAAAAAACAGCACCAGGATCGCGAATATCCCCATGACGACCAGCAAGCGGTACAGGTTCCGGAAATCCACCTTGCGGATCAGAAGATACCCCGTCAGGACACCGCCACAGACCATGGCCAGTATCTTGGCCCCCGCAACGCCGCCGTTCGAGACCTTCAGGCTCAGCCCATACAGATGTTCAAGATAGGAAGGCGTGACCACACTGACCCCGTAGGCCACGGCATTTGGCAACGCCAGGGCAAGGGCAAGACGGGGCACGGCACGATCAAGCAGGAAAAGTTTCAGGCCCGCACGCAGGCTGCGGACTTCCACGATTGCAGATTGTGCCGGAAGCCAGAATGCCAGCACGATCAGGACACAGAAGATACCACCATCCCACGCAAATGACTGGCGCCAGTGGGTGCCTGTTGCAAACGGCACCGCCAGTAGCAGGCCACACGCATAACCAACCGGCCCATAGGTGGACCAGAAGGATAGCGCGCGCGTGCGGAGATTTCCATCAAGCCAGGAAACCAGGGCACTGGGGCAGGCAACCGCCATGCAGCCAAAGGCCGTACCTTCCAATGCCATGCCGCCATACAGCATTTCGGTATCACTGGCACCGGCAAGGAAAATATCCCCCAATGCCGCCAGAATACCGGCAAGCATCATGCCATACCGGATGCCGATACGATCAATCAGACGCCCGATCGGCATGCAGGCCAGAGCAGCCGGGATCGAATAGATCGACAGTGCCATACCGGCTTCCGCACGCGATATATGCAGGTCACGCCCGATTTCGACAACAAACGATACAAATATGCCGACGCTTGTCATTGAAAGCACGATGCTTGCGTAACAGAAGGCGATCAGCAGCGCGGATCGTACGTTCCGCCGGGCTACGGGCTTGTCTATTGCCGCATTCATGTCAGCCCTGCTCCAGCACGCGGTTGTCCATGGCTTTGCCCAGAAGTACCAGCCTGTCGTAATTTTCGATTGGCACAAGCTCCGGGGGCCGCTCATCCAGGCGGAACAATTGCCGTTGTCCGGGCCTGTAGGACGGCCACTGGGGCAGGCCCGCGCCGTTCGGATCGCCATTACGTGCAAAATTCAGCCAGTAGCCCGACATCCTGCGCATGAGATCTTCCTGTTCGTGCTGGCGTTCGGACCATATTGGCTGGGTCTTGAACACAAAGCCTATTTCCGCGCCATGAAACGCATATCCCGGCGGCGCTGCGGTGGCACTTTTCGCGCCCCACACGGCCGGAAGCGCATATCTGTAGTCAAAACGGTAGGCATAGCTTGTACTGACGCGGGCCATCATCATGGCCAGGACAATACTGTTCCAGTTGAACACAAGATCCCCGAATACATCGCGCCCCATCGTTGTGGGCGTCACCCCGGGTTCCGCCTGCATCAGGGACAGAACCCTGCCCGCCTCACTGCCATATATCTGGTGGACAGCCTTGCGCAGGCCAGCCGCCGTTCCATTCCCGATGGGCGGGAACAGGCTGCCTTCATCATGATTGTGTCCGGCCATGACCGGAACCCGGGCGCAGTTTCCGGCCGCCAGCATGCGGAAGGGATGTTCAGGCACAAGGAAACCGTCAATCACCGGATAGAACTGCCAGCTGAACCCGTATTCCTTGATCAGGGTCTCTGCCGGCAGGCTGCGCAGGCTGGCAAGATCTGGCTGACCGATCCGACGGCCGAACGCGGCACCTGCCTGCTGCATCTCAGGCAGTCGTCCGAGGAGAATTTCGGAATCCGGCCGCCCCAGAGGTGCGCCACTCTGGGCGATGGCGCGATGGAACAGCCCGCGGGACTGGGGCATGACCAGATGGTAGGCCACACTGAATGCACCGGCGGACTGGCCGAAAATGGTAATATTGTCCGGATCGCCACCAAAGGCCTCGATATTGTCACGCACCCAGCGCAGGGCGGCGATCTGGTCCATCAGGCCGTAATTGCCCGAAACGCCCTGAGGAGATTCCCGCGCCAGTTCCGGATGGGCAAAAGACCCCAGAATACCAACGCGGTAGTTGAGGGAGACAACAACCACGTCCTCAGCCGCGAGTGCCGTACCATTATAATGCGGATCAGCACTGGTTCCCATGATGAAGGCGCCGCCATAAATCCAGACCATGACCGGACGGAGCGTCCTGCGACGCGGGGGTGCCCATACATTCAGGGTCAGGCAGTCCTCGCTCATGTCCGCAGGGGTAAAGGCGCTGTCTGTATCACTGGAAAACGAGGATGGCGCATACGGACTGTGACCGAAATGATCGGCCCTGCGCACCCCCTTCCATGCCCTGACAGGCTGGGGGGGACGCCAGCGAAACGGGCCGACAGGTGGCGCGGCATACGGAATGCCAAGCCATGCGGTCACACCAGGAACAGCGGTGGAGACACCTTCCAGCGCCCCGTCCTTTGTCTGAATGACGGCGGAACGGGCCTCTGCCGCGCTCCATCCGAGCATGGTCACCCCCGAGCCGATCATGAAACCGCGTCGTCCTGTCTGCCCTCGCACCACGAAGCGCCTCCCCTATCCCATAACAGTATTAAAAGCCGGCACTGACCGTCGCCATGACCATGAACGGTGTTGAAACGTAGTAGGTGGGTGCACCACCCGCTGCGATTGTCGTGCCCTTCAGGCCGCGCGATGCATTGGCGCTTGTCTGCACGCCATACACACCCGACAGGTAATGATTGTTCGCTGCATTGACCATGTTGACACGGATTTCGGGCCGCTTGAGGAAACCGACATTGTTGAACCGGTACCCACCCGTCAGATCGAGCTGCACGTAAGGGTCGATGGACGCATCATTCATGAAGGTTGAATACTGCCGCCCGACCCATTTCACGCCTGCGTTGCCGAAGAAGTGGCCATCGTCATAATCAAGTGCGAAACCAAGCTGGTATTTCGGGGCTTCGACAGCGCTCTTGCCCTTCGTGCGTAGATAGTCCGCACCGACCTGCAGGTTGCTGTCCTGGCGCGCATCCAGATATTCGGCCGAAATATAAGGCCGCAGATGGTGCCAGGGACCCGTGCCCATTTCAAAGTCAACGCCACGGGCGTGTTCCCCACCGCCATTGATCTCAGACGGGATCTGCTGTGAACCGCGATAGGTTTCGGTGCTGACCAGACGATTGGTGAAGTTGTAGTTAAAGAAGGCGATCCGCGCCATCAGGAGCTTTGAAGTATACCGATAGCCGATTTCTTCAGTAATGGAGTATTCAGGTTTCAGGGATGTATTTCCCGCCTTGGTCTCCACGCCATTATAGGTCCCTTCGAACAGGGCATTGGATGACGGGACACGGAAAGCGGTGCTGCCATTGACATAGAACTGATGATGACGGTTGAGCTTGAACGTCGCGCCGAACATGGGCAGCGGTTCGGCATTGTTGGTGTTGGCATTATACGGCACGCCCGGCAGGGAGTTGACACCCTGACGCGTCACCATGGCTTCACGGAAACCGGCCATCATCTTCAGGCGGTCATGCAGCAGCGAGACCGTATCGGCAATATACAGCACATTTGTCGTAACATAGGAGTGCTGAGCCATGAGCGAGATCGGATGACCGTTATACGTGTAATAGTTCGTGGTGCCCCACGGGTCCAGCGGCGCGCCACTGGAGCTTACACGCCCGTAATTGGAATACAGATCATCATTTTCGTACTGGAACCAGTAACCGAATGTAAGGGAGTTATGTTTCGTTTTATATTCAAGGTTCGTATTAAAGCCTGACCGCGACGTTTCCTCGATATAAGGCTCATAGACCATCGAACTTCCGCCGATTTTTCCATCGCCATTCAGATCGACAGGCACGCTTGTCAGGCCGGAATAAACCGCGTTTTCACTTACGGTACCGCCAAAGCCCGTGGTGCCAAACATGTAGTATGTATAGGGCGTGAAGTTTAATTTCAGATGCTTGGTGATATTGATGTTGGTGGGCAGGGACACCAGCAGCGATTCATAAGGGTTATCATGCAGCTTGTAGTATTTGGAATTGGTGCCGTTCGCCCAGTTGTTGGTGTAATTGTACTGACCGCCCTGATTATACTGGGCTAGGGTCGGATAGTTGTAGTTGGAAATATCAAATTCGCTGAACGAAATCGTCAGCTTGGACCGGCTGCCATGCCCCCAGTCCTTCAGCAGGCCAAGGTCCATGTGGGTCTTGGAATCATGACCGTAACCACGTGTGTGGTTGCCTTCCGACTGCGAGACGGAGATGAACATGCGCACGCCGGACCGACCGATCTCACCCGTATCCACACGGACAAAGCCACGCGCCATGTCATACGAACCACCGGTGGAATCCGCGGTAATATGAAAGTTTCTGGACGGATCACGGGTAAACATGGTGACGACGCCACCGGACGCATTGACGGTTGGTGTTGAAATGTCCGGTGAACCCTGATCAAGCCGCACGCGTTCCAGGTTTTCCGTATCGGCCCATTCCGCCGGATTGACCTGACTGTTATAGGTGCTGGTAACAGGGATGCCTTCATATACAAACCCCATCTGCGATGAATCGAGGCCACGCACCGAAAGACCGCCACCCCCGAACTGCATGTTGAAGGGATCGCTTGATGCGGCATTGGCGCCGGGTTCATATTTGAGCAACTGGAATATGGACTGTGTCGGCGACTGTTTCGCAATGAAATCATGGCTGACCGTACTGGCCGACTTGAATCCCGTTTCAGCCGCGATCAGGCCACCACCCATCTGCCGCCCCGTAACACCAGTCGCCGAAATGGCGCCGTCGGCGGTAACGGTCATCAGTTCGACTTTCTGCGCTTCCGTCCGGTCTGCCGCTTTTTGTGCCTTGTGCTGGCTTTCACGGGTCTGCTTTGTCGCAACCGCGCTCTGAGCGCTAGATTGTTGCGAATATGTTGCAGCGACCACGCAGCTCGCCAACAGGAAAATTCGTCTACTAACGCTCATCTTTTTATCTCCGGCCTGCAGAATATTACGACAATCAACCAAGTGCGCCTGACCCTGGCATGTCGTTACGGTCCAGCACCAAAAATGTAGCATCGCATGCGGCTGTAAGAAACTATTTTTCCTTTCAGGAATTATCTTAGACGGCAGGTGTAGCACCAAACACACACAAAACTGCAACTTAGGGAAAGTATAAGTTGCGCTAATTCTATGATTTCAGGTCCAACTTCCCTTCATGTTCAAAACGTTGCTGATCCAACTTCTTGCCAGCAGCCAGTGCCCTACGGATCTGCATGTGAATGGCGGGGTTGTTGACGGTCTCGGCCGCGCACAGATTTTTTTCTGAATCGAAATGAAAGAATGCACCCTTTCCATTTTCGATATCCCCATGCGTGATGGACGAGACGGTATTATCCAGAAAACCGACAGTCTGCAGCTTTGCCCCCATCTGGTCAGACCAGAACCATGGCACCGGCCTGTAGGGGGTCGGATTGCCTGCAATGGTGGCGGCGGCGACCCTTGCCTGGTCATGCGCGTTCTGAACGCATTCCAGTCGCACCGTGTGATCAACCTGCGCAACGGAAAAGCGCGCGCAGTCTCCGATTGCATAGACGCAGGGGTCATCCGTCCTGCAGAATTCATCCACCATAATGCCATCAGCGCACCGGATGCCGGCCTGCGACGCCAGTTCCTCATTGGGGACAATCCCAAGGCCGAGTATGACCACACCGGCTTTCACATCCGGCTGGCCATCCAGCACGACCGCATCCACCACGCCATTAGATGTTTCAAACCCGACCATGGGCGTATTCAGCAAAAGACGTGATCCCGCCTGCACATGCTGGCGCGCCACCCAGTCCGACAGCAGCGGCGATGCCGACCGGGACAGCAGGCGGCGGGATGCCTCTATGATAACGACATCACGACCAAACTGCGTTCTGACCGTCGCCGCCAGTTCCAGGCCAACATACCCGCCACCCACGATTGCGACGGTCCCGTCCGTCGCCTTCAGTGCGCCAATGATATGACGCGCATCAGCAAGGGTGCGCAGGACATGCACATTGCCGGGCATTTCACCCTTTCGCCACAAGCGGGGGCGGCTGCCCGTCGCCAGCACCAGATTGTCGTAATCCAGTACCTCGCCATTGGACAGTGTTACGGTGCGTGTCTCACGACAGATGGAGTCCGCGCGCAGCCCGCGCTTCAGCTCGATCTGTTCATCCGTATAGAATGCATGGCTTTTCAGCTCGATATCTTCTTCCGACACCTTCGCGCAGATGAAGGATTTCGATAGCGGGGGACGATGGTACGGCAGGGCATCGTCCTCGCCCACAAGGATGATGCGTTCGGCGTAACCCGCGTCCCTCAGGGCCGATGCACACTGCACGCCAGCATGCGAGGCACCAATGATAAGCGTCCCCTTTCCCATTAAAACTGGCACTCCGGCACATCAACGCCAAAGGTTTCCACGTCATCCGGCACGGTAATCTGGCATGCCAGGCGGCTGTTGGGGCGTCGTTCCGCCGCAACACCGTCAAGCATTTCGGATTCTTCTTCGCTTGCAGGGGGAATCAGCCCCACGTATTCCGGTTCAACATAGACATGACATGTGGCGCATGCGCACGCGCCCCCGCACTCCGCATCAATTCCACGGACATTTCCCTGAACAGCGACCTGCATGACGGTCTGGCCGGACTTGGCGGCGACCGATCGGGCAGATCCGTCAGGTAGGTGGAAAATCACTTCGGTCATGCTTGACATCCCCAATACATGCAATTGAGCGGTACACATGTCGTAACAAGTTTATTGTCACGAGTGCGAAACAAGCTTGCTCTTCTTCCACAATTAGCGCAAGCATAATGTCCGTATATGGAAGTCTTGTTCGCTAATCGGACAAGATGCGGCAAATACATCTGACATTTCGCTGGAGTACCTCGCGATATGATGAGTTCGGAACAGAACGATTTCATAACAAGAATTTCTGCCGGTACGCCGGCCGGCACCCTGTTACGCCGTTACTGGCAGCCGGTGGCGCTGTCGGACGAACTTGAAGGAAAACGGCCCATCCGGCCGGCCCGTCTGCTGGGGCAGGATCTGGTTGTCTTACGCGATGAAAGCGGCAGGCTGGGCGTTCTTGACCGTGACTGTCCGCACCGGGGTGCGGATCTGGCATTCGGTCGACTGGAAGATGGCGGCCTGCGCTGTCCGTTCCATGGCTGGCTTTTCGATGTGCAGGGCCAGTGCCTTGAAACCCCGGCCGAACCTGCGGGAAGCAGACTGTGCGGGAAGATCCGTCAGCGTTCGTATCCCGTCGTGGAAAAAAGCGGCATCATCTTCACCTATCTTGGTGAAGGCGAACCCCCGGCCTTCCCGGCCCTTGACTGTTTTCAGGCCCCGGACAGCCATGTCTTCGCGTTCAAGGGACTGATGGAATGCAACTGGCTTCAGGCACTGGAAGTCGGAATTGACCCGGCGCATGCAAGCTTCCTGCATCGTTTTTTTGAAGATGATGAACCCGAATCTGCCTATGGCAGGCAGTTCCGCGCGACATCTTCAGACAGTGACATGCCGATGACACGCGTGCTGCGGGAATTCGATGCCCCCGCGATCGAGGTCGATAAAACCGATTACGGCCTGCAACTGATCGCCACCCGGCCGATGAGCGATGACAAAACACATGTCCGCGTCACCAATCTGCTGTTTCCGCAGGCATTTGTCATTCCGCTTTCAAGCGAAATGACCATTACGCAATGGCATGTACCGATCGATGATACGTCATGCTACTGGTACGCCATCTTCACCAGCTTCACCACGCCCGTAAACAAGACCCACATGCGCAACCAGCGCCTGGAACTGTACACCCTGCCGGATTACAGGCCGCGTGTCGGACGGCATAACAATTACGGCTTCAATGTCGAGGAACAGCTCCACAAGACATATACCGGCATGGGCGAGGACATTAACGTACATGACCAGTGGGCCGTTGAATCCCTCGGGCCGATCCAGGACAGGACGCGTGAACACCTGGGGCAGAGCGACAAGGGCATTATCGCCTACCGACGCATTCTGGTTGATGCGATCACCAAAGCGGTGAACGGCGAAACCCCGCTTATGGTCCTGACACCCGATGAAGCGGCTGCGATCCAGGGGCCCGCCACCATGGACGGGGTCGCCCCCAGCAACAGTATCGATACCTACTGGCGCCAGGTGGACGCCAACCGACGCAACGGAGCTTCCTGGAAAAAACGCGATTAAAAAGTAGCAAGAAGATGTCCTTCATAGAAAAATACGATCTGTGGTCACCGGAGCAGCAGCAGGCGGCCAAGGAAGTCCAGAACCGGATCAGGGCCGAAGACCTCTCGGTGGTCAGGTTTTCTTTTCCTGACCAGCATGGAATCCTGCGCGGCAAGACACTGGTCGCAGGCGGGGTGGAGGGCGCCTTTAAAAACGGCCTGACAATCGCATCATCGCTGCTGATGAAAGATACGGCGCACCGCACGGTCATTTCCGTCTTCACGCCCCAGAATGTTCCGGGGCTGAAGGAAATGCGCGGGTCGGCCGACATGGTCATGGTGCCTGACCCCACGACGTTCCGGGTGCTGCCATGGGCACCGCATTCGGGCTGGGTACTCTGTGATCTGTATTTCAGGGATGGCCGCCCCGTCCCGATCGCCACACGCCACCTGTGCCACAATGCCATGAAATCCCTGGCTGATCAGGGATATGATTTCATGTCGGGACTGGAGGTTGAATTCCACCTTACGCGCATGGTCGATCCCCGGCTTGCGCTATCGGATGCAGGACAGCCGGGGGAACCCTCCACGGTGGAACTGACCCATCGCGGGTACAACTACCTGACGGAACTGAATTACGATACGCTGGACCCGATTCTTGAAGTCCTGCGGAAAAATGTTCAGGGCCTCGGGCTTGACCTTGCCTCGCTGGAGGTGGAATTCGGACCCAGCCAGGTGGAAATGGTCTTCAATGTCGGACAGGGCAGCCAGCCTGCCGATGACATGGTCCTGTTCCGTGCCGCCGCAAAGCAGGTCTGCCAGCGTCATGGCTATCATGCCAGCTTCATGTGCCGTCCCCGCCTGCCCTCTGTCATGTCAAGCGGGTGGCACCTGCATCAGTCGCTATGCGATCGTGCGACCCACCGGAATGTTTTCGAACCATCAGGCCCGACGGAAGCCATGTCGGAAACGGGGCTGCACTGGATGGGCGGCCTGCTGAAGAATGCTGCTGCGGCGGCGGTCTTCTCCACCCCGACCATCAATGGGTACAAACGCTACCGCCCCTTCTCACTTGCGCCGGACCGGGCGGCATGGGGCATCGACAACAGGGGCGTCATGGTACGGGCGCTATGCGCACCGGGCGACAGGGCGTCGCGCGTGGAGAACCGTGTGGGCGAACCCGCGGCCAATCCCTATCTGTACCTCGCATCGCAGGTCGTGGCGGGCATGGACGGGCTGGCCCAGAAGATTGACCCGGGACCACCGACCGAAACCCCCTATGACAACCAGAGCCCCCTTCTGCCCCAGACCCTGGCCGAAGCAGTGGATGCGCTGCAGACCAACGAGACATTCCGTGCAGCCTTCGGCGGACTGTTCATAGATTATATAACGCAGATAAAACGATCAGAAATCAGGCGGTATGAACTGGAGGTAAGCGAATGGGAACAGCGGGAATATTTCGACCTGTTCTGAACCCCGCCACATCCCGGTCAGGCAGTTCCTGCCATGGCCGGGATATGGCAGTCCATGTGACATGACATATCCATGGCCAACCTGACATAACATGGGAACCATCAGAACATGAGCCGGCTTCAGAGCAGTAGCGCCGATGCACGGAGTGCAAACCCGGCAGGCAGGGATTTTTCGGAAGCACTGGCGCGTGGCCTGGGCGTTCTCGGGACTTTCTCATCCGACAGCCGGGCCATGACGCTGAGTGAAATCGCACGGAAGCTGGACCTTCCCCGCGCGACCGTGCGCCGTGCGCTTCTGACCCTTGTACATATGGGCTATCTTGCCGAGGAGGGGCGGCTGTTCAGGATACAGCCCAAGATTCTGGAACTGGCCAGCAGTTATCTTGATACCAACCCCATATCGTCCATCCTCCAGCCATTATGCGAACGACTGGCCACCGAACTGGACGCCAACTGTTCCGTCGCGGTCATGGACCAGACCGAGGCCCTGATGATCGCGTATGCTTCCCCCGGGAAATCGCCGACTTACCAGATCCGGGAAAACATCGGCATGCGGCTGCCCGCATATTGCAGCGCCGTCGGGCGTATCCTGATTTCCGCCCTGCCGCCCGAGGAACGTGACACGTTCCTTCAGAACCTGTCACCCGTGCGCCTGACGCCCTTTACGGTGACGGACAAACAGCGGTTAAGTGAAATCTTCTCCCATACTGCCGAGACCGGATTCTGTATTGTCGAACAGGAAGTCGAGATCGGGTACTGTTCGATTGCCGTTCCACTGATCCGGCGCGACGGGGTTCAGGTTGCAGCCCTGAACATGGGGACCCGTGTCGAGAAGATCAGTTCCCCCGAGAAAAAAGAGAGTATTATTCCGGTTCTGCATCAGGCATGTTCGGAAATAAGGAACCAGTTACTATGATACCAAAGTCTTTCCTGTTTTTATCAGTTGCCGCCAGCCTGACACTGGGCACGGCGCATGCGGCAGGTGTCCTGGCCCCGCTCCCTCCCTTTTATGAATGGTCGGAACCTGTATCGGCGGCGCCGGGCACAATGCTTCGCACGGAAAAACTAACTGAATCCTGGCTGCCCCCGGCAACGGGGAAAGCGCTGCGTATTCTGTACAGTTCCACGAATGGCCTGAACAATACAGAAAAGACCGCCGTATCAGGCTACATACTGTTTCCCAGATCCGCCCCCCCAAAAGGCGGCTGGCCACTGGTTTCATGGGAACATGGCACAGTGGGCTTTGCCGATCAGTGCGCCCCCTCCCGGCGCGGACCCAGCAAGCGCGATCAGGCCTATCTGAACGCATGGCTGGAAAAGGGGTTTGCCGTTGTCGCGACCGATTACCAGGGGCTGGGGACCGAAGGTGTGCATCCCTACCTGCTCTACCGGCCCGAAGCCTATAGCGCCCTTGATGCCGCACGTGCGGTTATTGGCGACAGATCACTGGATATCCAGAACCGGATTGTCCTGATCGGACAGTCACAGGGGGCGGGTGCCGCACTGGCCGCTGCATGGGAATATCCGCATTACGCACCGCAACTTCATATTGTCGGTGGGGTGCTGACCGGACTGGTGACCGCCATCGGCGATAAGGAACGTAACGGGCAGACAAGCGTCGACCAGCATTATACGACCATCCTGAAAATGGACCCTGCCTTTGCAATGCTGCGGCTTGCGGGCAGTGACCAGGCCATCGCGCCCCAGACCGACCTGCCGGCCTATCTGTCGGAAAAGGGAAAAGCGCTTTACAAGACGGCAAACGAGGGCTGCCTGCATGATCTGTTCAATCAGGCAAAGGCGCTTGACATTCATGAGGGCGGTGAACTGATCAAATCGGATCTTCCTCCGTCTGACGCCAAATTCAATACTTATTTCGATCTGCCGGACGGCCATGTGACCATACCGCTTTTTGTCGGGACGGGCCTTTCCGATAACATGGCAGGCACCAACGGACAGTATGAAGCGGTCAAGACGCTGTGCCAGGCTGGAACGTCGGTTGTCTGGTACAAATATCCCGGACTGACCCATAGTGGTACCGTCAATTACGCATTGCAGGATTCATGGCCTTTTGTTCAGGGCGTCATGGATGGCAGGCCGGCACCATCCTCCTGTCACGACCTTGCGGAACCCGGTCCCATACAGACCCCGCGGACGGACGTGAAATTCAATAATTAAGGTCCCGGTCCCAACCGGGATGACCGCAGTTTTCTATTGATGGATGACACCATGGATCTGGATGTAGACTATCTTCTGGCCAACCCGACAGATCCTGAACTGGTGGCCAACCAACGCCTGTGCCTGAACGGCAGGCATATCGAACGTATTGCCCCTTCCCCTGATCTGGCGGGGGCATCGCGCCGGGTGGCCATGCCGCCCTTTGCCAACGCGCATGACCATGGCCGCGGTTTTCCCACCCTGTCTGTTGGCATAGCCGATGGTCCACTGGAGATATGGATGGCACGCCTCGGGCTGGAACCGCGCGCCCTTTCCTATCTCAGCACGGCCTGCGCCTTTACTCGCATGGCGGAAGCCGGGATCGGCGCCGTGGTACACTGCCATAACACGCAGGATGGCCGCAGACTGCTGGAAGAAGCGAAAGGCGTGGCGCAGGCAGCCCAGCAGGTCGGGATCCGTGTTGCGTTCGCACTGCCCTTTGCCGGGGAAAACCCGTTTGTCTATGGCGAAACGGCAGATCTGGCGCGCTTTGTCGATAACCCGCAGGCACACCCGCAGCTATGGGCAGAGCGCCATAAACGCACACTGGAAGAAGGGCTGCGTATCTTTGAAGAACTGAAGGCGCTGGAAACAGATACCTTCTCCATACAGTTCGGCCCCGTTGGCCCACAATGGACCAACCGGGAAACGCTGGAAAAGATTGCCGAGATTTCGGCAGCCGAAAATCGCCGTGTCCACATGCATTTCCTTGAGACAAAGCTCCAGCGGGACTGGGCCGATCATCACTTCCCGCAGGGTATCGTGACCTATTTTGACGAAATCGGCCTGCTCAGTCCCCGCCTTACCCTTGCGCACTGTGTCTGGCTTCAGCCGTGGGAACTGGACCTTCTGATACAACGCGGCGTCACGATTGCATGCAACCTGTCATCCAATATGCGCCTGTGCTCCGGTTTTCCGCCTCTGCCCCAGATCGTCCGTTCAGGCATTACGTTTGGTATCGGCCTGGATGGAATGGCGCTGGAAGATGATGACGATATCCTGCGTGAAGCACGCCTTGTGAAGGGCATAACGCAGGCCCTGGCCCCCGGCATTGATGGCCCGGGCGACATGAACCTGATGCTGCCTGCATGCCTGAAGGCACTGATGCAGGACGGGCGCTATATTGTGACCGGATCGCGCGACGGGGGCCGTCTTGCCGCAGGGGAGGTGGCGGACGTGGTGGTGCTGGACACCGGACGCATTCATGCGACAGCTCCGGCCATGCCTCTGACCCCTGACATACTTATGTCGCGCCTGACACATCAGGACGTGGACCGCCTGATCATAAACGGGAAAACCATTGTCGAAAACGGTCGATGCCGCACGGTCTCAAGGTCCGACATTGAAGCAGAACTGCGCAGTACCGCCCGGTTCATCGATGCAAGGACCAATACGGACAGACAGGTGCATGATCTTCAGATGCAGGACGGGATAAGACGCTTCTACCGGTCCGGTGCGCATCTGGCATGACTACGGTCCAATACAGATGACATACATGCAACAGACAACATACCATGGAGACGTGGCATGACGGCCGTCGAGCGTCTTTATATTCTTCTATGTGGATATGAAGTCATACCCAAGTCCGTCTCAACCCTGGGCCGTGGGCAGAATTTCATGATCTGCGCCCCAATCTGTGTCTATCTGCTGAAAACTGCGACAGGGTGGACAATGCTTGATACTGGCCTGGACCCTTTTTATATTTCAACCGAGGAAAACAAAGCCAGGTATTTTTCCGATTATGGCGTAACGCCGCCCATTATCCGCAAGGGGCATGATCTTGAAGGACTGCTTGCTGAAATCGGCATCGGGCTGGATGACATTTCCGACGTCATTATTTCCCATCTGCACTATGATCATTCCGGATACATAAAAAAGCTTCCCAATGCCGTTATCCATATGCAGGAAGCAGAATACTCTTACGCCATGGAGTGCAAGGAATACGGCTATTTCACCGAAGACTTCGCCAGTGATGATATTGCGTGGAACTTCCATAACGGTGACTGGAGCCTGTGCCCCGGCCTGGACCTGATTGCAACATACGGTCATACGCCGGGGCACCAGTCGGCAATTGTTACCCTGCCCTGTTCGGGTAAAAAGATCCTGACATTCGATGCCGGTGATTTACGCGAGAACTTTGCGCATGAAGTACTGCCCGGGGTCACTTATGATGCCGAGGCAGCCCTTGAGTCCATCCAGCGGATCAATGCCCTCTCCCAGCGTTTCAATGCGGAACTCATCCTGTTTCATGACCCGCAGGAAATACAGGACCTGCCGCTCTCCCCCAATTTCTATGCCTGAATGACCGGAATACGGGCCGTGACAGGCAAAACGGTCCGCCCCATATGCACCATGAAAAAAGGCGGGGACCTGACAGTCACCCGCCCTGCACACATACGCGGTCATGGTTTTCAGCAGTCAAGCGTCGCCTGCCGTTCCCATGTGGACAGATGCCCACAATAGGCATTCCATTCCTCCATTTTCAGGTTGATATACGGACCGACCAGCCCATCACCCAGCAGTCGGCGCATTGCTGTGGACGCGTCCAGCGCACGTACGGCATCCAGCAGGTTCAGGGGCAGTTTCTTGGCATCCGGAACCGTATGGCCGTCCGTGTACATGTTGATGTCCAACGGCTTGCCCGGATCCAGTCTGCGTTCCAGCCCATCCAGCCCGGCCGCCAGCAGCGAAGCCTGCAGCAGGTAAGGATTGGCCGCACCATCGGGCAGCCGCATTTCAAAACGTCCCTTGCCCGGCACACGGATCATGTGGGTCCGGTTATCCCCGGCATACGTAACGGAATTGGGGGACCATGTAGCGCCCGAAACCGTCCGTGGCGCATTGATGCGCTTGTAGGAATTCACCACGGGATTGAGGAAGGCGCACAGCGCATCCGCATTTTCGATCAGGCCACCGACAAAGTGATACCCCTCCGCGGACAGCCCGAGCGGATCGCCGTCCGCATGACAGACATTCCTGCCGTTGTTCCATAGCGAGATATGCGCATGACAGCCGCTGCCCGTCAGGTTGACGAAGGGTTTGGGCATGAATGTCGCCCGCAATCCATGCTTCTCGGCAATGGATCGTGTCATGAATTTGAAAAATACATGGCGGTCTGCGGTGACCATGGCATCATCAAATATCCAGTTCATTTCGAACTGGCCATTTGCGTCCTCATGGTCGTTCTGGTAGGGCTGCCAGCCCAGTTCCAGCATCGCGTCGCATATTTCGGTAATCACATCATACTGCCGCATCAATGCCGATGCATCATAACATGATTTGGCAGCATTATCGTGCGCGTCACCAATGGTCTGCCCATCCGGTGTCAGCAGGAAGAATTCGCACTCTACCCCGGTCTTGACCGTCAGTCCGACCTGCGCCGCCCGGTCGATCATCCGGCGTAATGTGTTGCGTGGCCCCTGCTCGATCCACTGCCCATGCATTTTCAGGTCGGATGCCAGCCAGCCGACTTCAGGCTTCCATGGAAGCTGGATCAGTGTCGTGGGGTCGGGCACAGCAACCAGATCGGGATCAGCAGGGGAAAGCTGGAACGCAGCCGCAAACCCCGCAAATCCGGCCCCGTTCTTCTGCATGTCCTTTATGGCAACAGCCGGCACCAGTTTCGCCCGCTGTGCACCCGACAGGTCGGTATAGGAAATGAGAAAGTATTTTATTCCCCGCTCTTCAGCTACGGCTGCAAGATCGACAGGCGGCCGCTGCGGGATAGTATCTTGAACCATAAGCAGGATATCCGTGTTCAGTATCGTCGAGAAACCCGAAAAGGAAGCACCTGTGCAAAGGTGCCCCGCCATGTTTTCAGAAGCCCTGCTTACCCGGGTACCATTCCGTCCCGGCCAGCGGGATGCGGGTCATGGCAGCCGCTTCCATCGTCAGGGCGACAAGGTCTTCAGGTTCAAGATTGTGCAGGTGGCTCTTTCCGCATGCGCGGGCAATCGCCTGCGCTTCCATCGTCATGACAGACAGGTAATTGGCAATCCGCCGTCCGCCCATAATGGGATCAAGGCGTGCGGCCAGTTCCGGGTCCTGCGTGGTGATACCGGCGGGGTCGCGTCCGTCCTGCCAGTCGTCATACGCGCCGGGAACCGTACCCAGCCGGGCGTATTCTTCCGCCAGCTCCGGACTCTGGTCACCCAGTGCGATCAGGGCGGCAGTGCCAATAGCCACCGCATCCGCACCCAGCGCCAGGGCCTTGGCCATGTCCGCGCCGCTGCGGATGCCACCGGACACGATCAGCTGTACCTTGCGGTGCATGCCCAGATCCTGCAGTGCCTGCACTGCGGGGCGAATGGCCGAGAGAATGGGCAGGCCGACATGTTCAATAAAGACTTCCTGCGTTGCCGCCGTGCCGCCCTGCATCCCGTCGAGGACCACGACATCCGCCCCGGCCTTTACCGCCAGCGACACGTCGTAATAGGGACGGCTTGCCCCTACCTTAATATAGATGGGCTTTTCCCATGCCGTAATTTCCCGCAGTTCCTCGATCTTGATTTCAAGATCGTCCGGCCCCGTCCAGTCCGGATGGCGGCAGGCGGAACGCTGGTCGATGCCTTCGGGCAGGTCGCGCATTCTGGCTACACGGCTGGAAATCTTCTGCCCCAGCAGCATGCCGCCGCCGCCAGGCTTTGCGCCCTGTCCCACCACCACTTCAATCGCGTCCGCACGACGCAGGTCATCAGGGTTCATGCCATAGCGCGAAGGCAGGTACTGGTAGACAAGGGTCGAGGAATGTCCCCGCTCCTCCGGCGTCATGCCGCCGTCACCTGTGGTCGTGGAGGTCCCGACCGCGCTGGCCCCGCGTCCCAGCGCCTCCTTGGCTTGCGCGGACAGCGCACCGAAGGACATGCCCGCAATGGTCACCGGCGTCTTGAGGTGAATGGGTTTTTTCGCGAACCGCGTGCCCAGCACGACATCCGTGTCACAGCGTTCACGGTAACCTTCCAGCGGATAGCGGGAAATGGATGCCCCAAGGAACAGCAGGTCATCAAAATGGGGCAGCTTGCGCTTGGTGCCAGCACCGCGGATGTCATAAATCCCGGTGGCAGCGGCGCGCTGGATTTCGGAAATGGTGAAGGGATCGAATGTTGCGGAAAAACGCGGCTTCGTTCGCGGGATCTTCTTTGTATTGTCTGTCATGATGGCCTCAGTACGCCGCGGCGTTATCAACATGGAAATGGTACAGGCGGCGCGCGGATCCATAGAGACGGAAGCTGTCTGCCGGATATTCGGTCACACCCGCGCGGGCCAGCAGGGACTGCAGGCAGGCCAGGTCGTCAGCCGTCATGTCCTTTTCCTCGCAGTCCGCACCCAGGCTTCTGACTTCGCCACGCACGAAAATCTTCGCCTCGTACAGGCTGTCCCCCAGTGCTTCGCCCGCGTCCCCACAAACGACCAGCGTGCCGGACTGCGCCATGAAGGCACTCATATGCCCGACCGAACCGCGCACCACGATTTCGATGCCCTTCATCGATATGCCGCAGCGTGCCCCGGCATCCCCATCGATCACCAGCAGCCCGCCGTGTCCCGTGGCACCGGCTGCCATGCTGGCATTGCCGCGCACGCGGGTGCTGCCACTCATCATGTTTTCAGCAACGCCGGGGCCGGCATTGCCTTCAATGGTGATATTGGCATGCTTGTTCATACCGCCTGCGTAATATCCGGCCTGCCCGTCAATCATGACATCAATCGGCGCGTTCAGACCAACGGCCAGGGCGTGCCGACCCTGCGGATTGCGAATGACCCATGCACCTGTCGCATCCTCGCCCTGTAGCTGGCTGTTGGCTTCACGGAGCGTGCATCGGGCCAGATCGATTTCCTGCATGTTACTCATGCCGCATGTTCCCAGTGATAGACGCGCTGTGGCTCAGGTTCAAAAACGGTTGCCTGCCCGATGCCCGGCAGCCGGGCGAATGCCCGGTATTCGGAAGCAAACGCAACATAGTCATCCGTTTCCGCAATGACGGCGGGCTTGCATGCCACCGGGTCGCGCAGGACCGCGAACCCGTCACGCGTGCCGACGACGAAGGTGTAGAAACCGTCAAGGTCCGCAAGGGAGGCTGTCAGCGCCTCATCCAGCCGTTCACCGCGTGACAGACGCCACGACAGATAGCCCGCGGCAACTTCCGAGTCATTCTCGGTGGCGAATTTCAGTCCTTCACGTACCAGCTGGCGGCGCAGGGTATTATGGTTCGACAGTGATCCGTTATGCACAAGACACTGGTCCGGGCCAGTCGAAAACGGGTGCGCGCCAGCCGTCGTTACGGCGGATTCCGTCGCCATGCGGGTATGCCCGATGGCGTGGGTGCCACGCATGCCCGCAAGGTCGAAGCGGGCTGCAACATCTTCCGGCAGCCCGACGCCTTTATACAGTTCGATGCTGTCACCGCTGGAAACGAATGCAACCCCGTGGCCGAATGCGTCGATGAACCGGCGCACGGTCTGTTCATGTTCGGTCGGCAGAGTAATGACCGTATGGTCATTGCGGCAGGTCACGGACATTTCGGGACCGGCAATACCCGCCAGCCCTTTTTCAAAGAGTGCGGCCTGCGCGGGGGCGACGCCACGCACCGTAATCTTGGTCTGCCCGTGCCGTGCGCCGCCATAGACGGCAAAACCTGCGCTGTCGGGCCCGCGCTCCGTCATGACCTTCAGCATCTGGGATGTCAGAAGCCCCAGTTCAGGTTGAAGATCGGGATTTTTCAAAAACAACCCAACGATGCCACACATCGTCATTTCTCCGCCGAAAGAGGAAAAGATGTGACCATAAAGCCCCCATCTCCCCACCCTGTCAACGCAAAAGAACAAAACTTTCTTTAAGAGAAACTCCGGTTAATCGTCCTGTCGCATATATACAATAATCGACAGATAATTCATTGGTTTCTCTATCAATAGCTCCGGCCCGTGCGGGGCCTGGCAATCGAACATCAATGTGTCCCCCGCCCCCATCTCGTATGACTCGTTACCATGACGGTATAACACGCGACCGCTAAGCATGTAGATGATTTCCACCCCCTGATGGCGAAAACTGGTATACGGCTTTGCATCTTCATGCAGGGTGATCAGGTAGGGTTCGACCACCAGGGTGCCATCCAGCAGATGCCCCAGCAACTGGTACTCATGTCCGGCTTTCGTACCCCGGCGTTCAATGACAACACCCTGTCCCGCCTTGACGAAGGAACAGTCACGCTGCTCCTCAAACGTGGCGAACAACTGGCTGAGCGGCACATTCAGCGCACGGCATACGGACTGCAGGGTGGATAATGAGGGCGAAATCTGCCCGTTTTCTATTTTCGACAGCATACCCAGCGATATGCCCGCGCCACTGGCCAGATCAGCGCCAGTCAGTTCGCCTTTCCGCCGCAGATGGCGGATCTGCGCGCCCAGCGACTCTTCAAGCGTCAGTTCACGGACCGGACCGGCGGATGAGCCGGTAATCAGTTCGGTGGTCTTTTTTTCAGAACGGGGCTTGCGCACGGTACTCATGTCTCTTCTCCCGGAAAGGCAAAAATCAGGACAGGACGTCCATCTGGTCGGCAAAGGCAGGGAAACGGGCGGTCAGTTCACCCAGCGTCCGGTCCGTGAGGACAGCCCGGAGCGATCTGGCAAACTCCAGCGGCAGGCGCCCGAATTCACGCCGACGCGCCACCAGCGTCAGCCTGCGGCGCAGCATGCCCGCCGGCAGCGCGTGACATACCAGCCCGTCACCACCGTCGAAGCCAGCCTCGTACATGCATAGCGGCGTGGTAATGGCGACACCCCCCAGCCTGCACGCGGCCAGTACCCCCTCCGGACGGTCAAATTCCTGGCCATAGGGAATGTCCAGGTTCAGTCGCCGCAGGTATCGTTCCACCTCCATGCCCGTGCGTGAACGCAGGGAAAACCGCACGAAAGGGTGGGCTGCGAAAAATCCCGGCAGGTCTGGCAGCCGTGAAGGTGGCTGCAGCCCGGCGGGGCACAGCAGCATGTATGGTTCCTCGAACAGCGGCCAGCGTTCCAGATCAGCGACATCTTCCAGATTATCGACACTGAGGACAAAATCGATCTGCCGGGTCAGCAGGGCAGTGACATGGGACTCGGTCAGGCCGGCATGCACCACCAGTCGGTCCACGCGGTCGCGCATGAAATGCGATACGTTGCCCATTACGGCACGCGACAGGGAATCGACTATGCCAATACGCAACAAATCGACCCGGCCGGAGCGCATTTCATGCAGGCGTCCGACGATCTGCCGCATCTCGACCATCAACCCGGCCGCATACTGACGCAGCACCGTGCCCGCCGCCGTCAGCACCATGGGGCGCACTCCACGGTCAAACAGTTGCGTTCCCACCCGCTTTTCCAGCTCGGCTATCGTCTGTGACACGGCGGGCTGGGTTATGCCCAGCATACGTCCCGCCGCCGCCATGCTGCCGTTGTCGCATACGGCAAGGAAGACGTTCAGCGCGGACAGGTCAAACGGGGGAGCGTTCAATGACATCATCCCATACCATAAGAAAAATTTATAATGTCTCCATTATGAAAGCCGTTAGCATGGACTACGGTGGCAGAGCGAAGATTTCGTAATGAAAAGCAATCATTATTCCATTTTTACCCTTCTGAGGGAAGCTCTGCGCGGGCAGACGGGCTGGCGCCCCGTATGGCGGAACGCACAGCCACAGCCCGCTTATGACGTCGTGATCGTGGGTGGCGGCGGCCATGGTCTGGCCACTGCCTATTACCTTGCCCGGCGGTACGGCATCCACCGCGTGGCGGTTGTGGAGAAGGGCTGGATCGGCAACGGAAATATCGGCCGCAACACGACCATCATCCGTTCAAACTACCTGCTGTCGGGCAATATCCCCTTCTACGAATGTTCCATGAAATTATGGGAAGGGCTGGAGCAGGACATCAATTACAACGCCATGGTCAGCCAGCGCGGCGTGCTCAACCTGTTCCATAACGATGCCCAGCGCAACGCCTACACCCGCCGGGGCAACGCCATGCGGCTGCACGGGGTGGATGCGCAGTTGCTGGATACGGAAGCGGTACGCCAGAAGCTGCCGTTCCTGAATTACGACGCGGCCCGTTTCCCCATACTGGGCGGCCTGCTGCAAAAACGCGGCGGCACGGTGCGGCATGACGCCGTGGCGTGGGGTTTCGCCCGTGCAGCCGACCGGCTGGGCGTGGATATCATCCAGAACTGCGAGGTCACCGGCATCCGCATGCATGCGGGCCGGGCAGTCGGGGTGGAAACCACGCGCGGGTTCATTGGCGCGGGGCGCGTGGGACTGTCATGTGCGGGCAATTCGTCGCGGGTCGCGGCCATGGCGGGTCTGCGCCTGCCGATTGAAAGCCATGTGCTGCAGGCCTTCGTCAGTGAAGGGCTGAAACCATTCATCGACTGCGTGGTGACGTTTGGCGCGGGTCATTTCTATATCAGCCAGTCCGACAAGGGCGGCCTGGTGTTTGGTGGCGATATCGACGGCTATAATTCATATGCCCAGCGTGGGAACATGCCGGTCATCGAGGATGTGTGCGAAGGCGGCATGGCGCTCATGCCCCGGATCGGCCGTGTCCGGTTGCTGCGTCACTGGGCCGGCCTTATGGACATGAGCATGGATGGCAGCCCCATCATCGACAGGACACCGGTGGACAACCTCTATCTCAACGCCGGATGGTGTTATGGCGGGTTCAAGGCGACACCTGCATCAGGCCTGTGTTTCGCGCACCTGATCGCACGTAACGAACCCCATCCGGTCGCAACCGCATACCGTCTGGACCGCTTTGGCCGTGGGGCCGTGATCGACGAAAAAGGCATGGGCGCACAGCCCAATCTGCACTGAGGTTCCAATGCGTCTGAACTGTCCCTGCTGCGGGCCACGCGGCATTGAAGAATTCACCTATCGGGGGGATGCCACGGTGCACCGTCCCGGTACGGATGCACCGGCACATGCCTGGGTGGATTATGTCTACCTGCGTGACAATCCCGACGGATGGCACCGGGAACTGTGGTACCACGGCGCGGGCTGCCATGCATGGCTGGTCGTGACGCGCAACATGCGCACTCATGAAATTGCCGATGTTGCCCGCGCGGTGGATGTCGCACGCCAGGCCAGGGAAAACGCCAGATCATGAAACTGCCGTGGAAGAAAGATGCCTGCTCCCACCGCCTGTCGGGACAGGCCGGACGTCGTATCCCCGCCAACGGGATCGATCCGGATACGATCATCCGTTTTACCTTTGACGGGATAAGCTATAACGCACATCCGGGTGACACGCTGGCGTCGGCCCTGCTGGCCAATGGGCAGCATCTTGCGGGGCGTTCGTTCAAGTATCACCGCCCGCGCGGCATCCTGACGGCCGGCCCGGAAGAACCCAACGCCCTGATGGAACTGCGCATGGGCGCATGGCGCGAACCCAACAGCCGCGCGACTGTCACCGAAGTGTTCGACGGGCTGGACGCATGCAGCCAGAACCGCTGGCCATCCCTCCGCATGGACGCACTTGGCGTTAACGGGCTGTTTTCCCCCCTGTTTACGGCCGGGTTCTACTACAAGACCTTCATGTGGCCCGCCGCGTTCTGGGAAAAGGTATATGAACCCCTCATCCGCCGTGCCGCGGGCCTCGGCCGGGCAGCGGACGAGGCGGATCCCGACCTGTATGAAAAAATCACCACGTTCTGTGATGTGCTGGTGGTGGGTAGTGGCCCGGCGGGGCTTGCCGCGGCCCTGGTGGCGGGACGTTCGGGCGCGCGGGTCATCCTGTGTGAACAGGACAGCGTGACAGGTGGACGCCTGCGGGCGGAGCGGACCGATATTGATGGCGTTCCCGGCTGGCAGTGGGCGGACCGGACCGTGGCCGCCCTGCGTCAGATGCCCGAGGTGCGCATAATGACGCGCACCTGTGTTTTCGGGACATATGATGGCGGCACCTATGGCGCGCTGGAACGTGTGCCGGATCATGTGTCCTGTCCCGCCTCTGACCTGCCCCGCCAGCGTCTGTGGCGCATTGTCGCCCGTCGCTGCATTGTTGCAGGCGGCGGGATCGAACGTCCCCTGGTCTTTCCCAACAACGACCGTCCGGGCATCATGCTTGCCGGGGCCGTGCGCACCTATATCAACCGTTTCGGCGTCGTGGCGGGACAGCGCGCCATCGTCTTCACCAATAATGACGATGGCCTGCGCACGGCCGTGGACCTGAAGCATGCCGGTGCGGCGGTCACCGCCATTGTGGATACGCGCACGCAGGCCAGCGATATGGCACAGCAGGTCGCCCATGACACTGGTGCGCGCCTTTCCACTGGCGGCGCGATTTCCAATACCTATGGCCGCCTCGGGGTTCATACTGCGGCCATACGGGACCGGTCGGGCAGGGTCAGGCATGTGGCCTGCGACCTGATCGCCATGTCGGGCGGCTGGAACCCGGAACTGAGCCTGACGACACATCTGGGCGCAAAACCGGTTTATGACCCGGAACTATGCGCTTTCACAGCCGGGTCTTTCCCGCCCGGCATGCTGGCGGCTGGCGTGGCCAATGGCACCTTCATGACTGCCGACTGCCTGCACGAAGGGGCTGCGCGCGGGCAGGAAGCCGCTGCCGCGTGTGGCTTTGACACCGAACTGCCCCCCCTGCCGGCCGCACCGCGGGAAAGCTACGGCATTCAGGCCATCCAGCCCGTGCTGCAGGATCAGGCAGGCAGAGATAGCAAGGCGTTCATCGATTTCCAGAATGACGTCACGGCAAAGGACGTGCGCCTGGCCGCGATGGAGGGCTTTCGCTGCGTTGAACATGTCAAGCGCTACACCACGCTGGGTATGGCAACCGATCAGGGCAAGACATCCAACATCAATGGTCTGGCTGCACTGGCGCAGCAGACCGGTCAGGACATTGCCCGGACGGGCACGACCATGTTCCGGCCGCCCGTGCAGCCCGTGGCCATCGGCGCGCTTGCGGGCGCGCATCGCGGCAGGTATTTCAAGCCGGACCGACTGACCCCCACCCATGAATGGGCGCACCAGCAGGGCGCCGTGTTTACGGCCAATGGCATCTGGCACCGGGCACAGTGGTTCCCGCAGGACGGAGAAACCCACTGGCGCGATACCGTCAACCGCGAGGTGAGAACCGTCCGTACGGCCGTCGGGTTCTGTGATGTCACCACACTGGGCAAGATCGATATTCAGGGTCCTGACGCCGCTACCTTCCTTGATCGCCTGTATGTCAATGGATGGCAAAAACTGCCCGTGGGGCGGGTCCGCTACGGCCTGATGCTGCGGGAGGACGGCTTTGCCTTTGATGACGGGACCACGGCGCGACTGGGTGAACAGCATTATGTCATGACCACGACCACCGCACATGCTGGTGCGGTCATGCAGCATATGGAACTGTGCCACCAGTGGCTGTGGCCGGAACTGGATGTCCACTTCATATCCGTAACCGATGAATGGGCGCAGATGGCCATTGCCGGCCCGCGCTCACGCGATGTGCTGCGTCATGTCGTCGATCCGGATACGGACCTGTCCAATGACGCTTTCGGTTACATGCATGCTGCCGAAATCACCATATGCGGCGGACAGGCCGCGCGCCTGTTCCGCCTTTCCTTCTCCGGGGAGCTTGCGTACGAACTGGCGGTTCCCGCACGGTATGGCGATGCGCTGGCACGGCTGCTCATGAAGGTTGGCGCCCCGTACGGCATCGCGCCCTATGGCACTGAAGCGCTGGGGGTGATGCGCATTGAAAAGGGTCACCCCGCCGGACCGGAACTCAATGGCCAGACAACGGCGCATGACCTGAACATGGGGCGGATGCTGTCCACCCGAAAGGACTTCATTGGCCGCGCCATGGCTGCCCGCCCTGCCCTGACCGACCCCGTGCGCCCCACGCTGGTGGGCCTGCGTCCGGTTCATGCCCACGATGAACTGGTCGCGGGCAGCCACCTGCTGCCCCATGGCGCCGAGGCCACGGGCGCGCATGATCAGGGATGGATCTCGTCTGCCGCATGGTCCCCGACACTGGATGGATGGATCGCACTGGGCTTCCTGTCTGGCGGTCCTGCCCGTCATGGCGAGATGGTCATGGTCCATAACCCGCTGGCCGACAGCCAGGTTGCCGCAGTCGTCTGCCCTCCCACCTTCTTCGATCCTGCCGGAGACCGCCTGCATGCCTGAGACACTGGCCGCCACGTCACCCATTCCGTCAGCCCCCTTCATCCCGCCCGGGGGCGAACAGGCCGCACGCGTCACGATCGGCCCCGGGCCGGATCTGCAGCTTGCCAGCATGCAGTTTTCCCCTGCGTCCCATGCCGCCGTCCAGACCGCACTGATGAAGGCATATGGCGTGGAGGCACCCGTGACACCCCATGCCCGCGATGGCCGTGACGCCGTGCGTTTCATCTGGGCGGGACTGGACCAGTGGCTGGTCTGTGCACCGCAGGGGCAGGCTGACCTCCTGGGCGGGCTGCGACGGGTAACGCAGCCCCATGCGGCCATTACGGCACAGGGGGATGGACGCAGCGTCATACGGGTCCGCGGCCGGGATTCACGCGCGATCCTGTCAAAACTTGTCCCGATTGACCTGCATCCCCGTGCATTCGCCCCCGATAGCACGGCCCTTACACTGGCGGGACATATACCTGTCCAGATCTTACAGCATGACATGACGCCGACATACGACCTGTTCGTTTTTCGCAGTCTTGCTCACAGTCTTTACCACGACCTTTGCCACGCGGCGCGTGGCGGCGTACCTGTATCGGAAGTTTGCCCATGACCGAGGGTGTCAAAACAATCTATATCGTTACGATAAAATGCCCCAACCGTCCCGGTATCGTGGCGGGCATAAGCCATGGTCTGGCTGAACTGGGCGCAAATATTACCGAAGCCCAGCAGTTTGACGAAACGGAAAGCAGACAGTTCTTCATGCGTGTCGTCTTTGAAATACAGGATGGCACAACGGACAGATCGGTGCTGGAACAGGAATTCATGCGTCTGGCCCATGAATTCGACATGTCATGGTCCCTGACCACCACGGCCCGGCGCCCGCGGGTTCTCATACTGGTGTCCCGTTTTGATCACTGCCTGGTGGACCTGCTCTATCGCTGGCGGATCGGGGAACTGGCGATTGATCCGGTCGGCATTATTTCAAACCACCCGCGTGACGTATATAAAAACCTCGATTTTGGTAGTATTCCCTTTCATTACCTGCCCATAACACCGGACACCAAACCGGCGCAGGAAGCACGGATCCTGCAGATCATGGACGACAGCCGGGCCGAGTTGGTCGTGCTGGCGCGATATATGCAGATCCTGTCCAATGACATGTCGCACCGGCTGTCGGGGCGCTGCATCAATATCCACCATTCATTTCTACCCGGCTTCAAGGGCGCACGCCCCTATCATCAGGCCTTTGCCCGGGGGGTCAAACTGATCGGCGCAACAGCGCATTATGTGACGAGCGATCTTGATGAAGGCCCGATCATTGAACAGGATGTCGAGCGTATTTCCCATGCCGATACGCCCGATGACCTTGTGCGCAAGGGACGTGACATAGAACGCCGCGTTCTGGCCCGTGCCGTCAGGTACCATATTGAACGCCGTACCATCATAACCGGCCACAAGACGATTGTATTTACATCCTAAGCGACGCGCGCAGGATACGATGGTGGTGCCCGCCGGGCGTTTCATTTTTCAGGTTGCACGGAATGTGCGCCATGAATGGCCGGGGATCGATGCTGTCGATCAACGTAGTTTTTGCGTGTGCAGCCTGCACCATCACGGTGGCGTACCTGCGGGCAATGGCTAAACCGGGGAGGTCATGATCGAAGCCAACGGATCAGGATGCGGGCAAGGATGCCTGCCTACCTGACCGTCTGCTTTACTGGCAGCTACAGGCGATCCGTATCACACAAAAGGGGGCATGCGACCCACATGCCCCACCTTCATGAAACGTGGATCAGAACTCCATCGAAAGTGTGAAATGATAGACGCGTGGCAGCCCCGCATACAGGGTTGATGCGGCGCCGGATGTGCCACTGGGCGCACCTGTATAGACCGAGGCCCAGTACCGCTCGTTCGTGGCATTGCTGACACCAAAACGCGCAACCCACGGGAACTTGGAAACATGGAAGGCGTAGCGTGTGCCAAGGTCCAGCGTGGTATAGGAACCGGTATGCAGCGTGTTGGTAATGTTGGCGGCACGGTTGCCCATGTAATGGACGCTGGCGTTGAAGGCCCAGCCCGAAGCGAAGGAACCCAGCGACGCCGGCAGGCGGTAATCCAGCAGCAGGTTGGCCTGCAGCGGGGCCGCGCCCACGATTTCCTTGTTGTTATAGGCGGCGGTCTTGCTGTTGACCAGTTCCGCATCCAGCCACGTCATGCCGGCCAGAACCGACAGGTTGGGCAGGACTTCACCTGAAATCTGGGCTTCCACACCGTAATTGCGCTGTGTGCCGCCATATTCATAAGTCTGGCAGGTCGTGCCACCCGAACAGGAGCCGTCCGCTGCGGGAATATACATTGCATAAGGTGACGTCATACGGAAACCGGCAACGTTGAACTGCATTTTCTGGTATCGCAGCTTGTAGCCGACTTCATATTCTTCCGAATGTGCAACAGGCAGGGCAATATTGGTATTGGTATAATATTTGCTGTTGGGCGTGACCGGCCCTGCTTCAGCCGAACGGCCATAGGTGAAATACAGGGTCTGGTTCTGGGTTGGCTTGTAAATCAGGCTGGCCGTCGGGCTGAAGGTCGCATTGGCCTCAAAGGTATTCTTGAGCGGGCTTGTGGCATTGAGCGCACCCTTCTGGTCAATCCAGCTCCATGCAAGGGTACCCATGACCGACCAGTGCTTGTTGATCCGCATCGTATCGCCAATAATGAAGGACTGGCTCATGATGCTGCTGGATTTGTAACGCCCGCTATAATAGGGCTGCGTGCCATTGGTCGGGGCGGCACCATACATGTTGTATGTACCAAGACTCTGCGCCGATGTAAGCGCAGTTGTCGGGTTGTAATTCCCCATCATGTAGCCATTGGTGCCAATGACCAGGTCATGTGTAAGGGGGCCGGTATGAACACGGCCGTTGAAATACGCCATGTTACTGCCAACGCGGAAGTCATCTGCCGTTGTCGTGGCCGTGGCTTTTGAACTGTAAAAGCCCTCATACCCCTGGGTTGCACTCAACGTATCGCTTATGCCGAAGGACTGGCGCATGGCATCCTGGTACAGCCCGCCCAGCGTGAAGCTCCAGTCCTTGTTGATCTGGTGCTTGATCTTGGCCAGGAAGGTATTGGTTTCCATGTTGTACCCACTCCAGTCCGGGGCGAGACGTCTGCCCAGATCCGGCGCTTCGGGCAGTTGCCCGCCAATGCCCGTGGGATTGGCGGCTGTGCCGGCGGCAATGCCAAAGCCGGGCGCCATGCCGCGTTCATCATAGGTATAGTGGCTGGCATCAAGTTCGAGGACAGTCTTGGAATCGAAATGGATATCGAAATCGGCGCTGACCATCTCACGCCGGATCCAGCTGCCCGGCGCATAGGCCGAACCATTGGCATGCAGCATGTTCAGGCGGTAGCCAAACCAGCCGTTACGACCGACCCGGCCAGAAATATCGCCATTGACCGTAGGCGTGCCGATGGAATCCACGCCGACCGAAAGCCGCTCGGTGCGGCGGTTGGTCGGACGCTTGAGGGTATATTCAAACACGCCAGACGGGTTTTCCGGTCCGTACATCGCCCCGGCCAGACCATTGAGGACCTGCAGGTTATCAACCCATTCCGCCGGATAGGGCGTGGTGGAGACCACGTTCAGGCCATCAAGACGGGAGTTGGCCACCACATCGGCCTCGAACCCGCGCGACTGCGGGCGCGACGTGTTGGGATCACCGCGGATTTCCAGCTGCACTGAAGGCAGGTACTGCGCCATGTCATTGATGTTACGCAGCTGCTGGTTGACCACGACGTCATGCGGCACACCCATGACAGAATAGGGCGTATCCAGCGTATCGCGGTTACCCAGCGGCCCCAGATAGATGTTCTTGTTCATATATTTGGCGCTGGTGCCATCCGCCGCATGGTGGCCATGAACGGTAATTGTTTCCCCGTTTGAACCATCCAGTATCCCGGCGATGGGGGCAGCCGTGCCCGATGCCTGGCCCGCAGGCGTCCCGGTGGTCTGGTTTTTTGCGACGGACGTCGCGGGGGATGCCGCCTTTACGGCGACAGGCCTGCCAGTCTTATCCTGCGACGTGGATGTTACCGGCGCAGCCAGCGCGGTGCTGGCCAGCAGGAACATTCCCGACGTTCCGGTTATGAAAAAAGTACTATAGCAACGAAGCATAAGGCGGTTCGTCCGTGATATGAACAAATGACGTTGGGCCCTTCCTTCCATTCCCGACATGCCGCTGTCTATATATATTCGTATCCAGACCTGTATTTAGGTATATATAGCTGTAAGGTGTTGCCAGAATAAGACAGCCACTGGGTCATTCCGGTCACTTCAGCATCATATTACGTCGGCACGACCGGGAGACCGTGCATCTTCACCGGTGTCCCGGCGCCACCTGTGGATGATGGCAGGGTCGGCATTCGGGCTTTTTTCGCTACCCAATGATGCCTGCCCCCGGTTTCATCAGACATGCAGGCGCGCGATACGGCTGCGGATTTCGCGCACCCTCCGCATTTCATGGACGTCCCGTGTCCTGCTGCAGAAAGCCGGACATGCCGTCCGTTCTATCTGGGCACGATCAGGTGCAGCAGGGATGCAGCCCCGAAAAACACGCAGGTGCTCAGCGACCAGATCGCAACGAACCATGCAATCCGCACACCGGTGCGGGGTGGCGCATCGTCGCCGTTGCCCCGGACAATCTCAGTGATAGCCATCGGTTTCCGTCACCTTTCCGCGAAAGACATGATAGGAATAGATCGTGTAGGTCAGGATGATCGGCAGCAGGATGGCCGTGCCGACCAGCTGGAAAAACTGACTGGATGGCGGGGAAGACACATCCCACAGCGTCAGCCCCGGCGGCACGGCATAGGGCCACACCGTGATCCCGAGACCGGACAGGCACAGAAAGAACCAGCCCAGCGCACACAGGAACGGCCCCTTTGAGTGCCCCCTGCGCAGCCCCATGACAAACAGGGCACCCAGCACGACCACCAGAACCGGCACCGGGGCGACAAATACGATGTTCGGCCAATCGGTCCAGCGCCGCAGGTAAGGCGCATGCAGCAGCGGCGTCCACAGGCTGACCGCCACGATGCCGAGGAACAGGCCCACGGCCAGCCGTGCGGCCCAGCGACGGCAGGATGTCTCCAGCACACCGGTGGTGCGCCAGATCAGCCACGTCGCCCCCAGCAGGGCATAGCCGCACATGACCGCCAGACCACACAGGACGCTGAACGGCGTCAGAAAATCGAGCGGCCCACCGGCAAAAGCCCCGTCGACAACCCTGATCCCCTGCACAACTCCACCCAGGATCGCGCCCTGGCAGAAGGCGGCAATGCCGGAGCCTGCCATGAAACCTGCATTCCACATGCCTTCGCGCCCTGTCCCGCGTGTCATGACGCGGAATTCAAACGCCACGCCGCGAAAGATCAGCGCCAGCAGCATCAATACGATCGGCAGGTAGAAAGCGGGCAGCAAAGTTGAGTAAGCGCCGGGAAAAACACCGTACAGCACGGCCCCACCCAGTACCATCCATGTCTCGTTCCCATCCCATACGGGAGCGATGGTGTTGACCATCACGTCCCGACGGTCCGGATGGCGTTCGAATGCAAACAGCATCCCGATGCCAAGATCAAAGCCGTCAAGAACGACATAGATCGAAATGGCGGCCACCAGAATGACGGCCCACACGATGGGAAGCCAGTATGCGAAATCCATCATGCCTCAGGCTCCTTTGCCGGAAGAGGGATCAATCACGCCCGGATGCATGCGGGCGCCCAGTATATCGGAAGCGTGGGCGGGACTTGTATCATGCTCGCCTTCATGCGGCGCGCGCGCCAGCAGCCGCACCAGAATGCCCAGCCCGGAGCCAAATACGAGCACATAGACCACCACGAACGCTGTCATCGAAAAGGCCATGGAGGAAAGCGCAACCGGCGATACGCTGTCGGACGTGCGCAGCAGGCCATAGACCGTCCACGGCTGACGGCCGACCTCCGTCGTGACCCAGCCACACAACAGCGCCAGGAAGCCTGCAGGCGCCATGCACAGCGCGACGCGGTGGAAAACCGGGTTGGTAAACAGGGTATGGTTCCGCCGGAGCCACAGGGACCACAACCCCACCAGCATCATGAGCATGCCAAGCGCCACCATGATGCGGAAGGAGAAGAAGATGACCGGTGAAGGCGGCCGCTGGTCACGGGGAAAGTCCTTCATGCCCGGCACCCTGCCATTCAGGCTGTGTGTCAGGATCAGCGATCCGGCCAGCGGCAGCCTTAGGGCATAATCCGTATGTTCGGTCTTCATGTTGGGAATGCCGAACAGCAGTTCAGGCGCATGATCTTCCGAAACCCAGTCCCCTTCCATCGCCGCGATTTTTACCGGCTGGTGTTTCAGGGTGTTCAGGCCATGGGCATCGCCAGCCAGTATCTGGAGGGGGGCGACGAGCGCCGCCATCCACATGGCCATGGAAAACATGACCCGCACCGGTTCGCTGGCCGCCTTTCCTTCTTTCCGTGCCCTGAGCATGTGCCATGCCCCCGTTGCGCCCACGATGAACGCAACGGAGAGGAAGGCCGCCAGCCCCATATGCACCAGACGGAACGGAAAGGACGGATTGAAAATGATCGCCAGCCAGTCGGCAGGCATGAACCGCCCGGTGGCCGGATCAATGGAATACCCGCGCGGTGTCTGCATCCATGAATTGGATGACAGTATCCATGTCATGGAAATCAGGGTGCCGAGCGATACGCAGCACGTGGCGGCGAAATGCAGTTTGCGTCCCACCTTGTTCATGCCAAACAGCATGACACCGAGGAAACCTGCCTCAAGGAAAAAGGCGGTCATGACTTCATAGGACAGGAGCACGCCCGTAATCGGTCCGGCCTTTTTGGAAAAGATCGACCAGTTGGTGCCGAATTCATACGACATGACCAGTCCCGAGACGACCCCCATGCCGAAGACGATGGAAAATACCCTGATCCAGTAGCGGTACAGGTCAAGGAATACCGGTCGTCCGGTCCTGAGCCACAGTCCCTCCAGAACTGCCAGATAGGCCGCCAGCCCGATTGAAAAGGCCGGAAAAATGATATGGACGCCTACGGTGAAGGCGAACTGAAAACGCGCCAGAAGAAGCGCCGGGTCATGTGCGTACTGCATCGATACTTTCCAAAACTCATGCCGGAAGACTTGGAATTCATAAATAGCTTCCCGGCATAGTGGTTCCGTCAACGATGTTCCGCCCTGAAAGACGGATACATGCTGCGGTGTCCTGGAAGATGGAATAGATCAATCAGAAGCAGGACGTCCAAGACAGATCATACATAAGATTATAAACAGCGCTTATGAACGAGACATATTCAATGCATGTCTGTTTATACTAAAATACATACAACAGACAAATACCACTCAATAACCATAGAATATTTGATATATACTTCTATACTCCCGGGAGGGCCGGTCTTTCATTTTGCACATAAAGACCGGACGGAAGGCTTCTATGGAATATCTGTCATATCCACAGCCCTGTTCATATGAAATTGAATACGCTGCCCCTTCCTTCTGTTCGTACCGGAGCTTGCCTTATCGTGTCCGTCCGCAGGATGCGTCAGATAGGCTGCGAACATATCGGCCATGCCGCAGGCATAAGCCGCGATGTCCGCATCAGTTCGCGGTGTTACAGGATCGCGGCCTTGTTGGGAAAATACTGATAAAGCGAGCCGATACTTACATCCGCCCGTTCCGCCACACGCGCCGTCGTAAAACACGCGGCACCTTGCGCTGCCAGACCATGAACTGCCGCTTCCAGAATTATGGCGACAAGCCCGGCGGGGTGTACCTGGCGGGCCCTGCTCCATGAAACATTGTTCCAGGAAACCATGGGCATATTCTTGGCCATAATATTACGACCGGCGCGTCATCTTCCGGATGCCGTAAAGAAGCCTGTGCCTGAAGCCGCATGGCGACTGACCATGGGAAACAGGGCGCCGTTCCGTTTCCAAAACAGCAACGACACCATGGAAAAGAAATAAATAAAGAAACATAAAATATAAATATTCTTCTGTATTGTGTTATTACATATGCAGAAATATCTTACAACAAACTGTTATAATTGGATTTTTTAAAAATATTTCATATTGTTGTCATATCGAATTGACTTGGCGATAAATGAATGTTGACATATCGTAATGTCAAATAAAGACAATCTTGATATCGCCCACCTGCGTTCCTTCCTTGCGGTTGCGGATACGCTGCATTTCACATCCGCGGCGTATATATGCTCCACCAGCCAGTCCACCATCAGCCAGCATATCCACCGGCTGGAGGCGCAACTTGACTGCGTATTGCTCAAACGCAGTACGAAACAGGTGGAACTGACAGATGGCGGACAGGCCCTGATCGGCATGGCACAGAACATCCTGCGCCAGCAGGAGCGTGTGCTGGCGCATTTCCACAAGGAACAACTGCACGCAACCCTGCGTCTTGGCATTACGGAAGATCTGGTCCTGTCGCGCTTCCCCGAAGACCTGCGCATGTTCCGGCAGGATTATCCGCAGCTGCAGATTGACCTGACCGTGGGGCTGAGCCACCACCTGCACCAGCTTCTGGCCGATGACCGGCTGGATATTGTCTGCGGCATGCGACAGTCCAGCGATACGCATGGACAGCTGCTGTGGGAAGATGAACTGGTCTGGTTTTCCCACGCATCCACCTGCTCCCTTGCGCCGGATGAATCTTTCCCACTCGTTACTTTCCCGGATCGGAGCATCACCCGGAAACTGGCGATCGAAACCCTCAATCGCATCGGACGCCCCTGGCATATCGCCTTCAGCAGTACAAACCTGAGTGCAATCCTGGCTGCTGTCAGAGCCGGGTATGGCATCACGCCCCAACCGGCCTTCCTGTCTGCCGAAGGGATCGTTCCTGTGGATGCCAGCACCCTAAGCCCGATGCCCCGGGTCGAATTCATTGCATCCGTCCAGTCATCGAATTCCGACGGCCCGGCGAATGCTTTCATAAAAAAAATGAAAACAAGACTGAACAAAAAACAGAAAATGTTTTCCCTGTAATTATCCAAAATACAGTGCTTTCACCCTCCCCTCCTTACTGGGTTATACTTTCATGATTCCAGAAATACGACATGACATGAAGACCAACCTCGCCGGGGCTGTTTCTTTTCTCGGTCCGCTCCTGGCTGCAATGGCGGTTCAGGCGCAGACCGTGCCCACCACGGGACAACAGCCCGCAGCCACTGGCACAACGCAGCCTGTCAACGTGACGGTATGGCAGAGCCGCCAGCACACAGCGCTGCAGAAAGAACGCGCCGTAACCGATCCCTCCATGCCCGGTCTGGTCCCGTCACTCTTTACACCGGGAGGTATTCCGTCGAAGCCCACAGCCAATTCCGCCCATTCCATTGCGCCACAGCCCTACCTGTTCAGCCTGGATACGAAAGGCGGGGACAACGTGGGCAAGACCATGGCGCGCGCGGGTGTCTACCTGACCGGGTGGGATGCATCGGAATATTCCGGCGTACCGGCAGGCGGCATCAACCACGGATCGTTCTTTAACAACTTTGCCGGGATCGGACTGGATCTCGACATGCAGAAGCTGGCCCACATTCCGGGCGCCAAGATCCACTTTCTGGCGGATGACGTGGCGGGACAGGGCCATGCAGGGGAATTTACGGGTTCCAACTGGGGGTATGTGTCCTACTGGGGGAATCACGACGGTTTCCAGATCCGTGAATTCACATGGGACCAGGCGCTGTTCAAGAACAAGGTTTTCCTGCTGGCTGGCCGTTCCATGCCAAAGGGTGGTGAATTTGACGGGTCCGACCTGTACTGCAAATTCCCCACCTTCATGTGTTCCGTGCCGACCACAATGACCATTAACGGATCCATGCCGTCCTTTGTCACATCTTCCTGGGGTGTGCGGCTGCTGATCAAGCCCACCGAGAAATCGTATATCAAGGGAGGCATATGGGAAGCGGAACCATGGCTGAAAGCCACGAACCACAACAGCTGGCCCGGCCCTGACTGGGGTTTTGACAAGTCGGAAGGTGAGTTCATTCCGGTTGAAGGCGGGTATCGGACAAATTTTTCGAATGACCGGTTCCCCCGCGCCTATGATATAGGTTTCATCTACGATGATGCCAAATACAGCGACCCGCTGTACAATACGGCGGGTCAGCCCAAGGCCCTTTTTGGCGGCAATGCACAAAGCCGTCGGGGCCGGACACAGTTCTATATCCAGGCTCAGCAGATGATCTGGAAGCCCGATGCCCGCGATACCCGTGGCCTGATCCTGTTCGGTGCGGCCAATATCATGACATCGGGCGATGCCCCGGTAAAGGACGGGTTCGTACTGGGCGTGTTTGACTGGGGCCCCTTCAGGGCGCGTCCACGTGATTCGGTTGGTCTGGTGGTCCAGACCCTGCGCTGGGACCGGCGTCTGGTTCAGGACATGAATGATACCATGCAGAAGCAGGGCCACCATAACCAGTGGAACGGCCAGGAAACCATGCTGGAAATCAATTACGGCGCCAATATTGCCCCCGGCATAACCCTGACCCCCTATTTCCAGTACATCTGGAACCCCGATGAACTGGCCATGTCCAGACCCCAGCCTGATGTGCATTACGCCGTACAGTCGGGGCTGCTGCTCAACATCCAGTTCAATCCAGCCTTTGGCCTGCCAATGCTGCACCGCGTGCGTAACTGACAGGACCGCCGTGAATAACCCTTCGTACCCGATGCATCATATATTTTAGGAAATCTGTCATGACCGCCAAAAAATGGGGCCAGATGGCTGCAGGCCTGATCTGCATGCTATCCATTTCTTCCCCGCAATATGTCTGGACGCTGTTTACGCCCCATCTGCGCACCGAACTTTCCCTCGGGGCGCCGGCGCTTCAGGTGACGTTCTCCATCCTGATCGTCGTGCAGACCCTGTTTTCTCCCGTTCAGGGGTGGATCGCGCGCCATGTCGTCCCCCGCGTGCTGATCGGTGCAGGAGTGATCGTGACGGGACTGAGCTGGGTCGCTGCCGCACAGGTGCATTCGCTGGCCATGCTGTACATGACCTATGGATTGCTGGGGGGCATTGGCACCGGTATTGTCTATGTCGGTGTCGTCTCGCTCCTGATGGAATGGTTCCCCGAAAACCGGGGCATGGCGGCGGGCATGGGGGCTGCGGGGTACGGCATGGGGGCCATGCTGACCACCTTTCCCATCGCGCACATGATGGCGGCATCAGGCTGGCGCAGCACCATGGTTGTCTTTGGCCTGCTGATTGCGGTGACCGGAACGGTGGCAGCGTGTTTCCTCTACCGCCCGGATGCTCATGCCCTGTCCACCCGGCAGCAGGTGCTCTGGGGGGCAAATACCGCACAGGTGGTGCGCAGCCCCATTTTCTGGCTGATGTTCTTCATGATGGCCACCATGGCGACATCCGGCCTGATGGTCACGTCGCAGCTTGCACAGATCGCAGCGGATAAGGGGATTGCCCATCTTATGGTATGGGGCATGGCGGCCCTGCCGCTGGCCATGACGCTGGACCGTATTGCCAATGGCCTGACACGGCCCATGTTCGGCTGGATTTCGGACCGGATCGGCCGTGAACTGACCATGACCATTGCGTTCATGCTGGAAGCCGTGGCGCTGGCATGCTGGATTGGGCTATCCAGTCACCCGGTGCTGTTCGTGCTGCTGTCCGGGGTGGTCTTCCTGGGATGGGGAGAGATATTTTCCCTGTTTCCCGCCACATTGACTGACACGTTCGGTACGCGGGATGCATCACGCAATTACGGCATCCTCTATATGGCACAGGGGGTCGGGGCGATACTGGGGGGGCCACTGGCGGCGTGGCTGCACGAGGCGACAGGTGGAAACTGGGGGCCGGTTTTTGCCTGCGCCATCGGGGGCGATATCCTGACTGCAACGCTGGCCTTTGCTGTACTCCGTCCCATGCGGAAGCGTTATATGGCACGGTCGCACATTCACTCCTGACCCCAGATATTATCCTGACACCTGCCCCTTTCCCCGGCTGAAGGCACCGTACCATCATAGTCCGGCCTTGCGATGTCACAAGCAAGGGTCACACCAGCCTGATCTGTTCCAGCAGGCTGGGCCATCCCTGTCTTTCCGGGCTTCGGTTGTCGTGTCATGATACACCCTGGCAACCATCTCCTCACAAAGTGCCATGATGCCACCAATCTCCGCAGCACTACGTACGGGCGTGCCCGCAACGAAGTGCTGCGAAAACGTCTTTGGACGGCAAGTGCCTGACGGCTACGGCGACATGCTTTCACACGACATATCAAGCCCTTGTCGGCTTACCTATGCCAGCCCCAGCTTTTTGACATCCGCCTGCGCTGTTTTGATCCAGGCGGCGGGTCAGCCCGTGCACTATGGTCAAAATGCTGAATGGGCAAAGCTATTGACGATCATGCGGCACAGCGCGCGACGCGATCTTCAAAGGCACATTTTCCGCTCGATGTGGCCCACAGGTCCCATAATCATGTGCGTTCGACAGAAGGAACAGTCCCGTTCCCTCCTGTCAGGAATTCCGACGCGCGCCAGCCTGCCTGCCAATACTTGTATAGAACGTTCCAGATCGAAGCGCGCTTTCAATCTCCTCCAGCGTGGTTCCCGCGGTCTCAGGCACATATTTCCACACGAATACAAAGGCCGCGAGATTTATGAACCCGAACAGCCAGAAAGTACCCGTCGTGCCCAGCGCCTGCACCAGCGATAACGTGACAAGAGAAACAAGCGTATCGGACACCCACACCGTCGCACTGGCCATTCCCATGGCCTTGCTGCGGACAAACAGGGGAAAGACTTCGGCAGCGATCAGCCATACCGCAACGGATAGAGAACCGAAATTAAAGAAGATATAGCCCAGAAGTGATACGACCATAAGAACCATCCGCACCCCCGTAAGCGGCGCGGAGCTGAGGAATACAGCCCCCAGCACAAACAGGGACAGGGCGGCTACTGGCAACATGCACAGCATCATGCGCCGACGGCCGATGCGGTCTATAAACGCGATCCCCATTGCCGTCGTAATGGTGGATGTAACCCCGACGGACACAGACGTCAGCAATGCCGCCGAATGACCCAACCCGGCCTGCGACAGAATGATGGGCGCGTAATAGACAATGACATTGGGGCCGGATAGCTGGGAGAAAGCCGCAACCCCCAATGCCGCCAGAAGAGCAGGCCGTATCCAGCGCTGTTTCAGGCTGGCTCCGTTGGCTTCGTCAGCTACCCCCGCATCGACTGTCAGGGCATCATCCAGTTCCTGACGCACGATATCCTTATGCCCCCGCAGTTTATACAGGATCGAGACGGCACGGTGTTCATGTTCATGATGCAGCAGCCAACGCGGACTTTCCGGCAGGAAGATCATACCAAGAGCAAGAAGAATTGCCGGAAGGGCTCCAAGCATGAACATCGCGCGCCATGACTCGACACCGCCAGACAGTTCATACCCCACGAAAAACGCCAGAAGCAGACCAAGTGAAAAAACCAGCTGGAATAGCGATACCAGCCCCCCGCGCCGGGATGCCGGGGCCAGTTCGGCAACATAGACCGGAACGATCTGCGTGGTGGCACCTATCGCCGCCCCCAGCCACAGGCGCGCAAAAATCAGCGTGCTGACATCAGGAGCAAGCCCACACCCCAGCGATGCCACGATGAATATACCGGCTGCCACCATGATGGCAGGCCGACGTCCCCATTGATCCGATACGGGGCCACTCAGCAAGGCACCAAAAATCGCCCCGATATTCAGCGCCGCAGCCACCCATTCCTGCCCCGCCGTAGAAAGCGAGAACGTCTGGGTAACAAAAATCAGGGCGGAAGCAATGATCCCGGTATCATATCCGAACAGCAGGCCACCCACCGCAGCAACAGCAGCGGCAACGGACACATACCGCCGCGCGGAAAGGGTCTGGTCCCCCCGATGCACCATGGCCGCAAGGGCGGACAGGGCACGTTTATGGGTATGGTAGCGGGATATGTCCTGAATGTTCGGGGTGGTGGGCATTCCGGGCTTTCCTTTTCCCTGTGGTCAAGACAAACCGGTGGTCAGCCTGCGTCTGATGCGCTGAAAATATCGCGCAGGGTCTGTTTCATCACGCCTGCATCAAGTGTCTTTCCAAGCCACAGCTCCACGCCAATCACACCCTGATTGACCAGCATTCCCAGACCATCGAGCGATGTGCAGCCACGTTCACGGGCTTCACGCAGGAAGCGGGTCATGGGCGGATTGGGAATGACATCCGCCACGATCTGCCCCTTTGCCAGCGTATCGAGATCGATTTCAGGCATGGCCTGCGCGTCACCAAGACCGACCGATGTGGCGTTGATGACAATATCGGTGCCGTCTGGAACGCAGGCCTTTCCGGACCATGGGCGGCCGACTGCATCACTCCCGGTATTGTCGCGCACCAGCGCTGCAATGGTTTCGGCTTTTGCCGCGTCGCGGTTGATTACCGTTATATGTTCAGCTCCCGCCAGTCCCAGTTCCACCGCAATGGCGCGCGCCGCCCCACCCGCGCCAAGCATAAAGATTTTCTTGCCAGCCGGATCAACCACATCCCTGAGCGAGGCAAGAAAGCCCTTGCCATCAGTATTGTCGCCCACCAGCCTGCCATCGCGAATGGCGACACAGTTTACGGCACCAATAATCCGCGCGGCTTCAGCCAGCTCATCCAGATATTCGATCACGGCCACCTTATGGGGCAGGGAGCAGTTGAATCCTGCCCATTCCATGGCAACCGCGCCCCTTACCGCCGCCTTCAGATGCGTAGCCTTGACGTCACAATTGATATAGCGCGCATCGATCCCGGCATGGCGGTACGCCGCTTCGATCATCGCGACGGTCGGATTGTCGGCGCAGGGTGTGGAAAACGAGCCGGTAAGAATGCTGCGGAAATTCTGGTTGCTCATACGACGTTCCTGACGGGTGAAAGGTAAATTGCATAGCTATGCAAGACAAGACGCCTTTTACGCCCGGACGCAAGCCCTAATCCATCAGTCAGGCAGGGTTGTGCTGCCGCGTTCGATCAACTGAGCGTCAACAACATGGGTGCGCGGAAGGGGGCTGTCTTTTGCCAAAAGGGCCTCATCCAGCAGTTCCATGGCGCCTGTAACCATCCGGTCCGTATGCTGGTCGAAAGATGTCAGGTCGTAACTGCGCCAACCGGCCTGAGGAATATTATCATATCCCAGAATAATGACATCCCGTGGACAGATCAGGCCCATGCGTTCCCGCAGGGCATCAATCGCACCGCAGGCCATCATATCATTGCTGGAAAAAATACCGTTCGGCCGGATACCCCGTTTCCACAGGCGGGTGATGGCGTCGTAGCCACTGTCGTAGGTATCATCACCCCGCAACCGGGTCAGTCCGGTCATGCACATTCCTGCCTCCTGCAACCCCTGGCAGAACCCTTCGCCACGTGCGCGGGATGCTGCATTCTTGCCGGGACCAGCCAGCCAGACCGGTCGCGCCACGCACCGTTCCACCATCAGGCGCGCAGCAGCGACCCCTGCCCCGTGATTGTTGGAATTGACCGTCGAGATCCAGGGGCCCACCAGTGAAGAATTGAAGCAGACAACCGGTATCTGAAGTTGGGACAATGCCCGCGCTACCGTTTTCGACCCGATTGCAAGCGAGGTGACGACGGCATCAATACGGTAGCTCAACAACTGATCAAGCGCGCTATCAAGCGTCAGGGCATCATCCACATACATAAGCAATACCTGAAGGCCGCGTTCACGCAATGCAGTCGCCAGACGCTCAAGCGCCGTGGCATAGAATGGGTTTTCCAGCCCACCGATCACCACGCCCACCATGTATGACCGACCCGAAAGCATGATGGCCGGAATACGGTTGGGCCGGTAACCAAGGCTGGCGGCCGCGGCCAGCACCTTCTGCTTTGTGCGTGGCGAAATGCTGGCATCAGGAGAAAACGCGCGCGATACAGCCGATTGGGATACGCCAGCCAGCCGGGCGACATCAATGGACGTAACAGCACGAATGGCGGCTTGCTCCTGCAGATCACGGTTAATGACGGGTTTACCCCATGCGGGGCTGTAATACCATGCTGGCGGCAAGATCCATGACTTTAATTGCCCTATCGTGAAGAGCCTCTGCGTTCGTGCATATTGCGAATTGCGAAGTAGCGGGATTAAATCGTCAGAAAGCCGCTCGGGCCAAGAAGCTTCGGGCCCCTGTGCTCAGGTGTCTACTGCGCGTGCCTGCCAGTTCAGGTCACAACAGGCAAGGTATTTGCGCAGGCAGTCTACATCGTCCCGACTGTCCTTTGCCTGGCGCATGGTCGTGCAAACAGTCGTTGTCCTGCCCCGGACTGCGATGACATCACATTTTACTATAGATAGAAAAGATGTTTTGCACCGGTTTCTTCGACCGCGTGACTGTTCCTGCTGTCAGGCCCTGTGAAATGGTCTGCTTTGTGACAGAACACGATCAGGACCGGATTGTCCGGATACCAGATGAACTGGTCAGTCGGGCATGATGCCTGCGCAAAGGACGTGTCCGGTTAGAAGATTTCCGTGCCGCCAGCATAGACGAAAACACACTGATCGGCTGAAAGTCCAAACTGCGTCCCGTCCGGGAAGATATATTTTTCATTACAAGCCGATTAATATTTTGGTTCAGTTACGCAGGTCAAAATAGAAGTGTACATTGAAAATAAAATCATAAATACGATGTCACCAACGTAGTCCGAAAGGGTTTCCAGCCCAGCCTTTTCCAATCTGCCGGCATGAACTGGGGTCCCTCATTCAAAAACATTGCGTCACGGAACCGTCTTTCGGTCGATGGTCATGGTATCGACATCTCGCAACACTATTTTTCAGGGGTATAAAGATGGTGTACCAGCCCCTGAAGCGACATATTCAGGCCAAAATGGAAACCTTCATCAGTATCGCTCTCCAATATCTGCTGCCATGCCTGGGCCGCTACAGGATACCGTAACAGAAGCGACTTAATATCCGGGTCCTGGTTATGATCCGGGCGTTTTTCGGCAAATGCCTGCTCTTCGATTGTAAAACCGATGACAAAATATAGGGTGGAGAAAGTGCCCCAGGCGGCTGTGCGATCGTCCGCACCGACGTCTTTAAGGCTGGAGATCATTTGTGAACTGATCCGGGCCACATTATCGGAAAGAGGATAGGTCCGCGCCAGAAAGCGGGCACCGTCGCGGTGGGCCAGTAATGCCTGTCTCACCTCGCAGGAAATTCTGAAAAACATATCCTGCCACGTTTCGCCAGCGACTGTCGTCGTGGCGACCTGTTCCAGCAGTGTATCGGCCACGGCTTCGAACAACGCATCCTTATTCGCAAAATGCCAGTAAAGCGAAGGCACCTGCACATTCAGCGCATCCGCCACCTTGCGCATTGTCAGCCCTTCCATACCCAGCCTGTCCAGCAATTGCAGTGCCGAACTGACGACCTGTTCCTTTACGATTTTTGCACTCACAGCTTTCCTGTTTCCTCCTTGCTCTCGAAATCTAATGCCGTTAGATTTTTAATCTAACAATGTTAGATTTTACGGAATCGTCCATGAAAACTTCGTACGACGTCCTGGTCTGTGGTGCTGGTCCTGTTGGCTTATGGCTCGCGTGTGAGCTGAAACTTGCCCGGATTGATGTCGCTGTGCTTGACCGGCGCCCTGTCCGGACAACTGAATCCCGTGCGCTGGCCATACATGGGCGGACATTGGAACTGTTAGGGCTGCGCGATTGTGCTGGGGATTTTCTTGGCGCTGGCCGCAAAATTCCCATGATGGAATATGGGGCGCTGAATACGCGACTGGTATTTTCCCGATTTGAAAGTCGCTTTCCTTTCACCCTGTTCCTCCGCCAGACCAGAACGGAGGAATTTCTAGAAAAGCGCGCCCTGGCTCTCGGCGTTCCCCTGCTGCGTGAAACCGAGGTTACCCAGGTGGAGGAAAATGAGGCAGGATTACATGTCACCACATCTCGCGGGCCATTTTCTGCCCCGTGGCTGGTCGGAGCCGACGGGGCACGCAGTCTGGTGCGGCATCAGGCCGGGATCAGTTTTGACGGTTTTGATGGCCGTGTGACCGCCATGCTTGGAGATGTGGTTCTGGCAAAACCGCCCGAAGGCGGCGGTATCCTGTCCATGGTCAACGCCCGTGGTGCACTCATGATGTCTCCGCTGGGTGATGACGTGCATCATCGTGTGATCGCTATTGATGCGGCACGACCGTCAGTGGAAAAGGACACACCTCTAACCGTTGCGGAGCTGGCCTCTGCCGCACTGAAAATTTCCGGTAAAAATTATGAAATGGGCGAAGCGTCCTGGCTGTCCCGCTTTACCGATGCGACGCGCCTTGCATCCGCCTACCGAAAGGGGCGTATCCTGCTGGCGGGGGATGCGGCCCATATTCATGCCCCCATGGGTGGCCAGGGGCTGAATGTCGGTCTGCAGGACGCAATGAATCTTGGCTGGAAACTTGCCATGGTCGTCAGAAAGCAGGCGCCTGAAAGCCTGCTGGATACCTATCATTCCGAGCGCAGGCCCGTCGGCCAGATGTTGTTTGACAATACCTTGGCGCAGGTTGCACTGGCGACAGATTTTACACCGCCCAATCTGTCATTGCGCAATACAATGAATGATGTCCTGTCTTTTCCGGATGTGAATCGTCGCCTGGCCGGCGAAATTTCCGGATTTGACATTGCATACGGATACGACACAGTCATACCAGAAAATCTGCCGGCCTGCCTGGCTGCGGGCAAACGTGTTCCGGATGTTGATCTGATGATCGATACCCAGCCGGCGACGCTTTATGACTGCATGAAAAAAGGTGAATGGGTGCATATAGCGCTCGCACCGGAAAAACGGGATGATCCGGCGTTTCCCGAATGGCTCAAGCCAGATATCGTGAAATACATAAGGGCCCGCTGCGTCGGTAACAGCCCGTCCTTTACTGGCATTGCATCCGTATTAATTCGCCCGGATGGCTACGTACATAGCGTAACCACGGCGTAAGCACAAAATATGTCCGCCTACAGCCCCCTGTAAAAACCAGATACCATTCATATAGAAAGCCCTGTAACCAATGACAGACATGCCCGATGGCCCTGCTCCCACCGAAATGGCTGATCACGGCCTTTCCCGGTTCTTCCGTAACCAGACCTTCCATTTTCAGACCCTCCGCGCCCTGAATGACATAGCGGCGAACGGTGCTGATCTTAACGAGGTGCTGACAGCGATCAGCGCCATCCCTGATGGCGACACGGATGCCTGGTTCGACGCCTTTTCCGGATTGGCCATACGGACCGAAGACCGCATTGCCGCATGTGCCGACCCGCTCAGCAAAGGTTACGCGTGGCTCCGTGCCCATAATTACTGGCGCACCGCCGAATTTCTTCTTCGTCCCGACGATGCGCGCCGCAAGACCACCTGGACGCGGGAAATCGCCGCATTTGATAACGGGCTGAAACTGGCTGGAATCGCCCATGAACGTTTCACCATTCCGTATGGTGATGGCCGCCTCCGGGGCATTTTCTATCCCGGTCCGGATGGCTGGCAGAAAAAGCCGCTGATCGTTCTCGTCGGCGGTTATGATTCCACACTTGAAGAACTGTATTTCGTCCTTGTCAAAGCCGCACATGACCGGGGTTACGGCGTCCTGACCTATGAAGGTCCCGGTCAGGGCGGTGTCCTGCGCGAATATGGCCTTACCTTCACCCCGGAATGGGAAAAACCCACGTCTGCCATTCTGGATTACTTCGAGACCACACAGTTCCGGCCGGAAAACACCATCCTCATCGGCATGAGCATGGGCGGTTACCTTGCCCCCCGCGCCGCCGCGTTCGATTCCCGCATTACTGGCGTTGTCGCCTATGATGTCCTGTTCGATATGGGCAGCATCGCCGATCGCTACGCCGCCCTTGCACAGAACCCCGCTGCTGCGAAAAATCCCGATCTTGTCTGGGCCGTCGATAACGCCTGCTGGACCCTTGGCGTCAGCACCATGCCCGAAGCGGTCGCGGCTATCCGCCCTTACACACTCAAGGACGTAGCTGGAAAAATCACTGCCGACGTACTGATCCTTGTCGGTGAACATGACCACTTCGTCCCGGGAGCCCAGGCCATAGATTTCGAAAAAGCATGCACCGCCGCACGATCCGTCGAAACCGTTACCTTCGATACTCTCTCCGGGGGCGCTGAACACTGCCAGCTTGGTGCCCAGACCCTCTGGCACGCCACTTTCTTCAGCTGGATGATCCGCAGGTTCGGCTGATTACCCGTTTTTTCATATAAACTGAGGTTGATGACTGCGCAGATACCAGTCCGTCAATGAATATCTATCAAACAGTGCCGTTTTTTGGCACTGGTCGTATTTTCACGACGTTGACTTATACAGTCCCCTTTGAACAGGGATAACGGAAGGTCAGGTTCAGGATTGCCAGATGGCAGCAGCTGCCATCTGGCATGGGATATTCCTTCCCGTCCCTCACCTTCGATGACACCAGTTTCCGTAACCGGCCCTGCGGTGATCGCCGGACCGATTATGGACAACCCTGGTAATACACGTCTAATGGAAGCCATCTGCCAACCGGCGATACGTTCCGATAATGCGCCAGGAATAAAGAACGCGCCACCCGTCGGTGCCCGGGTGGCGCGCTTCGTATCATCGGCAGGGTGATGCCGTGATATGGCGGCAGGCGTGAGATGAAGAAAGACCCACCGCCATCCGTATCATGGGAACCAGCGCCGCCCGCAGCGGTAGGCAATCAGGTAAAGCCCCATGTAAATCATCGGAATAAAGAAAATGATCCGTTCAAGATCTCCCATCATGGTCAGATCTCCCCATCGGATGAAAGACTGGACTGGGCATCAAGCATGATCGCGCCAGCCCCGGAAATCAGGATGATCATGACCGTGCCGATCACCCATGCGAAATACCACGGCCCCTGATCCCCCACGAATACGGCGAACAGCAGGGAAACAACCAGAATAACGGCCAGACCGGCCAGACGCAGAAGCTTTGTCATCACGACCTCGTAATCAGTAGCTATGGGTATCGTTCACGACATCGGCGGTATGAACCTTCCCGCGCATGACGTAATAACACCATGAAGTATAGGACAGGATGATCGGGACAAAGATCCCCGCCACCACCAGCATGCAGCCAAGACCATATTCACTGGCGGTACTGTTCCATACCGTCAGGCTCTGGTCGGGCGTGGTGGAAGACGGCATGAGGAACGGGAACATGGCACACCCTACCGTCATGATGGTACCTGCCCATGCACCCAGCCCCAGCCACCAGGACACAACCGTGTGGCCCCTAGCCAGCATGCCAACCCCGAGCAGCATACAACCCAGCCCCACAAGCGGCAGCAGCCACAGGGCGGGATGCGCATGGAAGTTATGCATCCAGCCCCCTGCAACCACCGCCACGGACTGCCCATGCAGCGGATTGGCCGGCATGGCGGGGTTGACGGGCGCGGTCATGACAAAACCGGGCAGGAACTGCACCCATATGCCACCGATGACAAACAGGGTAGCCGCAACCAGACCGCCACCCATGGCATAACGCCGGGCGCGCGACCAGATCGGGTCATCCGCCCGCAGCATCAGCATCGCCCCACCCTGATAGACGCTCAGCCCCACGGACATAAGACCGCACAGGATGGCAAACGGGTTCAGCAGGTAGGACAGGAAGGATTCATCCTGATAGTACTGCCCTGTCCAGCCGAAGTGGTAGCCTACCCCTTCCAGCACGTTACCGAACGCCGCGCCGTAGATGAACATCGGTACAAAGCCCGACACCAGAAAGACCCAGTCCCAGCCTGCCCGCCACAGCCGGCTGTCCGCCTTGGAGCGGTATTCAAACGCCACCGGCCGCAGGATCATGCTGAACAGCAGCGTGATCATGACCACATAGAAGGCGGAAAACGACGTGCCGTACAGCGTGGGAAAAGCCGCGAAAATCGCGCCGCCCCCCAGGATGAACCACACCTGGTTACCATCCCAGTGGGGACCGATGATATTCAGCGCCGTGCGCCGCTCCCCATCATTACGGCCAACAAAGCGCAGCAGCGTGCCGACGCCCATATCCATGCCCACCATGGTACCCAGTCCGATGAACAGCACACCCAGCAGTGCTGCCCAGACTATTTTCAGTATCGCGTAAAGTTCCATTTCTCCGTTTCCTGTCAGGATGCCATGGGACGCATGTCAAAGGCGGATGCCCTGGGTGCGGCAGGCGCGTGCGGTTCCATGCTGTCATGTTCGGGGCCAAGACGGGCAAACTTGAACATGAGGTAGAGTTCAGCCGCGATGAACACGCTGTAGAGCAGCACGAAGCCGATCAGCGAGAACACCATGTAGGACACGCCATGGCTGGAGGCAGAAAGAAAAGTAGGCAGCCAGCCGAACACCGTCCAAGGCTGGCGGCCTGCTTCCGCCGTGATCCAGCCGAACTCGGTCGCCAGGATTGGCAGCGGGATCGACCACATGCACAGCTTCAGCAGCAGGCGGCTGCGTTCAAGCCGACGCTTCAGGCTGAGATAGGCCGAAATGGCAAACAGCGCGAAGAACCACAGCGACAGGAACACCATCAGCCGGAACGACCAGAACGTGACGAACACGTTGGGCAGGATGTCGGGCTGCGTTGCCCTGACCACATCATCGATCTGGTCCGCGGGAATGGCCGTGACATCCTGACCCGGGGCATGGCGGGTGGCCAGCAGGCCATAGCCCATGTCCTGCTCATGCGCGGTAAACTGGGCAAGGTCCATGCTGCTGTGGGTGACACCATAACGGCGGAGTGCCGCAACCGCATCGATCCCTGAACGTATGCGGGGGCCTGCTTCCTCCTCCAGTTCATGCATGCCGGTAATGGGCTGGTCAAACGTGTGGGTGATCAGCGGGGTCAGGACCAGCGGCACGCCAATTTCGTAGCGATTTTCCTGCTTTGCATCATCCGGCAGGGCAGCGACGATCCACGGTTCGAACGGCGGGTTGCTGGTGTGCCACAGCCCTTCGATCGCAGCGATCTTGGTCGGCTGCTTTTCATAATCCAGCCGTCCCAGCACGTCGCCCAGCGTAATGACCGCCACGGTGGAAATGATGCCAAACAGCGCAGCCATGCGGAACGAACGCGCGGCAAACTGCCGGTGCTGACCACGCAGCAGGTAAAAGGCGCTGATACCCATGACAAACATGGCCGCCGACACATAGCCCGCCACCGAAGTATGCACGAACTTGGCCTGCGCATCGGGGTTGAAGACCAGATCGACAAAGCTTTCGAACTGCATGCGCATGGTTTCGGGATCGAAATGAGCGCCTTCAGGCATGTTCATTCCGGCATTGGCAATCAGGATCCACAGCGCCGACAGGTTGGAGCCAAGGGCCACCAGATAGGTAATGGCCAGATGCGCCTGTTTGCTCAGCCGGTCCCAGCCAAAGAACATGAGGCCGACGAACGTGGACTCCATGAAGAAGGCCATCAGCCCCTCAATAGCCAGCGGAGTTCCGAACATATCCCCAAAGAAGTGGGAATACATGGACCAGTTGGTGCCGAACTCGAATTCCATGGTGATGCCGGTGGCCACACCAATGGCGAAGTTGATGCCGAACAGCTTGCCCCAGAACTGGGCCATGTCCCTGTATATCTGCCGGCCGGTGACGACGTACACCGTCTCCATGGCCGCCAGCATGAATGTCAGGCCGAGTGTCAGCGGCACGAACATGAAGTGGTACAATGCCGTCAGCGCAAACTGGAAGCGCGACAGATCGACGACATCGGGGTTAATGAATTCCACCGTCAGGTCTCCTGATTTCGGTATGGGCGTGAGGGAATTTTCCGGGATTCATTCAGGTCATCGTCGGGTCATTACGTCCTCCCGGCCTCATGAAACCGGCCGCCCTCGACACGCACCACCCGGCCCATCCGTGCCGCCACGGCAGGATTATGGGTAATGCATATGATGGTTGTCCGTAGTGGCAGGGCCTGAAGGAGCGCGTCCATCAGGTCACGCTCGGTCCGTGCATCCAGCCCTTCGGTCGGTTCATCAAGGATGATCCAGTCCGGACTACGCAGCACAACCTGGGCCACGGCCAGCCGCCGTGCCTGCCCGCCGGAAAGGCGCATGCCCCCCTCCCCGATCAGAGTATCCAGACCTGCGGGTTCCGACTGCACGAACGCATGCAGTTGCGCGACCTGCAAGGCCTGCCACATCGCCTCCTCCGTGGCGGTGGGACAGGCAATGGTCAGGTTGCGTCGTATGCTGCCCTGAAACAGGTGAAAGTCCTGCGCCACCACGCCAATATGCCGGGCCATGACATCCGCATCGACATCACGCAGGTCCACACCGCCAAAGCGGACCTGCCCTTCCTGATAGTCATGAAAACGGAACAGCAGGTTGACCAGCGTGCTCTTGCCCGCGCCAGAGGGACCGACCAGCGCCACATGCGCACCCTGTGCCACCGACAGGTCGGCATGGCGCAAGGCCCAGTGCGTCGCCCCGGGGTAACGCAGGCCGACACCGGACAGCGACAGGTCGAACGGTGCCCGGGGGCTGCCGGGCCTTGCGGGTGCGGGCACGCAGGGCGGCGTATCGCACAGGGCAAACACCCGCCCTGCCGCCACACGCACCTGCCCCAGCAACTGCCAGGCCGCAGGCACGGGGATGAGCACATCAAACGCCGCCAGACCACCAAGCGCCAGCATGGGCAGGCAGGCCGCAGACAGCGCACCGGCGCCATAGGCCATATCGGCCATGACCAGAACCCCTGCCGCACTCATCATGGCAATGACGGTCATCGCACTCCGCGCGCCCCCTTCAATCAGGGCCACACGCCGGCGTTCATTACGAATATCAGCGTCGCGGTCGGCAATCCGCGCCTGCACGGTCCGTGCTGCGCCGAGGAACATGAACTCACCCATGCCCTGCAGCACTTCGGTCAGGTCAGCATGCATGACGTCCTGCTGGTGGCTGATGCGCCGCATGCCGTGTGCGGACAATGCACCGGCCACGCCCGGCAACACGCCGCCACACACCACCAGCCCCACAGCCAGCACGACAGCGGCAGGAAGGGAAAACACCCCCGTAACCGTCACAAACACCACGCAGCAGATGGCGGCACTGGCGATGGGCAGCAGCACTTCCAGATAGAACTGCCCCATCCGGTCCGTATCCGCCACGAAGCGGAACAGCATGTCCCCACTGCGCTGTCGCGCCAGTACGGCGGGCGCCTGCGGGGCAAGGCGTTCAAAACTCCACGCCCGCACCCGCCCGATCAGGCGCAACGTCGCATCATGCGTGACCAGCCGTTCCAGATAACGGGCCAGAATACGCATGGTGGCAAAAAACCGTACCCCGACCGCAGGCAGGAACAGGTTGAAAGCATTACGTGCAGCAATCCCACCCAGCCCGGCCACGGCAGCAGCCGCCAGCAGCCAGCCCGACAGGAACAGCAGCCCGAAATTGGCCAGCGACGCCGCAACCGATAGCGCAAGTCCCAGCGCCATCCGCCCCCGCAGGGGCCGCATAAGGCCGATGATGCGTGCGAGCGTGCTCATGCCGCGCACTCCACGGTGCTCGGGCCAGAAAAGAGCCGCCCGTCACGCAGGCGCACAACCTGTGCCGCCTGTGCGATCATGGCAGGCCGATGGGCCACCACAATCCCGATCCGCCCCACCGCTGCGCGCGCAATGGCCGCGGCGACACGCTGTTCACTCTGCAGATCAAGGCTGGCGGTGGGTTCATCCAGAATCAGCACCTGCGGGTTGCGCAGCAGCACGCGGGCCAATGCCAGACGCTGCACCTGCCCACCCGACAGACATGCCCCACGCTCCCCCACCGGGGTATCAAACCCCTGCGGCAGGGCCTCGATAAAGGACAGGGCATCGGCCTGGGCCGCGACGGCACGCAGGGTGTCCATATCCGCCATCGGGTCGGCCAGGCGCAGGTTTTCGGCAACGGTGCCATGAATCAGCCGTGGCTGCTGGGGCACCCAGCCAACCCTGTCCTGCCACCTGGCATGCGGCATGCCACATTCGTCCACGGCCGTGACATGCCCCTGCATGGGCTGCAACAGCCCCAGCAGCAGCCGGATCAGGGTGGTTTTACCCACGCCACTTTCGCCCGTTATAACCGTCAGGGCATTCCGCCTGAAGGTGCAGCCTGCATGCGACAGCACCGGTGCATCGGCCTGATACCCGGCCGTAACATCTTCACAGCGGATGGCGACCAGTGGGACACCGGCTGCACTGTCCCGTGTCGCGTGCCGGGTGGCTGTTTCAGGCAGGGCGAAAAGCTGGCTGATGCCCGCCATGGCCGCCGTTGCATTCTGGCGGGCATGATAACTGGCCGAGAATGCACGGAGCGGCATGAAATATTCCGGCGCAAGCAGCAGGACCAGAAAAGCGGACTGGAAATCCGCCTTTCCGTCCAGCAGGCGTGCACCGAACACGACGGCTACCAGCGCAATGGACAGGCTGGCGAAGAATTCCAGCACGGCGGATGTCAGGAATGCCACCTTCATGACCGACATGGTGGTGGCGCGGTATTCATCGGCCATGCCCGCCACGGCAGCCACCGCGTCCCGCGCGCGACCGAACAGCCGCAGCGTGGTCAACCCCTGCAGTGTATCGAGAAAGGCCGAGCCCAGAAGCAGAAGCTGCGTCCACTGCCGGTCCATGATCGCCTGGGCACGATACCCCACCAGCGCCATGAAGACAGGAATAAGCGGCCCCGTGCAGGCAAGGATGACAAAGCTCCATGCATCCAGATGCGCGACCATGCCCAGCACCAGCAGCGGCAGGACCACCATCATGGCGGCGCGCGGCACGTACTGCGCAAAATAGGGTTCCAGCGCTGCAATGCCGTCGCCCAGTACCGTGACCATATGGCCGGTCGCCTGCCCGGTCAGGCCAACCGGGCCGACATTGAACAGGTGGCGCAGCAGTTCGCCACGTATGGCTGCAGTCAGCCGCAGACTGCCTTCATTTGCCACCATATCGGCAGCCCATTGCAGCAGCGCGCGTCCGGCCAGCAGGGCCAGCAGCAGCGTCAATCCGGCGCGTTCATCGGAAATGGCGTGATTATGGAATGCGAGGTCCGAGACGATACGCGCCAGCACAGCCAGTTGCAGCACCAGCATGATCGCCGCCGCCCCACCAAGCACGACAGCCGCACCCAGCCAGAGGCCGATGCGCCGCGTAAACCCAATGAGCGTTCTATTCCCGGGATAGTCCATAACCACTTTCACACCATTCATCCGCCCCTATCCGGGCAGAGAGTTACATACTTTATGTATGTGCAGTTTAGTTAATTATGTAACTGTTAAATGTCAAGAAGGAGCAGACTGGTCTTCTTTAAAAAACCACCTCGGGCAACGAACCCCACCAAGGGAGGCGGACGAGACCCAGATGAGGGCAACCTTCAGGCAGGCCGGAACAACCGAACCCGACAGGGCGGGGAGCCACCCATCCGACAATGCAATCCTGCAGATGAATCCTCGACCAACAGCCGACCAACACACGCAACAGCGCGCAGTAAAAAGCCATTTTTCCGCAGAATTCAGCGATTTTATTCATGTAGACAGACACAAACCCAACTGAACAGAAAAGCAGCAGCCCCCTCAGGCGCTTGCGCATTACCAATGAGCAGGTATGCCCACACATCAAAATCAAACCATGAACATCAATACAAAACACAACCGGTCAGGATGGTCGCCTTGAGGCGCGATTACACATGCAACCCACACCCAAGAGGGTGCCCTTGAGGGCATAATTTCAATTATTTAGTTTAATATATAATGTATATGTTATATTAATTATAGTGTCCGAGCATCATGCAGTGACGTGCTCGTGCAGATCCTGAGAGGCCGATCCGCTTTTGACGGCCGCGTACCACCAGACCGGCTTCCACCATGGTAAACAGGACAGATATTCAAACTACGGTCTGCAGTCCGCCGTCCGCGCCCTTGATCGCGACCCGTGCGCCAAAAGCCTAATCCGAAACACCGAGCAGGCAGCAACGCAGTTCTCCATTGCGCCGACGAACGCGCCGGATATGCCGTTCATACAGCCCGCCTTCCAGAAGCGATGTGAGGGCTTCCTGCTCGATGGTTGGCGTATGCCGGTCCGCGAATTGCCTGGCTGCCAGAAAAATCGGCTTCAATCCACGTGGCACGATAAGACGCCGACAACCGCAGCATCATAACCGTAAGCTGACGGAAAAATAAAATTGCCAGATCAGGAGTCCTTCATGGCCCCGGGCTGGCGGCTGCTATGGGCAGGGAGGAGTTCCGGCCCGCTTCTGGACCACAAATGGCATTAGCGGACCACTGAACTATGACGAACCCGCATGGTTTAAAAGTGTAGCGCTTCATCAACAGAGCCAATGTGAAACGTCATGAAATGATGCCTCTGCGCGGAGAAGATCATGATCTCGCCCTACACGATCGACATACCTGCCGAACGGCTCACCTCAATCAGGGCCAGTATCGAAACCTATGACTGGAGCCAGCTTCCTGATGCGGGCGGCTGGTCAGCGGGCGTCGGGATCAATGACCTGAAGCGTCTCATCACATACTGGAAAGAGCACTATGACTGGCGCGCGGTCGAACGGCGCCTTAACGCGTTGCCCAACTTTATAACCGATATTGAAGGCGAGCATCTTCACTTCATTCATGTGAGAGGTGACGGCTCCGGACCACCCGTCCTCCTCCTCCACGGCTGGCCGGGCTCGTATCTTGAGTTTAAGCAGCTGTTAAAGCCACTGGCCGCAGACGGGCATGATATTGTCGTGCCCTCGCTCCCCGGCTTTGCCTTTTCCAATCCGATCACCGGTGTCACAGGGCCACGTCGAGTGGCCGAGTTGATGCACGGGCTGATGGTTCGTCTGTTCGGTCAGGCCCGTTACGTCGTTCAGGGCGGCGACTGGGGGGCGCATATTGCAAGCTGGATGGCCTGTACACGCCCCGAGGCACTGCTCGGCATCCACGTCAACACGATGAGCGTCTTCGCCGACGACACAGCCCCAACGACTCCTGAGGAAAAAGATCTGTTTTCCCGTCGTGCCACGATCCTCGATCGAGAGACCGGCTACAGTCACGAGCAATCAACACGCCCGCAGACACTGGGCGTTGCGATGGCCGATAGCGTGGTCGGTGCGGCTGGCTGGATACTCGAAAAATTTGGCAGATGGGCGGACCTCCCGACATCCGCCGATGGCAGTCCGGATATCTGGAGCCGGTTCTCGGAAGAGGAATTGATCACCAATATCATGCTCTATATCGCACCCTCGGCAGTCGTGACGGCAACGTGGATCTATCTCGGCCGACGTCTGGAAGGTTCGGACCGGTTTCCCGTCGGCACGCGCATAGGTGTGCCGACCGGGGTCGCAGCGTTTCCCGATCCCGTATTCCTGCCGACACCACGCTCGTTTGCCGAAAAAACCTATAATATCGTGCACTGGACCGACATGGACAGAGGCGGCCATTTCGCTGCTCTGGAAGAGCCGGACCTGTTGTTGGCCGACTTGCGGGCCTTCATTGTCAAGGTATCGGAAAAGCGCTCCTGACACCGGAGTTTTTCTGCCTCCGCCCCCTCTTCAGCGCACTTTCACCGGACAATCGACTGCCCCGGTCCGGAGCAGATTGATAACGTGCACATTCCCATCTTCATGCACGAAATGATACACTTTCCATCTTCGCTGCTGCTTGCCATGATGAACGCATTCACTACGTGCCGTGCCTCGGTCCTCCAGACATGTTCTCGACCTCGCTTTTACGGAAGCAGGATGGGGCATGATCGTTGACGATGCCGACCGCCTGCATCCAGGCATAGACAATGGTCGGGCCAACGAACTTGAAACCCCGCTTTTTCAGTGTTTTCGAGATGGTTCGGGATAACTCGGTTTCCGTATTGTATCCGGAACCTTCCAATGGCCTGCCGTCCGTAAACGACCAGCAGAAGGCAGAAAAATCGTCGCCCGCATCCTGCATCGCATTGAAAATCCGTGCGCCGCGAATGGTCGCCTCGATTTTGGCACGTGAGCGGATAATGCCGGCATTGCCCATCAGTCGCTCAATATCCTCTGCCGTGAATACCGCGACTTTCCGGGGATCGAACCCGGCAAAGGCCTCCCGGAACGCCACACGTTTCCGCAACACGATCTCCCACGAGAGGCCTGCCTGAAAGCCTTCGAGCATCAGTGTTTCCCACAGCCTGCGCGAATCACGCTCAGGCACGCCCCATTCGGTATCATGGTAATCCTGCATCAGGGGGCGCGCACTGACCCAGGCACAACGACATTTATGATCCATGAAGCATCTCTGGTATAAATTTACAGGCCAACGATGCGCGTATCAGCCAGAAGACCATCTCCGCCCTTGAAATTGCTGACCTGCCCTGCGGTCATCTGAAGGCGGCCAGATCGACCCTGGCCGTCAACATACATACGCCCTCACAGCTTTGCAGTCCCAACCACCTCTTATTCGGCTTATATGACGGGGAAAAGCCCCATTTTGGATAGAAGGGCCACCATCCTGTGCGCTTTGAAGTGTATCGCGTCGATCATGCGACGTTTTAAGCCCCCCGCCCAACTCAGTCAGCACCGCGACAATCCGACGGCCATCCATCTCCGCCCCTCAGCGCCAGCGAAAAATACGGCGCAATCCGCTCCGGCTGGCCTTGAGGCAGCGAGAACACATCATTCACAAATTCACCCTACATCCACAAACATACGAATCATCAATTACTGTTCAGATCTGCAAGCCGCTCTCCAGTAAACTCGGGACAGTTCATTATCCCACAATCAGGCCAACCCTCAGGACGTACGGATCATACTGAGTATATTGAATTAATTTCGCGGATACCGAATCAACGCAACAACGATATCAGGCCATACCCGCTTTTCCTGATCCGGCAATACGATACGGATGCGGACCAGATCAGGAAGTCCATCCGTTGCCCATTCCGCCAGCCACTGCCCATGGGCAAAATAACTGATTTCCATATCTGAAACCGGAGACAGCAGAACGGCCCTTTGCGGCGCACCTGGCAATCCACGTGGCAGGACATGTTGATGGGGCAGCCAGGATAACAGCAGTACGTCCCCTTCACGGTTCAGACGGACATCCGCCAGACGATCGGCAGCCGTCATCGCCGCCCCCTCAGGCAGGCGGGTACGAAAAACCATGCCATGATGGGTGCCCGTCAACGTGCGCGTATCCAGACTGCTGCCGGGATCAGCCTGTTCGATCATCGACCTCAACAACCCGTCAAGATTGATCAGGCGCTCGCTTTCCCCAATCGACCGGCGCTGCCGTTCGAACACCGTTACGCCAAAATACGTTCCCTGCGTCAGCGTGGCCAGCAGAACGCCGAATATGACCAGAACCACCAGCAGTTCCAGCAGGGTAAAGCCAGCATCGGCGACAGGCCCCTCATATCGGCCGCAACGGATCATGGTCCGCCTCCTGCCGCCCCGCCAATACGCATCGTGCGCAGCAGGACCACGCGTGGATTATCCTCATCTGCCTGCATCGTGCTGCTTTCGCCGCGCGACCACGTTTCCCTGACCTCGACGGAATAAAGTGTAAGACGCCCCGCGCTCTGGACCGGGGCGATGCGTAGCTGCCAGCGGAAGCCATGGCCGTCATCGCCCTCCTGCACCGTAGCCGCCACAGCCAGCCCATGCCCCACAACCGCCAGATGGGACTCGGCGCGCGACAGGGCCTCGGATGCGCGATCGGCGATCCATGCATTGCGCCATCCACCCGTGCCCGTATCAAACAGGACACCCAGCGCAAGGGCGGCAATGACAAACGCCACCATGACCTCCAGCAGGGTAAAACCCGCGTCATGCCCCGCCCTCCCCGTCATGGAACGTTCTCACGCACCGTCACGCTCCCCGTCAGGGCATTGGCAGCAAGCGTGATCCGCCGCGCCCCCCGGAACAACGTGATCGTGCGGCCCGTCACACTCCCGTCGGGATGAAATACAAGGGTGACATTATCCGCCAGCATGACGCCATATGGCAGCGTATGGTCAGGTCTGCCCTCCATGCCATACCATCTCTGTGAGGCATTGGTCATGAAGATGACCGGACGGGCCATGACAATCGCGGTCATCCGTCCATCACGCATGGCGGCAGTCATGCCCTGTGCCGCAACGCGCAGTTCCAGCGTGGGTGAACGCATGGGCCCACGGGACAGGACCACCATACCGACCAGCCCCAGCACCGCCAGCACCACGATCATTTCAATAAGGGTGAACCCCTCCGCACGTTTTTCGCTAGTGCTGCGCAAGGTCGTTCAGCCCAAGCATGGCCAGCATCAACGACGATACGATACCGGCAATCATGGCCCCCATGATGATGGTAATCAAAGGTACCAGCAGGGCAACCAGACGCTGTACCCGCAGGCGCACCTGTTCTTCGTGAATGCCAGCGGCCCGTAACGCCAGCGGACCAAGCTGCGCCGTATCTTCCCCCAGCCGGATCAGATGGATGGTGCGCGATGGAAACAGCCCCGATGCGCCCAGCGAACGCGACAGCACGCCACCGCTCCGGGCGGTATCCGTTGCCTGCTCCACTGCCCCCAGCACGGCCCGGTTGCCAATCACGTCACGTACAATGCCCAGCGCCGCCAGCAGGGGCACGCCGTTGGTCAGCAGGGTACCCAGCGTACGTGTAAAGCGCGCGGCAATCGTCTCGCGCAACAACATGCCAATCACAGGCAGATGCAGCCATAACCGGTCGGCGCGCAGGCGGGGACCGGGCTGGCGGAGCATCCACCTGCCCCCCATGCCGATCAGAAACAGGCCGAACAGCATGATGATCCCGTATTGCCCCAGCCAGTGACCCGCCCCGATCAACAGACGGGTGGAAGGCGGCAGTGTCGCCCCGTTTTCCATGAATAACGGCACGAACTGCGGCAGCACCTGCGTCAGAAGCAGAACGACGGACCCAACGGCTGCGACCGACAGCAGGGCGGGATAGATCATGGCGGACTGGATGGTTGCAACCAGCGCGTGTTCACGCTCCATCATGCCCGCCAGATGTTCAAGCGTGGCAGGCAGGCTGCCCCCCGCTTCGGCCGCACGCACCAGCCCGACATACAGCGGCGGAAAGCTGTCGGGGCATGAAGCCAGCGCCACATGCAGGCTGCGCCCGTCACGCAGCGCAACGCGGATACGCTCCAGCACCGCGCGCATACGTGACCCGCCCGCCGTTTCGACCAGAAACCGCATCGCCCGGTCCAGATCCTGTCCAGCCGCCAGCATGACGGAAAGCTCCCGCGTCATGTGCGTGACCTCCGCCCGCCGCAGGCCATGACGGCGACCGGCAAAACGGAGTTTTCCCGACGGTAGCCACCCCAGCAGAAACCGGGTTATCCCCATACCCCCCGGTTCAGCCCGAAGCGGGAGATTGCCCTGCCGTCGTATCCATGCGACGGCTTCGGCCTCGCTACCGGCACTGACCATGCCCCGTATGGTCTGCCCATCGGGCGTAAGGGCCGAAAAGCGGAATGTATGGCTGGCGGGTGAAGGCTGGCTCATGGCTGTTCCGCCCGTATGCTGCGGGTGACTTCCTCGATCGTGGTCTGGCCTGCAAGGGCGGCGTTCAGCCCCGCTTCGAACATTGGCACCATGCCGCCCGCAATCGCCGCACGTTCAATGGCTGCGTGGTCGCCACCGGTGAAGACCAGATGCGTAACCGCCTCATCAGGCATCAGGAATTCCGTAATGGCCAGACGCCCGGCGTAGCCGGTGTGACGGCAACGGGGGCAACCCACGGGTTGAAACAGGGTGACGGCCTGCCCGCCGCTGCGTTCCGCCAGTCCGAAACGGGCAATCAGTTCGGACGATGCCGGCCGGGGCTGGCGGCATGCCCCGCACAGCCGCCGCACCAGCCGTTGCGCCATGACCCCACGCAGCACGGCTGTCAGCAGATAATCTTCCACCCCCATGTCGCGCAGGCGCACAATGGCGGCGGCGGCAGAGTTCGTATGCAGCGTGGACAGGACCAGATGTCCGGTCAAGGCGGCCTGAACCGCAATCTGGGCAGTTTCCACGTCCCGGATTTCACCCACCATCACCACATCCGGGTCCTGTCGCAGGATGGCACGCAGCAATGTCGCAAAATTCAGGCCGATCTGTGGCTTGACCTGAATCTGGCTGATGCCGGGCAACTGGAATTCAATCGGGTCTTCGACGGTGACCACATTGCGATCAACCGTATTCAGGGTCAGCAGACCGGAATAAAGGGTCGTGGTTTTTCCCGATCCGGTCGGCCCCGTCACCAGCACCATGCCATTGGGCAGCGTCAGCGTCCGGGTCAGGCAGGCAACGACGGCGGGCGCAATGCCCAGGGCAGCATAATCAAAAGTGACAGCCGAGCGGTCCAGAACGCGGAGCACCACCGTCTCACCATGCAGGGAAGGAATGGTGGAGACACGGAAATCGACCTCATGCCCCCGGATGGGCAGCCGGATGCGGCCATCCTGCGGCAGACGGCGTTCGGCAATATCCAGCCGCGCCATGATCTTGATACGTGAGATGACAGCCGCGGTCAGTGACACTGGCGGGCTTTCGACTTCATGCAATATGCCATCATAGCGATAGCGTATGCGCAGGCGATCCTCGAAGGGTTCGATATGAATATCGGATGCCCGGTTTTCGACCGCGCGGAAGATGATCTGGTTGACAAGCCGGATAACCGGCGCTTCGGATGCCATGTCGCGCAGGCGTTCCGTATCTTCCTCAAACGGCGTATCTGATTTTTCTTCCCCCTCCGCCACATCGGACGGGGGATAGAGACGTTCGAAGGCCGCCTCGATCTCGACAGGAATCGCAATGGCGGGTGTCACCGCAAGCCCCGTGGCGGCCGTGATGGCGGCCGCGGCAAAATGGTCCAGCGGATCAGTCAGCGCAACGACAAGCGTATGCTCCGTGCGGGCGATCGGCAGCGCGTGGACATCACGCAGGAAACGAGGCTGCAACCTGTCGGCCAGGATGGGTTCAGCAGGAAACCGGTCAGGACCGACAACGGGTATTCCCAGCAGTTCGGCATAGGCTTCCGCCAGCCCCCGTTCCGAAATCAGCCCAAGCCGCAGAAGCGCGATATCAATCCGCCCCCCCATATCCGCCGCCGCCCGGCGTGCGCGATCGAGCGTGCGCGAATCACACCGCCCCGTCCGGACCAGAAGCTGCAGCAGGCGTGCGTCCACTGTCCCGGGTGCAGGTGGCCCCTCCGTCACCATCACCGGTGCGGGACCGGCATCCCCGTGCGGTTCCATCATCATGACGCGCCGCCCCCCACACCCGAAAGGAACACAAGCCACATCATCAGACCCAGTCCCGGCCCGAACGGGATGCGGATGGCTGTTACATGCCCGCGTTCGCTGTGCGCTGGCGCAACCTCCATCTGCCTGCGCAGGGACAGGCCGGTATATGCCACACCCGTTGCAACCAACGTCACGATGGCGGCCCCCGTGACAACGAAAGGCAGGGAGCCCAGACCCGTCCACGCCCCGGCCGCCGCCAGCAGCTTTGCATCCCCCATGCCCAGCCCCTCATACCCACGCAGGCGGCGGTAAGTCAGCGCGATCAGACGAAAACCGCCGTACCCCGCTGCCGCTGCAACCGTATGTTCGGGCACGACCGCAGGCGACAGCAGGCGACACGACAGCAATCCCCCCAGCAGCAACGGCAGGGTCAACGCATCGGGCAGACGCTGGGTTTTCAGGTCAATCCAGCCCAGCGCAAGAAGGGTCCAGCCCAGCGCGCATCCGCTCCATATCCATACCGGGGCCGGTGTGGAAAAACGCATGTATCCAGCACAGGCCACGATAACAGCCGCCCCCAGCGCCAGCAGTTCGACAAGGGGATGGAACCGGCCGATGGCCGCACGGCAGTACCGGCACCGCCCACGTGTCCCGGCATAACTCAGTAACGGCACCAGATCGCGGGCCATCAGCCGCGATCCGCAGTGCTCACAGGCGGAGCGGGACAATACAACCGGCTGACCGACCGGCAGGCGCCGGATCAGGACACCAAGGAATGATCCCGCAAAAGGGGCGGCCAGCAGCGCGATGAGAAGCGTTCCATCCATCCGCGCATTTCCCTTCTAGGGGTTGCATATCTGGTGGGCGGGATCATCCCCATGGCCAGCCGGTCCGGCCGAGCACAGATCATAATCATGGTCGGGACGATCGGAAGGATTGCGATAGATATAGGGATGGTTCCACGGATCGAGTAACGGGCGACTGTCCTTTACATAAGGACCATTCCACGTCTCGGCATCAGCGGGGCGGGTCACAAGGGCCTGCAGCCCTTCATCGGTGGAGGGATAGGATCCGACATCAAGTTTATACAGGTCAAGGATCTGCCCCATCCGTTCGATTGACTGCCGGGCGACGGAGGTACGCGCCCCACCCAGCTGGCGCAGGGCCGCCGGGGCGACCAGTCCGATCAGCAGGCCAAGGATTGCGATAACGACCAGCAGTTCGATTAACGTGAATCCTTTTTCGTCGCGTTTTTTGTGGAACCCTATGAAACGGGCAGTTTTTTTTCTTTTCCCTGAAATAAACCGCCGTTCTTTTCTTGCGTTTTGCAAATGATCGCGCGGGGCTGTCCCGCCGCATGGCACGGCGCCACGGTCAGAAGGTGTGGGAGAACGATGGGAATTCCGTATCTGGCCTGCATGGCGCTTGTCGCATCGCTCTATCATCTGCCGCCGCGCGTACTGCCCGCAATCCAGGCGGTGGAGGGCGGTTATCCCGGTCTGGAACACCCCAATACCAACGGCACCCGTGATCTGGGGGTCATGCAGGTCAATACGGCGTGGCTTGGTCCACTGGTCCGTTATACCGGCACACCCATGGCCACGGTCTATCACCGGTTGCGTGATGACGCCTGCTACAACATTGCGGCGGCGGGGGCGATCATGCGCACCCAGATGGATGCCACGCATGACGGTCTGCTTCGGGCTGTCGGCAATTACCATTCCCATACTCCCGACCTGAACCGGGCCTATCAGTTGCAGGTCATGCAATCGGCAGCCCGCCTGTTTGCCGCGGCACAGACGGGGCGGTGAAACGTCATCGCCATACTGGCCGATACGTTCCCCGACACCCGGAACACACCATGGATGCGAGAGTTTCCCTGACCATGAAAATACGCGACGTCCGGGACTGGTGGTTACGACAGATGCACGATCTGCTTCCTGCGTGGCTTATACGTGAAAGCCGTGCATTCGATGGCTACATGATCGACTACCTGCCCGATGGGGTCATGCTGCGCCTGCCGGATGGAACGGCCGTGTCCCTGCCTGGCCCTGCGCCGCAGGTGGATGGCGGGGGCATACCTGCGGCCGATCAGTCCACCCTGCACGACGCGCTGACGGCGATCGTGGCCACCCATGGCCGCAGGGAAGTCATCCTGCGGCCCAATCCCACAATGCTGCTGGAACGTGAAGTGATCCTGCCAACAGCCGCGGAACACTCACTTGACCACGTTCTGGTTTACGAAATGGACCGTCTGACGCCCTTTGCCGCTGCGGATGTTGTCTTCGGTGCGCGGATCATGCGGCGGGACATGGCGGCGGGACGGCTGCATGTATGTCTTTCCCTTGTGCCGACCGCAGCACTGGGCGGGCTGCTGCCTGTCCTGCGCAGTGCCGGCATGGAGCCACTGGCGCTGGAAATTCTCCGGCCCGGGCCAGGCCCGCTGCACCTTTCACTGACACAGCGGAGGTCAATGGCGCAGCGTCGTGCCCGGCACCTGCTTACCGGGGCGGCGGCGATATGCGGGGGGCTGGCGGTCGTGGCCCTGGTCCTGCCCTTTGCATTGCAGTCCGTGGCTTACGCACGGCTGGACCGCCGCATGGCCAGTGTGCGTGCCCCCGCACTGGCCGCAACCCGGATCAGACAGGACATACAGGGCGAGGCTGCGGGACGGAACCTTATACGCGCCGAACAGCAGCGACTGGGCAATCCCCTTGTCATACTTGGCGCCCTGACCACTGCGCTGTCCGATGATACCTACCTGACCGACCTGTCCCTGCAGCAGGGGCGACTGCTGATAAGCGGCCAGTCACATGCAACGACTGCGGTCATACAGGCGATGAACGCCGACCCGGTTTTTATGGCGCCTTCCTTCGCAGCCCCCGTCACCCGGTCCAGTGACCGGGGCTACAGCCAGTTTTCCATACAGGCCACGGTGGGAAAGCGCTGATGGTGTCCCAGCCCCCTCCCACCATGACACAGGGCATCCTGCCCGAAGGGCGGTCTGGCAGGATACTGGCATGCGCCATGGCAGGGATTGTCATTCTGGTAATATGGAATGGCATCGCGCTGCCACTGATGGGCTGGTACCATCAACGGGCCGAAGCACTAAACATGCGCGCCGCAATGACTGCGCGCATGACCGAACTGGCGGCCGCCCTGCCTGCCCTGCGCCAGCGGGCTGCGACATCCCGGCCCGGCCCGTCGTTTTTCCTCAACGGGGCCAACGACACGGTCACTGCCGCCGCGTTGCAGGACCGGGTGCAGGCCATGGCAACAGCGCTGGGGGCCACGCTGTCGAGTGTGGAAACCCTGCCCGTCGTGCAGTCCGGGGCCTATCACCGCGTCAGCGTGCGGATTGCCACCACGGTTTCCTTTGAAACGGATGTCCGGCTGCTGGATGCCATCGCACGGGCAACACCGGCAATGGTGGTTGATGAACTGCAACTGCATCTTGCCGCGGGGGCGCGGCGTGACAATCCCATGCTGGATACGGCCATGACCGTCATTGCCTACAGGCCGGAAGGCGGCACGCCGCGCAAGGGGGCGCGATGATCCGCCTTTCCCTGCCCCTCCGACTGCCGGTTCCGGTCGGACTGCTGGCGCTGGTCTGCTGTGGTGTGGTACTGGCGGGCATTGTGGTTGAAGAATGCCACAGCCCCGCCCCCCATCCACCCGCGCAACCTGATATCCTCAGGGGACTGCCCACGGCGCAGCAAACTGCGCAGAATGGGACGGACCGGCTGGAAGGCGGGCTGCCGTCCATCCTCCAGCGTCCCCTGTTCGTCCCCTCCCGTCGTGCGGCGAATGACGGCACCACGGCCACGGCAGGCATGCGGTTGAGTGGCATCGTGATCGGACCGGGCGGCATCAGGACCGCCATCTTTTCCCTGCCCCGCGGCGCGGTACCACCGGGCATCCTGCACGCCCCCGGCAGCTCCCGGGGTGCAGGCAGTCGCGGCATACTGGCGCGCGAGGGGGACGTGATCGGACCATGGCACATACGCCGGATCGGACCAGAAACCGTGGGGGTGGACGGCAGTCACGGCATGACGGAACTGCGCCCCGATCGGGAACGGGGTGGCGGCAAACGCGCCCCACCGGGCAGCCAGCAGGGCGACGATGCGTCTGCCGGTCCGGATGATGCCATTACAATCCCTGAAGCACGCCTTCCCGTTCCCCCGCCCCCTCCGGCCCGGTCGCATCCATGAATCCATTTTCCGTTACCCCTGCCCGCTTCGCCACCCTGTCCGGGTGGTGTGCCGCCCTGCTGGCGTGCATGTCCATGACAGGATGCGATACGGGCGCGCCACCCAGGGTATCACCATTGCCCGGTCCCCAGTTGCTGCATGGCGGGGCCGAGCCCCCGGTAAACGGGCCGGTCGGATCGACCGATCACCCCATGACCGCACAGGTCAGCTATGGCCGTGATACCGTTCCCCATCTGGCCCACGGGGTGCAGACAACTCCATCAGGAACCGTGACGCTGGATTTTGCCGATACGGATATCCGTGATGTCGTGGCGCAGATATTGGGCAATGTGCTGCACGTCAATTACACGATCGATCCAGCGGTAACAGGCACGGTGACACTCCATACCGCAACACCGCTGCTGAGCAGGGAAATGCTGCCTGTCCTGCAGATGCTCCTGTCGGAAGTGGGGGCGACCCTGGACCGGGTAGGCGATCTGTACCGGGTAACGCCCGGTGCCGCCAGGCCTGCGGGCACGGCTGCCGGTGCGGGTGCCGCAGGCGGCAGCCCGGTGGGGCTGGCGGAAGATCCGGCAATGGCGGGCAGCATCATGGTGCCACTGCGCTATGCCGGGGCGGAAGACCTTGCCAAGGCGCTGCAGCCCTTCGTGCAGGGCAGCGGCCATGTCACCGCGGCCAGCGGGGCGAATGCGCTGCTTGTCGCCGGTGATCCCGTCACGCGCAATACGATCGTGGATCTTGTCCATGCCTTCGATGTCGATATGCTGGCGGGACAGTCCTATGCCCTTCTGCCCGTCTCTTCCGGGGCAGCGCGCGACATGGCCACGGCGTTGCAGGAAGCCCTGCGCGGACATGGCGGCGCACTGGCGCAGGTGGTACGGGTCATTGCGATGTCGCGCGTGGATGCCGTGCTGGTTGTCGCCAGTTCCGCCCGGTACATTGCCGATACGCGCCGGCTATTCGATCTGCTGGAACGCACCCGGCGGACGACAATGCGTACGTGGCACGTCTATTATATCCAGAATACCAATGCCAATGACGCGGCCTATATCCTGCAGCAGGCCTTCACCCCTGATGACGTGACGGCCCAGCCTACCCAGCCACCACAGGCAAATATTCCCGGTGCGGGCCAGCAGGCCACCACAGGCATGACGGGTGGTGGTGGCCTGTCCGGACTGGGGGGCATGCAGTCCGGCAGTACGCTGGGTGGCGGAACCGGACTGGCCGGCGGCACAGGCATGATGTCTGGTATCACGCAGCCCGGGGCACAGGTCGGTGCGGCAGGCGGCACGCAGCCTGCGAACGCCAATCCGTTGCTGGGCGGCCTTGACAATACCGCCGGGGGAAACGGTCGGGCCCGGGGCATGCGGATCATCCCCAGCCCCCAGCATAACGCGCTGCTGATCTATGCCACCGATCAGGAAAACGACACGATTGAAGACATGCTGCGCAAGGTGGACATCCTTCCCGTGCAGGTACGCATCGATGCCGTGATTGCCGAAGTGCAACTGAATGACGCCCTGCGCTACGGCACGCAGTTCTTTTTCAAGTCAGGTGGCATCAACGGCGTGCTGAGCAGCAACAGCCAGACCATTACCACCGGCAAGCTGGCTTCCGCCGCGTTCAGTCATACCCTGCCCGGTTTCATCATCGGCAGCGCAAGTGGCAGCGGCGGGGCGCCCATCGCCCTGGATGCGCTGCAGAATGTGACGAAGGTGCATGTCCTGTCCTCGCCCCAGATCATGGTTCTGGACAACCAGCCAGCACGCCTGCAGGTGGGGCAGCTTGTTCCGATCCAGACGGGATCACAGTCCAGCACGATCGGGACCTCGATCTACAACCAGTTCACGTACCAGCCCACCGGGGTCATCATGCAGGTGACGCCACGGGTCAATAACGGCGGACTGGTGACGCTGGACATCTCGCAGGAAGTCAGCTCGGTCAGTTCCACATCATCCAGCACGGTCAACCCGACCTTCAATGACCGCTCCGTCACGTCCCGCGTGGTGATACAGGACGGGCAGACACTGGGGCTGGCCGGATTGATCACCGATACATCTTCGCGCAACAACAGCGGCATTCCATGGCTGAAAGATATCCCGGTGCTGGGCATACTGGCAGGCGACCAGAGCAATAACCGCCAGCGCACGGAACTGCTGGTTCTCATCACCCCCCACGTCATGCATGACCAGCGGGACGCACAGGCGCTGACCGCTGACCTGCGCGATACATTGCCCAATGCGGCCGGCGTGCCTGATGAACTGACGACCATGCGGTCCACCGGCAGTGCCGACCCGCAGGCCCGTATCCGCCGTGGCGTCGGGCTGGGGCCGTGAAGACACCGCCACCACGTATACGAACCACGACCGATGGTGGCTTCGCACTGCTGATCGTATTGTGGGCGGTGGTCCTGCTGTCATTCCTGGCATTTGCCATCGCATCCGCAGGGCGGGGGCAAATGCGTACGACCGATCTGCTACGTCTTCATGCCCGCCTGCAGCAGGAAGCTGACGGAGGGATATGGGAAGCGGCGTTCCACCTGCTTGATACCTCGGCCGGGCACTGGGGGGCGGATGGAACCGACCACCTGATCCGGCACGGGAACACGCGGCTGGATCTGCGGATCACCAGTGAAGCGGGAAAGATCAATCCCAACATTGCCTCAACCGGGCTACTGCTGGCGCTGTTACGGGCAACAGGGTTGGACATGCACGAAGCACAGGCACTGACCCTCAATATCCGTGCATGGCGCTTCCCTGCATCATCGGACAGCATCGTACTACCCGGCGGACCGGCCGCCTATGCCGCAGCCGGCCTGCCCTACGGACCACCGGGCGCACCGTTCCAGAGTGTGGGGGAACTGCGCCTGGTGCTGGGCATGACACCCGTGATCGCGGCCCGCCTCATACCACATATGAGCATATACTGGGATGACGACCCGGTCGTGGAACACGCTGACCCGGTGGTGCGTCAGGCCGTGATAAATGCCGGATACACTTTCCCCACTGGAGGAATGGCCCGGGCCGAGCAGGTGGTCAGTATTGAATCCGCCGCGCAGGACGGGTCTGGCGCACGTGCCTTCCGTCATGCGATCATCATGAAGGCGCCTGCGGATAACGCTGCAGCCCCCGTCCGGGTACTGGAATGGGACATTCCCGAAGGAAAATAAAAACGTATGGCTGTTCTTATGGCCTGTATTAAAAATGCGTTAAAATATTTTCCTGTCCGGGCAACCTGTTCATGAGCCTGCCGTTCGAGACACGAGATGTCATGCCTGTATTTATCAAAATATGACGACATGATTCTCAAATACAACGAAAATAGACGCGACAGTCATGATCGTGTGTTCATGCCCTGAAACAGACAGCGACAACGATACGGAACAAGTAATGACGTCGAGTCCATAACCCGTATACTTCGGCACGGCGTCTGAAGTGCGGGATCATCCTATGCCGGAGTACGTAGAAATGGAAATTTCCAATCAGGATGTCTCCAGAATAATCGGCAACGGTCATTCTGGCCGAAAAGTGTATGGAACCGCCATCAGACTGGTCCTTGCCTGTGCCATTACGGGCAGTGTCCCCCTTGTCACGGCGCACGCGCAGACCGCAGTCACCCCGGTGCCCGGTTTTCCGGCGCCTACCACCCATACACAACAGGTCTATAGCCCGTTCGACACGTTCACCTCCCGATGGACACGTGCGGATGCACGGCAGATCAAGGCCCGATCCGACCCGAATGTTGCCGTAGGGGCGAATTCCATGCCGACCAGCGTGACAATGCCCGATATTCCTGCCGACTTTCCCCAGACGAACCCGGATGTATGGCTATGGGATACATGGACATTGATCGATGCCCACGCCAACCAGTTCAGCTATAATGGATGGGAAGTCATTTTCGCGCTGACGGCTGACCCCAATGCCGGATATACCTTTGATGACCGGCACGTGCATGCGCGTATCAGTTATTTCTACCGTCGTGCGGGCATCCCCGCTTCGGCGCGGCCACGTAACGGGGGGTGGATATATGGCGGTCACCTGTTCCCCGATGGGGCCAGCGTCAAGGTGTTCGGTTCCACCCCGCTGACCAACAATGCCGAATGGTCAGGATCGACGCGCCTGCTGAAAACGGACGGAAACGAAGTAGCGGTGTTTTATACCGCACTTGGCTTCAACCGCACGGCGGAGGGGGCGAACATTGCGCCCCCCGTTGCGATCATTTCCAAGACGAACGGCAGGATCCATGCAGACCTGAACCATGTCTGGTTTACCGGGTTCAATAACCATACCGGGCTGCTGCAGCCTGATGGAACCTATTACCAGACCGGGCAGCAGAATGAATTCTACTCTTTCCGTGATCCCTTCACGTTCGAGGATCCGCAGAACCCCGGGCAGACATTCATGGTATTCGAAGGCAACACGGCGGGCGAACGCGGCGCAAAGGACTGCACGGCAGCCGACCTGGGTTATCAGGCGGGTGACCCCAATGCCGAAGATCTGGATACCGTACAGAATTCGGGAGCGACATACCAGAAAGCCAATATCGGCCTGGCTGTATCCACCGACAGTTCCCTGACGCAATGGCGTTTCCTGCCGCCCCTTATTTCCGCGAACTGTGTCAACGACCAGACGGAACGGCCTCAGGTCTATATCAAGGATGGGAAATACTATCTGTTCACCATCAGTCATCGCTCAACCTTCGCAGCAGGCATTGATGGACCAGATGGGGTTTATGGTTTTGTCGGCAATGGCCTGAGAAGCGATTTCGAACCGCTGAACTGGGGCAGCGGTCTGGCGCTGGGCAATCCCACCGACCTCAATACCGCAGCGGGTTCGGATTTTGATCCCGATCCACAGCAGAACCCACGTGCATTTCAGGCGTATTCGCATTATGTGATGCCTAATGGTCTGGTTGAATCGTTTATCGACACGGTAGAAGGCCGGCGTGGCGGGGCACTGGCGCCCACCGTGAAGATCCAGATCAGTGATGCAACGACCCAGATCGACCTGTCATATGGTCAGAACGGGCTGGGTGGATATGGCAATATCCCGGCAAACCGGTATGATCTGGACTGGCAGGGGTTTGTGCGTGACCTGCTGCAGTCCGGAAGATCGCCCAATGCCAGTATATCACTTGCCTCGTTCGTACAGCAGCAATAATGCGGCAGTTGTTCATATGATGCCCACATTCCTGAGGGGGAGCCATCAATAAAATGCGGGCAGAAATGATACGGTGGGCTGTATTGCTGGTATTATCGACCAACCTGCCTGCGCTGGCGACGGCGCAGGCAGCCGACATGCAACAGACCGCGCCATTACAGGTCGCCACCCCACAGTGGCGCCCGCTGTTGCATTATACGCCCCAACGTAACTGGATGAATGATCCCAATGGCCCTTTTTTTTACAAGGGAGTCTATCATCTTTTCTATCAGTACAATCCTGTAGCCTCCGAATGGGGGAATATGTCCTGGGGATATGCGACCAGCACGGACCTGCTGCATTGGCATGAACATGATGTCGCGCTTCCGTCCAATGAGACAAAAGACATTTTTTCCGGAACAGTCGTGGCGGACCCCCATAATACGTCCGGGCTGGGCACGGCAAACAATCCGCCGCTGGTGGCACTGTACACCAGTGTCTTCAAGAAAAACGCGTCCAGGGAACCCGGCGTGCAGGCGCAGTCCCTTGCATACAGTCTTGACAATGGCCAGACATGGAAACCCTATAAGAAAGACCCTGTCCTGACGTTATCACCGGATTCACTTCACTTTCGTGACCCCGGCGTGTTCTGGTACGCGCCCGGCGGTTACTGGGTCATGGCAACGGTCGTTGCAAATGCACCGGTCGTCAAACTATACAAATCGGCCAACCTGACGGACTGGACATTCCTCAGCGATTTCGGTCCGGCCGGCTTTATTCGCCCGGGAATGTTATGGGAAATGCCATCGCTATTTCCCCTGCCCCTGGACGGGAATCCGGCACAGCAGAAATGGGTCCTGATGCTGGGGATCAATCCATGGAGCATCGCGGGCGGATCGGGCAGCATCTATTTCGTTGGGTCCTTCGATGGCACGGCATTCCACCCGGACAGACTGCCGCCCGATGGATCAGACCCGGCAGCATATGACTGGCTCGATCACGGGGCGGACCATTATGCCGCAATCCCGTTTGCTGGCCTGCCTGAAAACACACCTGTTACCATCGGCTGGATGAGTAACTGGGACTATGCCTCCCAGGTACCGACATCGCCATGGAAAGGCCAGATGACCCTGCCCATGACCATGACCCTGCGAACAATTGATGGCACCCCCCAGCTTTGCCTGACCCCCGAAAGCCATTACACTGCGTTGGTTGCGGCCCGACCGACGCTATCTTTCGACGGGTTGCAGGTATTCTCGGGAGACCATCTGCTACCTGACCGTGTGCATGGTCAGGTTCTGGATATTGACATGAGCATGCACATGCAAAACGCGGATCGTGCCGGAATAGTCGTGCGAGCCACACCCGATGGCCATACCGGCACTAATATTGCTTACGATATGAAAAAGCATATGTTGACCGTCGACCGGTCACGTTCGGGCCTGACTGATTTCTCACCAAAATTCAGTCATGAACATATCGTCAATATGCCTTCGCAGACAGGGGACATTTCTTTACATGTTATTGTTGACCGCAATTCTATTGAAATTCTTTCCCGAAACGGTTCTGTCGTCATAACGGACCTTATCTTCCCACCTGCCAGGGCTGATCGTGTCATAGCCTTTTCCGAAAATGGCATGACAGAATTCAGGCATATGAAAATCACCCCCCTTGATAGCAACTAATGTTTGAAGATTTTTAATTTAATTATATTATGATACAATCATTTAGTACTTTAACTTCGGAATGAAACGTACAGCTGTTTATTATTAGCACGATGCAGTCTGTCTGGATCTCTTTAATCAAGAAAGTCTATCCGAGGGGCAAGACCCCGCCGAAGAACCTTCGGCGGAAGATTTCCGTGACCTTCTGATGGCATACAAACGGCGCAAAGTGGCGTGCCCTGCCAGCTACTGTTGGGTCCCTGGTTAACCGCCGCACAATTGTTTATCCGATGGTCGAGGCTCCACGTGTGGCAGCACCTCTTTAAAAAGACTCAGAGACAGGGATCAGCCCCTCTGCAGGGTCTTTCTCGATTGGGCGCCGATCCGTACCCATCACAAGGCAGCCGAAACCGCTCCAAAAACAGGGATACAATGGACGCCATAGGGATCGTTAGGTTTCCTGGCCACTCACGTGGCAGCTTTGGCATCTGGGTGTGCATCGGCGCAGATGCGGCATGGCAGAACACTATCATTCACACCGTCCCCGGACAGGCACACGAACTGTCATCACATTTATAATCCGCGCGACGTCTGCTGCGTTTACCTCCCTACGTTGCCTGTGATCGTGGGTATATCTAGCACAAATCCCGTAAAGATCCCTGGAACCGCAGATGTCGCAATGCCATGCTGCCAAGAAAGAATGATCCTGAGTTCGCCTGTCTCAAATGGGCTTACTGACACCGGCATCTGGTCGAAACCCTGTGGACAAGGCGCAAGGAATGGCGCGCTGCCGCTATCTGCCAATACGAAAAGGCAGCCACATTCTTCCTCTTCGTTATCCTCATCGCCATAACTATTGGTGCGGGCCTGATCGGAATCCAGTTAGTGCATCCACACGTCCCGTCAACAGGTATGAGCATTTTGGAGAGAGGGAATGTGATGCATTCCGCCTGTGACTACTCAACAGGTTATTTTCAAATCATCTCCTGATATTTCAATCCATAAGCTGACGACATTCACCCATTCACCGGTATGGTCAGCACGGCACCCGGATTTTTGGTGGTCTTTGAAAGCTCCATCAGAATCTGCAACATTGTAAATCCAAGCTTACTGGGAAAATCGGTATCTGATATATAGTAGAATTTATTATTATATTTTATTGACACAAAAGAAAGATGCGGCTGTTCATTGCTGACATGAACAAAAACCGTCGGTTTTGTATTGCGCCCTACCAGAATGATTTTGGGAAGAGTGCGCCCCGAATCAATATCTTCCTGCGGAACGTCGATCTGATAAGCAATCTGTCCTAGAACGCCAAGCATTGTACGGGTAAGTAGCCTGATCTGGCCATGTTGCGGTTTTCCTGCCCCATATACGACTTCCACACGCTCGTCTTTTGGGCCCATCTCGAAAAAACGCCGCGTTGACTTGACCACTTCGGCCAGAAGAGGATCTGTAGTCGATGATACCGTAAGAAATACGCGATCAAAAGCCGGAGTTTTTCCCGGTATTTCCTCGCTATGTTCTAGTTGTATGCCTAAAAGGCCTGCAATCTGCAACCGGCGGAGATCATAGATGAGTTCGAAAAATTCAGGCGAACCTCTCCCGACATCGCCCCCTATGGCGCCTGCGTTATTGATAAGATTAACCGACTGGACCGATAAACGAAATAAAATATCTATGGGCAACCCCCCCATGGCCAGGGGAAGCAGGCTACCGGGAGGAAGCGGGCGCAGGAAACTTTGCGCATAGGCATCTCCCGTAACGGGTTGGAAAGTAAAAGTCGGACTTTCCTGTATCTGCGCCCCGATAGCCCCCGCTGGCCTGATCGGATTTGAGTCTGAGCCAACCCCAATGGAAATATTGCGCTGCAACTGGTAGCCGGAAATCAGCTGGGTCGTATCCAGAAAGCCCGGGGTGTCGGCATATCTTAAACGGACCACATTAAGGAGTGTCTGTTGTTTGGAAGAGCCAATCAGCGCCTGAGAATAATCAAGTTGATCACGATCGAGTCTTTGAGATCCGACACCATAACATCCACTCAACAAGAAAATGAGCGGCACCACCGTAAACTTTTTCATAACAATAAAACTCTGTATCTTTTAATATAACGTATTATATTTCATTTTAACTGTTTTTTCTTGGTAACGGTTGGGTACCTGACTTCATAAACTGACCTGATTGCATTCTATCATGATAACACGCGATTTTATTAAATTGTAACTACATTGTTTTTTGTCTGGCAATGGCGATAATCACGATCACCATCATTTCATACATACTTTTAATAATTGGCCGGGTGTCCAAGGCGATGCTCTGGTTGCCATATTGTTATGACATTATTAAAATTAATGGCAATTATGCTCAATTTATATGCACCCATGCTTACGGGTTCGACTCTGTGCACCCATATGTTGCCAGTTTTTGGAGGGAAGAGCCTCGCTCCATTGGACAGCAGAAGCACCAAACCGAAGAATACAAAATATGTCAGATACAGGGAACGTGAATATGATTGTGATCGCATTGCCTATTTCAGCCACCTGCACAGCACATGAAAGCTATTTTCACGGGATATGTGTGATTATAAAATAATGTGTTAACCATTCGACACATTGCCATCACATCCTGTGCATCAGAGGCAATTTAGAGTAATCAAAGTGGGATTGTGAACGTTATCCAAATTTCCCGTAAGGTGTCCCGTACTATGCGTAAAAGCTTTTTCGCCCTTGTTCCAGCACTCCTGCTGACTGGCCATGCGTATGCGACAGACATCAAGCTTCCCGATGGAACTCCGACAAGCGTGACCGTCCAGACACCTTGCACAAGTGAGAGCTACAAGGAATACGAAACCTGCATTTCCGCTATCCTGAGCCTGCCTTCGAACCGTGGCGGCGATATCGATATCAGGGCGATCGAAACCTTGCTGCCTAAAGATATTCAGAAAGCAGCCATCATAAGCGGGATCACGGCAGCACCGGTTGTACCGATGACTGTGTCGTTAAAGCATTATGATGACAGGAATATCATCTGGCCATCAACAGACACGCCACTCGATCATATTATAATCCCCAATAATGGAACCTATCAGGTTGTGCTGACAACTGCTGACGGTGGAAAAACATGGGGTATGCGGATCATCATCGAACAGCCGGGGTCGATAGATCAATAAAATTCGATTATTTTTTTTGGAAATTTATTACTTAATGTTGTATTTGTAATTAATTTTAATAGTATGTTATAATTCTCCTTGCGCAGAATACGGTACGTACACCGGTTATAATGCAATGTGCTACGTCCTATATTGGGAAGCATTCGGTCGATTTGGCAACACGCCTCCACCGGCAGTTTGCACTGTCGTTGAAGAATACTGCAAGCAAAAATCAGACGGTCTCCAACGCAAAATAAAGGTGCTCCCTGCCATAGCAAACACAGAGTCCAGAGCGGCGTGATGGCGCCGTGGCTCTAACCGTCCTGAAGATGGGATGCGATAACCCAGATGGAGAGACCCAAACATTGTCTACAAGGTCGCTGACGTGCCCTCTCAGCGCTGAGTGAGAGGGGTTCCTCCACCAGGAACCGGCCCCTCAACGAAGGGCCGGTAATCGTCACCGCGTTTAATGATCGCGTGCACAACGCGTCCCATCTTTGCGGTGATGACTGTGAGCGCCTTGCGGCGCAGGTCCGGATCATGCCGGTCCCTGGCCACATAGCGATCGCAGGAGCATCGGGGCGATCGGCAAGGCGATGGATGTCTGAGCGGTTTCCCAGATGTCGCCAAATAGACGAGACTTGCTGACCTTGCGACCGACGACGTCTCAGGCTGTGGCGACAAACGCATCCTTACCGAGCACCGTGATCCTAGCCTAGCAGGAAAAACGGTCGGTGCTGTGGCACTACATCGCA
>NZ_JABLUU010000011.1:0-121259 GCF_018491655.1 Komagataeibacter oboediens | reverse complement strand
ACGGCGCGCGCGACACTGCGCCCGGTGGCCCCCAGATCGGCAAAGGACTGTTCCAGCCGGGCCACGATCCCCTGCTCACCAACCCGCAGCCACTTGCGCGGATCATACAGCTTCTTGGTAGGCTTTCCGGTGCCGGGTGCGATCTGGTGGCTGAAGGCTTCGGCATGTTCATGCACGTAGCGGCCGATGCTGCTGGCGAAGGCAAACTGGATATCGGTATCGATATTCATCTTGAACACGCCATAGGACACGGCTTCGGTAATCTTGGCCTGTTCGGACCCCGAACCACCGTGGAACACCAGCGCCAGCGGCTTTTCGCCCCGGCCGGTGGCCTGCGCCACCGCCGCTTGCGAATTACGCAGGATTTCAGGCCGGAGCTTGACATTACCAGGCGCGTAAACGCCATGCACGTTGCCAAAAGACGCGGCAATGGTCACGAAGCCAAGCGGGGACAGCGCCTCGTACGCCTTCAGCACGTCTTCGGGCTGGGTATAGAGATGGGCGTTGTCCGCGCCGTCATCGACGTCGTGGCCCACGCCATCCTCCTCCCCGCCGGTAACGCCCAGTTCGATTTCAAGGCCGATGCCCAACGGGGCCATGCGACGCAGGAAAGCAGCGCATTCGGCAATGTTGTCGTCCAGCGGCTCGGCCGAAAGGTCGATCATGTGCGAGGAAAACAGCGGACGCCCTGTTTCCCTGACCGCTTCCTCGCTGGCATCGATCAGACCCGAGATCCACGGCAGCAGCTTGCGGTCGGCATGGTCGGTATGCAGGATCACGCACACGCCATAGGCCGCCGCCACCGTATGGACATGACGGGCCGCGGCCACGGCGCCCAGTACGCGGGCTTGATCCGCATCCTTCATGCCTTCACCCGCGTAAAAACGCGCGCCGCCGTTGGACAGCTGGATAATGACATCGGCACGGTTGCGGGCGGCGGCTTCCAGCACGGCGTTGATGCTGTCCGTTCCCACCACGTTTACCGCCGGCAGGGCATAGCCTTCGTCCCGGCAGGTTTCAACCAGACGGCGGTAATCCGCGCCCGTCACCACGCCGGGCTTCAGTCCCAGCCGGTCGGACGCCGGGGTCGCTTTGTCGGTCATGTCGTTCCTCTATTGCCTGTTATTGTTGTTATGCAATGGATGAAATGCTCACCAGGTCTTGGTCTGGTAGTCGTGATGGCCCTCCACGAAGCGGATGGTACCGGACTTGGAACGCATGACCAGCGAATGCGTGACCGTGCGGATCCCGCTGCGGCGGATACCGCGCAGCAGGGCGCCCCCCGTAACACCGGTGGCCGAAAACAGCACGTCGCCCCGCGCCATGTCTTCCAGCGCCAGCTTGCGAGAAGGATCCGCGCCCGGGTTCATCCTGCGCGCACGTTCAATCTGCGCATCATCTTCAAACAGCAGGCGGCCCTGCATCTGCCCATGCACGCAGCGCACGGCGGCAGCGGCCAGAACGCCTTCCGGCGCGCCGCCGGACCCCACGTAGATGTCGATTTCACTGTCATCAAGGCAGGCGGCGATGGCGGCAGCCACGTCACCATCACTCAGCAACGTCACGCGCGCGCCGGCAGCACGGGCGCGGGTGATCAGTTCCTCATGACGTTCACGGTCCAGCGTACACAGCATGAGGTCGGACACCGCACATTTCTTGGCGGTGGCCAGGGCCTTGAGGTTGGCTTCGATGCTGTTGTCCAGGTCAACCACGCCTTCGGGCAGGTTGGGGCCGACCACGATCTTGTCCATGTAGATGTCAGGGGCGTGCAGGAAGTTGCCGCTTTCCGCCAGCGCCACGACCGTCAGCGCGTTGGGCAGGTTCTTGGCGCACAGGTTGGTGCCCTCCAGCGGGTCCACGGCAATATCCATGCCGGGGCCACCCGCGCCCACGTTTTCCCCGATGAACAGCATCGGGGCTTCGTCCATCTCGCCTTCGCCAATCACCACGGTGCCGTTGATGGCCACCGTATCGAACGCGCGACGCATGGCCTCCACCGCCGCGCCGTCGGCTTCATTCTTCAGGCCACGGCCGGTCCATGCCGATGCGGCCACGGCGGCCGCTTCCGTCACGCGGACAAGTTCAAGGGCAAGGTTGCGATCCGTAACCTGATAGGGATTCTGCCGGATGGAGGTCATGAAATACTTTTCCTGTCTTCTTCGCTATTCATAGGTTACGCGGCAACGGTGGAACTGAGGGTGCGGCGCACCGCCACATGCCACCCGGCCACCATACTGTCGCGCTGGGCCTTGTCCATTGTCGGGCGGAACAGCTGACCGCGGCTCCAGGTGCCCTCCAGTTCGGCGATGCTGCTCCATACTCCTGTCGCCAGTCCCGCCAGGAAGGCAGCGCCAAGGGCGGTTGTCTCGACCTGTTTTGGCCGTTCAACCGGCGTGCGCAGCATATCGGCAAGGAACTGGCAGAACCAGTCATTGACCGACATCCCGCCATCAACACGCAGTGCGCTCAGTTCCTCGCCACCATCCTCATGCATCGCATCCATAAGATCCAGCGTCTGGTACGCCACCGATTCCAGTGCCGCACGCGCGATATGGGCCGCCGTCGCATCCAGCGTCAGCCCGCAGATCAGGCCACGGGCATCGGGATCCCAGTGGGGGGCGCCAAGGCCAACAAAGCCAGGCACCATGTACACCCCGTGGCTGTGCGGCACGCGGGTGGCCATGTCATCGGTCTGAGAAGCATGGGTAATCAGGTTCAGCCCGTCACGCAGCCAGCGGATGGCGGCGCCAGCCACGAAAATCGACCCCTCCAGCGCATATGTCGTCTCATCCCCGATGCGATAGGCAATGGTGGTCAGCATGCGGTTTTCGGATTCGACCGGCGTGGTCCCGGTATTGAGCAGCGCGAAGCAGCCCGTGCCGTAGGTCGCCTTGGCCGTGCCGGGCCTGAAGCAGGCCTGTCCGACCATGGCGGCATTCTGGTCGCCCGCCATGCCCGCGACCTTCAGCGGTTCGCCAAACAGGTCGGCTTCGGTCTCGCCAAAGATTTCGCTGTTGGTGCGCACTTCGGGCAGGATGGCGCGCGGCACGTTGAACAGCGCCAGCAGGTCATCATCCCACGCGCAGGTATGGATGTTGAACAGCAGCGTGCGCGCGGCATTGGTCGTATCGGTGGCATGCACCCGCCCACCCGTCAGCCGCCACAGGAGGAAGCTGTCGATCGTGCCACAGGCCAGCCTGCCCTGTTCGGCCTTCGCGCGCGCGCCTTCGACATTGTCGAGGATCCATGCGATTTTCGTAGCCGAGAAATACGGGTCCAGCAGCAGGCCGGTACGTTCGCGCACCAGCGCCTCATGCCCTTCTTCATGCATGCGCGCGCACACGGACGTGGTCCGCCGGTCCTGCCACACAATTGCGCGGTGGACCGGCTTGCCCGTTTCCCGATCCCATACCACGATGGTTTCGCGCTGGTTGGTAATGCCGATTCCCGCGATCACGCCGGGGCCACCTGCTTTTTCAATGGCTTCGCGCGCAGTGGACAGTACGTTGGACCAGATTTCCTCCGGGTCATGTTCCACCCAACCCTGGTTGGGATAATGCTGGGCGAATTCAGTGCGGGAGACGGAAAGCGCCGTAATATCACGATCGAACACGATGCTGCGGGTCGAGGTCGTTCCCTGATCGATAGCGAGAATTCTGTTCTTCTTGTTCATTATCTTCTCCTGCCCGGACGGGCGGATACAGGTTCTGGCCGTGGGCGATGTTACGCCCACGGCCTGTTTGTCACGAAGCCGATTTTGCCGCGACCGGCTGGCGGCCACGCAGGTAGGTGTCAAGGCGGCCCGCATCTTCATCGGTCACATGCAGGCCCATACGCGAACGCCGCCACAGGATGTCCTCGGTCGTCTGCGCCCATTCGCTGGCGATCAGGTATTCCACCTCGCGCGCGGTCAGGCCGCCACCGAACTGTTCACCCATATCGGCCATGCTACGGGCATCACCCACGATTTCGGTCGCGCGGGAGCCGTAGTTACGCACCAGACGCCAGCACAGCTGCGCATCAAGGAACGGGGCCTTTGCCGCAAGGCGGCTGACGGCGCCATCGAACCCGCCCTCACCCAGATCACCACCGGGCAGCACCCGGTCCGCAGTCCAGCCCGGCGCGGACAGGACCGGCAGGAAGGGCTGCAGCTTCTCCAGCGCATGTTCGGCCAGACGGCGGTAGGTGGTGATCTTGCCACCGAAAATGGACAGCATCGGCGCCTGGTTGCCCTGTGTATCAACATCCAGCACGTAATCACGCGTCACGGCGGAGGCATTCTTGGCCGCATCATCATACAGCGGACGCACACCGGCATAGCTCCACACCACGTCATCAGGCGTGACCGGCTTGGTGAAATAGCGGCTGACGCTGTCGCACAGGTAGCTGATTTCCTCGGGCGAGATCTCGACCCGGCCGGGGGCCTGCGTCCATGGCACGTCGGTCGTGCCGATCAGGGTGAATTTCTGCTCATACGGAATGGCGAACACGATACGCTTGTCCGGATTCTGCAGGATATAGGCCTGCGGGCCGTCAAACAGGCGCGGCACCACGATATGGCTTCCCTTGACCAGACGCACGTTCTTGTCGGAATCAACCTGCGCGCGTTCGCGCAGCACTTCGCTTACCCACGGGCCACCGGCATTGACCAGCACCTTCGCCTGAACGGTGGTCTGGCTGCCATCGCGCGTATTCTCGATCACGGCCTCCCACAGGCCATTCACCCGGCGGGCCTGCACAAGGCGGGTACGGGTGCGGATGTCCGCGCCATACGTCCGTGCATCCATGGCGTTAAGCACGACAAGGCGGCTGTCCTGCACCCAGCCATCGGAATAGGCAAAGCCACGCGCCAGCGTGCCGTTGAGTGGCTTACCCGCCGAGTTGGTGCGGAAGTCAAGCGACTTGCACTTGGGCAGCGTCATGTTGGGCGCAAGGTGATCGTACAGGAACAGGCCAAGGCGCAGCATCCATGCAGGCCGCGCCTGCGGGGTATAGGGCAGCACGAAACGCATGGGCCAGATAATGTGCGGCGCAATGCGCAGCAGCCGTTCGCGTTCGATCAGTGCTTCGCGCACCAGACGGAATTCATAATATTCAAGATAGCGCAGACCGCCATGGATCAGCTTGGTGCTGGCGGATGACGTGTAGCTGGCAAGGTCGTCCTGTTCGACCAGCAGGACGGATGCGCCCCGCCCTGCGGCATCGCGCGCGATGCCCGTGCCGTTAATCCCCCCGCCCACGACCAGCAGGTCAAGCGGACCGCCCTGTACCGCGGGGGTGCGGAATGTTTCGTCTTTGGACGCCATGGTAGATGTTCCTCCTGATACGCATGTTCGTAAACGAACATCATGAGCGTTTCAATAGGGAAAGCGCACATCAAACCCGGATATTTCAGGACATGTTTTATGCATAAATATTGCCGGTTTTAGCCATAAATTCGCCACCTGCCGGTATTTATCTGTCAGGGCGGTTTTTGTGCATGTGCGAAAACGCACAGCACGGCCTGACACGATGCCCCTGTCGCTGCCCGGCATATGGCAGAACGACAGACCCAGAATCCGGCAGGTTGGAGATATTTCATGTCATATAATGAAATAAATGGAAAAAGGAGAACCTCACGACCCGGTCCGCGCGCACGCCTCTTCCCCACCCAGAAATGTTCGTTTAAGAACATGGCAGGGCAGGAAAACCGCCACAAGGCGGACAGCCCATTCCCATCGAACGATAATAAAAGAATAAAGTGGGTTAAAATGCTGAAGAACCGACAGTTTCTGGGCGAATTGATATCGGAATGCATCGCGGTCATGATCATTGTCCTGATCGGCGATTCCGTAGCCGCCATGTACACGCTGTATGATCCCAGCCCCTACAAGCTTTCCTACTGGGGGGTGTCCATTGTCTGGGGGCTGGGCGTCACCATCGCCATTTACGTGACCGGCAGTGTATCGGGCACTCATGCCAACCCTGCCGTATCGGTGGCGCTGGCGCTTTACCGTGGTTTTCCATGGCGCAAGGTGCCCGCTTACTGCGTGGCACAGGTACTGGGGGGTATTCTGGGGGCGGCCCTTGTCTATACGCTGTACCAGCCGGTCATAGACCATTACAACCAGTTGCACGGCCTGACCCGCGCCGATGGCGGGGCGGCGGGCGTATTCTTCACCCATCCCGGCGAATTCATCACGCCATTCCATGCCTTGGTGGATGAAACCATCCTGACCGCACTGCTGGTCGGCGGCATCTTCGCGATCACCTGCGAATATAACACCGTCGCCCCGCAGGCCAATTCCAGCGCGCTGATCATCGGCCTGCTGGTGGCCAGCATTGGCGCGTGCTCGGGCTATCTGGAAGCATGGGCCATCAACCCTGCCCGTGACTTCGGGCCACGCCTGTTCTGCTTCCTGACCGGGTGGGGCGGGTCCGCCCTGCCCTCGCCAGACAATTTCTGGTGGGTGCCGATCATCGGCCCGCTGGCAGGCGGCGTGATCGGCGCGAGCTGCTACCAGTTCCTGATCCGCCCGTTCATTCCGCGTCAGGGCAGCCCGGTCATCCCGCCCGTGCCATAATCCCTCCCATCCCTTACGCTACAGCCCGGGGCAGGTCCCGCCTGCCCCGGGTACCTGTCCGGGCCAGAATGCGCCCCAAACCGCAGGCAAATTAACGTGATGCTTCGTGATCCAGCGGTTTTCATCACTTTAGCGGGTACGCCGCCTTTTTGAAAAAGGCGGCACCCAAAATCTTTTATCCCTATTTATCAAACAGATATTTCGAATGTGCAGCCTAACGCTGCACCACAGTGCGGATGGCGAAATTGCTCTGGATCCGGGCCACGCCGGGCATGCGCGACAGTTCTTCCTTATGAATGCGTTCATAATCAGCCGCGTCCCGTGCCTCAACACGAACCAGATAATCGGCATCGCCCGTCATCAGGTAACATTCACGCACGTCGGCGCATTCGCGCACGCGGGCTTCGAACCGACGCAGGCATTCCTCCGTCTGGCGTTCCAGCGTGATCTGCACGATCACGGTGGTCATGCCATGGACCGAACGCTCATCCACCAGCGCGCGATACCCCCGGATCACCCCATCCTTTTCCAGCATCCGCACCCGCCGCAGGCACGCGGACGGGGACAGGCCAACCTTCTGCGCCAGGTCGGCATTGCTGATTCGGCCATCATGGCGAAGGTGGCGCAGTATGGCGTCTGTCAGACGGTCGAATGCCATGGTGAATTTTCCGCTTTTTTTCGTATATAATTGCGTACAGATGATCCGTAATTGCATGAAATTGCTTTAAACGACAGGACATTCTGTTTCTGTCAGCATACGATCAACCTGTTCCACCAGCCCGATGGAGTGCCCGCCCCATGTCCGAACTGCCTTCCCCCCCGCATGCGACCGGGTGGGCCGAACCCGGTGCGGGCGCAATGCTGGAAATCGACCTTGGGGCCATTGCCGCGAATTACCGTCTGCTCGACGCGCGCACGGGCACGGCCACATGTGCGGCCGTGGTCAAGGCAGATGCCTACGGGCTGGGTGCCCACCGGGTCGCGCCCGTGCTGGAACAGGCTGGCGCACATACCTTTTTCGTCGCCCATCTGGAGGAAGGCATCCGCCTGCGGTGCTGCATCTCCCGCTCCTCACGCATTTTTGTCCTGCATGGCCCCATGCCGGGCACCGAAGCCGAATTTACGCATCATGACCTGCTGCCGGTACTCAACAGCATGGAACAGATCGCCGGGTGGCATGCGCATGCGGGCCGGACGGGCACGCCCCTGCCCGCAGCCCTGCAGGTTGATACCGGCATGTCACGCTTCGGCCTGTCCGATACGGATATTGCAACGCTGTCGGCCCGTCCGGACCTGCTGGATGGTATCGATACGCGGCTGGTGATGAGCCACCTTGCCTGTGCCGATACCCCAGCCAGCCCGGCCAACGCCATGCAGCGCGACCGCCTGCGCGCCATGGCGGCCCGCCTGCCCACAGCCCCGCTGGCGCTTTCGGCCTCATCGGGGATTTTCCTTGGGCCGGACTACCATTTCGACCTCGTGCGGCCAGGTGCCGCCCTGTATGGGCTGGCGCCCAACGAAAACGCGCCCAATCCCCTGCGCCCCACGGTGCGGCTGGCCGCGCGCATTGTCCAGCGCCGCGCCATCACCACAGGCGACGGCGTGGGCTATGGCCTGACATGGCGGGCCACCGGGCCGCGCCGGATCGCGACGCTTGGCATTGGCTATGCCGATGGCTTCCTGCGCCACGGCGCCGATGGCGGCGGCTGTGCCTGGCTGGGGGAATACCGGCTGCCGATCCTGGGCCGCATTTCCATGGATTCCACCACAGTCGACGTGACCGATGTGCCCGACAGCGTCATGGCGCGCGCCACGCATGTGGACATGATCGGCCCACGCCGCAGCGTGGATGATGTCGCCCGGTCCGCCGGCACCATCGGCTACGAGGTGCTGACGGCGCTGGGATCCCGTTTCCATCGCGCATACCTGACACAGGCGGCGTGATACGTTTCCACCTGCCAGGGAAGGCAACTGTGTAATGAAAATCATCGTTCTGGGTAGCGGTGTCGTCGGTGTGACATCGGCATGGTACCTTGCGCAGGCCGGACACGAGGTCACGGTCGTGGACCGCCAGCCTGAAGCCGGCCTTGAAACCAGCTTCGCCAATGCGGGTCAGGTCTCGCCGGGGTATTCGTCGCCATGGGCGGGGCCGGGCGTGCCGCTGAAATCGATCAAGTGGCTGCTGATGAAGTACCGCCCCTTCGTATTCTGGCCCATGCCCGACCCGCATCTGTGGAAATGGCTGGTGCAGATGCTGGAAAACTGCACCGCCACCGCGTACGACCGCAACAAGGGTCGCATGGTGCGGATTGCTGAATACAGCCGCGACATGATGATGGAACTGCGCATCAGCACCGGCATCACCTATGATGACCGACAGCAGGGCACGCTGCAGGTATTCCGCACGCAAAAGCAGCTTGATGGCATTGCGGGGGACATCCGCGTGCTTGAGCAGTACAACGTGCCCTATGAAATACTGACGCGCGAAGGCTGCGTGAAGGCCGAACCGGGGCTGGGCACATCAGCGCACAAGATCGTGGGTGGCCTGCGCCTGCCGGGTGACGAGACGGGGGATGCGTTCCTGTTTACCCAGCGTCTTGCCGCGCTGGCGGCAAAGGCGGGTGTGGCCTTCCATTATGATACCCGCATCCGCACCATGACCAGCGATGGCGGCCGCATTACCGGGATCGAGACCAGCCGTGGCCAGATGGCGGCGGATTCATATGTCCTGTCACTGGGCAGCTATTCGCCGGCCATGGTACGCCACCTCGGGCTGGACCTGCCGATCTACCCGGTCAAGGGATATTCGCTGACCGCTGATATCGTGAATGAAAAACAGGCCCCCGTCTCCACCATCATGGATGAGACATTCAAGATCGGTATTACCCGCCTTGGCGAACGCATCCGCGTGGGCGGCACGGCGGAACTGGCCGGGTTCAGCACGAAGCTGCGCGCGCCACGGCGCGAGACGCTGGAACATTCGGTTACCGACCTGTTCCCCGGTGGCGGCAATATTCCCGCCGCCCGGTTCTGGACCGGACTGCGGCCTATGACGCCCGATGGCACGCCCATCATCGGCCGCACGAAATATGACAACCTGTTCCTCAACACCGGGCATGGCACACTGGGCTGGACCATGGCCTGTGGATCGGGCCGGGTTCTGGCGGACATCATGTCGAACCGCATGCCCGAAATCCCGTACGAGGATCTGGGCGTCGTGCGCTACGGGCAGTAACCCCTATCCCCCCGCCAGCACCGGGGCAGGGGAAAACCCGTCAGGCGGGACATCCCCACGGTGGCGCACGACCTGATACACCGTCTGGCGCAGCCAGCGATGCACCGGGTCGCTGTCGCGCCGGGGGTGCCATGCCTGAAACGAATGCACCGGGGGCAGGTCGAACGGGAACTCGAATTCCTCAAGGTGCATGGAACGTATGGGCAGGTAATCGATGGCGATACCCGGCAGTGGCAGGATCATGTCCGTCATACGCAGCGTTTCAACCATGGCGTAATAGGTGGGAACGACCATCACGACCCGGCGCTTCAGCCCGAAACGCTCCTTCAGCACCGTATCGATCGGCCCGTGCGGCCGCCCCCGGCGCGAGACACTTATATGCTCGTACCGCGCGACCGAGGCCGGGGTGATCCCTTCGGCCAGAATGGGGTGCCCAGCACGCACCAGTGCCCTGAACGAGGTAGGAAAGATGCTCTGGCGCCGTATTTCCGAACGCATGTCATCGGATGCGCCCAGATAGAGGTCGATCCGCCCTTCACGCAGGTCGTTGCTGGGTTCTTCATCCGTCTCCGGGGCAAAGGTAATGGTGCAACCGGGGCAGTCGCGCCGCAGCGCCGCAAGGATTTCAGCGCCGAACGCCCCCACGATCAGGTCATTGGCCCGCAGGGTGAAATGGGGCGACAGGCCCGCAAGGTCGAGGGTGTCCTGCTCCTCCAGAAGGGAGTCCGCGCTTTCAACCAGCGCCTGGACCCGTTCACGGATACCCAGCGCAAACGTCGTTGCAACCAGCCTGCGCCCCGACGCGACAAGGATGGGATCACCAAAGACCACGCGCAGCTTGGCGAGGCTACGGCTCATGGCGGCCTCGCTCATCTGCAGCCTGCGTGCGGCGTGGGAGACGCCTTCTTCCTCGATCAGGGCCTGAAGGCTGCGCAGCAGGTCGAGATCATACCGTTTCCTCATGCCCCTGCGTGTCTTCCCCACCATGCAAACCGGAACGCGACCGTCCCGATTATCCTGAAAAAACGAATTTGACCAATCCGTAAAATGAAGGTGTCACCCTACGCGATCATGGGTATTCGCGCACGCCCACCGCGCCGATCATGTGCCTGTTTTCCCATCGGGACAGATAAATGTGAACGCCGCCCACGCTCCCCCTTCCTATATTCCGCCCTTTGGCATCCGCACGGTCGTGGGGTGCCTTGGGGTGCTGCTGGCCGTGCATGTCGCCGGTTTCAACGAACACATCACGGAAATCGGCCTGCCCGATATCCGTGGGGCCATGCATATCGGCCACGACGAGGGAACGTGGTTCATTTCCATCTATGAATGTTTCAACATCGCGGCGATGGCGTTCACGCCGTGGTTCTACGTCACGTTTTCCATCTACCGCTTTACCCTGTTCATGACGGCACTGCTGGGGCTTCTGGCCATTCCCGCGCCCTACATGCCCGACATGACCACACTGTGCATCCTGCGTGCGGTGCAGGGGCTGTCGGCGGGGTGCCTGCCGCCCATCCTCATGACCGTCATGCTCAAATACCTGCCTGCGCCGCTGCGGGTATTCGGCATTGGCGGATACGCCATGAGTGCCACCTTCGGCCCCAATCTTGGCGGCCCGCTGGAGGCGATGTGGTTCGAACATGTCGGCTGGCGGTGGCTGTACTGGGAAACACTGCCGCTGTGCGCGGTCGCGGTCCTCATGATCGGGTGGGGACTGCCGCGCGATCCATCGCACTGGGAACGGTTCCGCAATTTCAACTGGCGCGGCTTCATGCTGGGGGTTCCGGCCATCATGTGCGTGGTGACCGTACTGTATCAGGGGGACCGGCTGGACTGGTTCCGCTCCCCCGTCATCACGCACCTGACATTCTGGGGCGGGGCGCTGTTCATTGCCTTCCTTGCGCATGAATGGTTCCACCACAGCCCATTCTTCCGCATCCAGTTCTGGGGCAATCGCAACATCGCCATGTCGCTGCTGACGCTGGTGGCGTCCCTCATGATCTGCGGGCTCATGACGGAAATCCCGTTCACCTACCTTGCCGACATACGCGGCTACCGCCCTGTTCAGGCAGCCCCCGTCGCGCTGGTCGTGGCCCTGCCGCAACTGGTCCTGCTGCCGTTGACGGCGGCGATATGCAACATCCGTGCGGTGGACTGCCGGTACGTGCTGGCCATCGGCCTTGTCTGCCTTGGGGTCGCGGCATGGCTGGGCACGTGGCTGACGCCCGACTGGGTGCGTGACAATTTTCTGGTCATCCAGATCCTCCAGGTGTTCGGGCAGCCGATGGTGGTGATTCCCACCCTCATGCTGGCCGCACTGGGGCTGGGTCCTGCGGACGGGCCAATGATCTCGGGCATGGTGAACATGCTCAAGGGCATGGCCAACGCCATTGCCACCGCCCTGTTCGAAGTCATGCTGCGCCGTCGCGAGCAGTATCATTCCACCATGCTGCTGGACCTTCACGGCACGCATGGCACGGCGCTGTCGGGCATGGGCGATCCCATTTCCGGGCAGATCGCGGCCACATCGCCCGATGCCGGGCATGTGGCGCGCAACGCACTGCAGATTTTCCATACCTACGTGCATGAACAGGCCACCGTGCTGGCGCTGGCGGACATCTACCTGCTGGTCATGTGGATCTGTGCCTTTTTCCTTGTCCTGGCGGCCATCCTGCCCGGACGCGTCTACCCCCCGCGTGCGCCGGTCCCCGCACCCGCCGCGCACTGAATGATCGGGTCCGAAACAATGCCCCACAAGAAACCCATCATCCTCGCTGGTGCCACGGTCGTTGTCCTGCTTGCGGCCGCCTGGACCGCCGACCGGCTGGTATCGGGCAATGGCACCAGCGAATATACCAACGATGCTTATGTCACAGCGGATTTCACCACCGTGGCACCCAAGGTACCCGGCCGTATCGACCGCGTGATCGCGCAGGATAACGAGGCCGTCCACCCCGGCGAGGAACTGGCCCATATCGAGGACGAAGACTACCGCGCCGCACTGGAAACCGCCACGGGTGAACGCGAGGCGGCACAGGGGGACGTGGCGAACCTCGAAGCCGAACTGGTGCGCCAGTCGGCCCTGATCGCGCAGGCCCGCGCCAGCGTCAGCGCAGATCAGGCGCAGCTTGTCTTTGCACGGCAGAATGCCCGGCGATACCACAACCTGGCGACAGACGGGTCCGGCACGCTGGAACAGAATCAGGACAGCGCCGCCCGCCTCCTGGAAGCGCAGGCCCGCCTGGACCATGACAACGCGGCGGTCGAAGCCGAAACCGATCAGGTCGCGGTCCTGCGCGCGCGTCTGCTGCATGCGCAGGGTGCGCTGGAACAGGCACGCGGGCGTGAACATACGGCGGGGCTGAACCTGTCCTACTGCACCATTCCCGCCCCGGTCGAAGGCGTGGTTGGTGAGCGTGGCGTGCGCGTGGGCGCCTATGTCCATGCGGGCACGGCCCTGCTGGCGGTGGTGCCGACACAGGCGGCCTACGTTCTGGCCAATTTTCAGGAAACGCAGTTGACCCATGTCCGCACCGGGCAGCGCGCGACCATATGGGTCGACACCTTCCCCGGTCATCCGTTGCATGCCCATGTGGACAGTCTGGCGCCCGCCACCGGCGTCGCCTTTGCCCCGATCCAGCCGGACAACGCCACCGGCAACTTTACCAAGGTAGTGCAGCGCATTCCCGTCAAGCTGGTGTTCGACCCCGGACAGAAGCTGGCGGGACTGGTCCGCGTTGGCATGTCGGTCGAAGCCCGAATCGATACCATCACCCCGCCGGACGGCCCCCACGCGACGGAGGCCCGCTATGCCTGGCAGTAACGCCACCATGCAGGCCCCCCGCCGCGCGCGGGCACTGCTGGCCTGTGGCATGACCGCGCTGCTGGTCACCGGCTGCACGGTCGGCCCCAATTACCACCGCAGGCCGCAGCCCGCGCCTGCCGCATGGCATGACAGCCTGCCGCCCGCCGAAAGCCACGTCACTGACGCCACGATTGGCGCGCAGTGGTGGACCATTTTCAATGATGCCACCCTGACCGCGCTGGAAGCACAGGTGGCGCAGGACAATCTTGACCTGAAGGCCGCATCGTGGCGCTTCGCCCAGAGCATGGCCGAACGCCGTATTGCAAGTGCCGCGCAGTTTCCCCATGCCGAAGCCAATGCGTCCTACGCCCGCGAACGCGCCAGCACCAATGGCGTGCTGGGCCTGCTGGGCACCATGGAACAGCAGGGCGCGGGCACGATCGCCAGCGGCACGCAGGGCTTCGGCCCCACGGCCATGCCCGGATCGATCGGCAACCCGTCCTTCAACCTGCCCCAGTATGGCATGAGCGCATCATGGGAGGTGGACCTGTGGGGACATGTGCGCCGTCAGGTCGAAGCCGCCACCGCCGCCATGCACGCGACCGAAGACATGCGTCGCGGGCTTCTGGTCTCGCTTATGGCGGAAACGGCGCAGGACTACCTTGACCTGCGTGGCGTGCAGGCGCGCATGGCCATTGTCCGGCAGAACATCGACCTGGCCAGTCGCACGCTGCACCTGACCACGCGCCGCCTGAACGAAGGGGCGGCAACGCGCATGGACATGGCCGATGCGGCAGGGCAGTACGAGGAGTTCCGCTCCCGCCTGCCGGTCCTGCAGGATCAGGAAGCACACCTGCTCAACGCACTGAGCTTTCTGGTCGCGCGCGAACCCGGCGCACTGACCCAAAGCCTTGGGCCGGGGGGGAACGTGCCGCCCGTGCCGCGTGACATTCCGGCGGGCCTGCCCTCCCAACTGGCGGAACGCAGGCCAGACATCCTCATGGCGGAGGAACGGCTGCACGCCGCCACCGCCAGCATTGGCGTCGCCATTGCCGATTTCTTCCCGCGCGTGACCCTGTCGGGCAGTCTGGATGTGCAGGCGCTGCAGTTCAGCGGGCTGGGAAGCTGGGCATCGCGCCAGTACGGTTTCGGCCCGACCGCGACGTTTCCCATATTCGAGGGTGGACGGCTGACGGGGCAGCTTCGCCTGCGCAAAGCCCAGCAGAAGGAGGCCGCGATCATGCTGCAGCGCACGATGCTCAAGGCATGGCAGGAAATCGATGATGCGATGGCCGACCTGTCATCGGCCCAGAACCAGCGCGACCGGCTGGCCGCCGCCGTGGACCAGAACCAGATTGCCGTGCGCACCGCACAGCGCCAGTATACCGAAGGTTCGGCCGCGTTCCTGAACGTGCTGGAAATGCAGGACCGGCTGCTGGATACGCAGTCGCGCCTGATCGAGGCGGATGTCGCGGTCTCGACTTCCGTCACGCATCTGTATCGTGCACTGGGCGGTGGATGGGAAAGCCGTTATCCCCTGCCCCAGCCGCGTCGGAAAAAGGGCTGAAAAACAAAATAGGGTTTTGGTGGCGCTCTGTTCAAAAGCTTCAGATAAACACCGTCTTTTTGTAAAAAGACGGCACCCGAAACCGTTTATCGGTTCCCCGATATAACAGGGATTATTCCACTCCCGCCGCCATGGCGGCAACACAGGCAGTCGCCGTACGGCTGATCCCGTCAAGGCAGGCCAGGACCTCCAGCAGTCTGCCATTGCCGGGATCGGCCTTTTCCATGCGGGCCAGCCGCCGGCGCGTGGCCCGGACCACGGCTATGCCGCGCGGGCTGACGGGCCGATAACGCACCAGCGCGCGCAGCAGCGCGGTAATCACGTCTGACACCGTATCGCGCCGCTGCCGCTTGAGCTGGCGCAGCAGCAGAATATTCAGGCCAACGGACGAAAACATGAGCATAAGCCGGATACCGGACGCAGCGGAGGTATCCTTTTCGTGCGTTGCATGGCGCACCATGCGCCCGATGCGGTCCACGCTGGTGCCAATCCACCATTGGGGCGACGGTGGCAGGGGGACAAGGCACAGCCGCCGCAGTTCACCACGTATGTGCATGCCAAAGCGCAGCCGTTCATCCCGCGCACGGAATGGCAGGACCAGCCGGAACACCAGCACGCTCAGCCCCACCGCCAGCACGGTATGGAAGGCGCCGTTCAGGAACGTGACTTCATCCACCCGGCTCTGGTTCCCGGGCATGAGCAGGTTGGGCATCAGCAGCCCGTACGCCGCAGCGGCCCCCGCCGTGCCCCGGTTGCATTTGGCAAGCCCGCCCACAAACAGGAATATGCCCAGCGCGAAGGCGAATTCCTCATAGTCCGTCAGGTAGGGCAGTATCCATAAATCAAGACTGCCCGCCGCGATGGCTGACCACACGGCCCCCGACAGGAAGCGGGTCGTGCCCACGACCGGGTTTTCACGCGTGGCGAACAGGCCGCAGACCAGCGTGGTAATGGCAATGAACCCCATGCCACCGGGCCATGCCGTACATTCATATACAAAAGCCGCCAGCATGATGGCCGCGGCCCCCCGCAACCCGTTATAAAACGCCAGCCGGATATCGCGGTGTCCCCCCAGATGAAACCGGAAGCGGTCATGCGGCGGCGGGCTGAAAATGGCATGGCAGTGGTCCAGCGCCGTTTCCAGATCCACCATCGTCGCCGCCAGCACGCCATGGGTAATGCGGTCCATTTCCTGCCTGCCATGCGCCGCACGCCGCGCGAACAGGGCGCGCAGGTGCACCACCTGATCGTGCACGGCATCCAGCGCGCCGGATTTCAGCCGACACGCTGCAAGCCGGTCGCATAAATGCAGCAGTTGCCCCCGCGTGTCCTCCAGCGCCCCATCATCCGCCAGCACCACCCGCTCCGCTCCGCCGGACAGGCCGACAAGACGGGTCACAAGGATCGAGACCTCCGCCAGAACAGCACGGGCATGATCGCCCGCATGCACCTGCCGCCCCATTTCTATGGCCGGGAATTCCAGCCCCTGATGGACCGATACCACCATGTCCGAAAATTCACCGGCATGGACCAGCGTATCGCGGTCATGCAGCACGATTTCACGCAGCAGCACCGCCAGACGGTGCAGCACGTTTTCCACCTGCGCCACCATGGTCGCCCGTGCGCGGGTGGGCAGGCCGATGGTGAACAGCATGGCCATTCCCGCCTCGCACACCACACCAAGGACAATATAGGTGGCGCGTGAAATTCCGATGAAAAAGACATTATCCGGTTCGGATGCTGCCGCCACCGCAATGATCGAGCAGGTATAGCCCGACAGCACGAACGCATAGGAACGGAAGTTCAGGCAGAACGTCGCCAGAAAACTGCACAACCCGATCCATGTCGCCACGGCAGGAAAGAACAGCCATGACTGCTGCGGAAAGGCGGCGATGAACACCACCGCGGCAACCGCGCCAGCCAGCGTACCCACGATACGCCACCGCGCCTTGGACATACTTTCGCCCCGGCGCACCTGGGCCACCGACCATACGGTGGCGACCGCCCATTGCGGGCTGTCCAGTTCCATCCACAACGCAATGGCCAGCGCCACGATGGAGGCAATGGTATTGCGCAACGCGAACGCCACGGCCTGCGGCGTGGGGCAGAACAGCCAGTGCAGCATGCGCCCGTCCACAGGCCAGCGCATGATCGGCCACCGCACGTCCGGACCGGGCATAAAGCGGGAAATATTCATCTGATCCTGCCCGTCATGGCATGGCGGACACGTTTTACTTCGCCTTACCGAAGCCGTTTGCCCATGGAAATCGCAGTGGAGAGCCTAGCGGGTGGGGTCCAGCCGGTCATACGGACGATACCGCGCGGTCCAGACAGCATCCTTCAGCGCAGCCTCAAGCGTTTCGGACGATGCCTGCGGGGCCACGCCTTCCGCCTGCCCCTGCCGGATGACGGCACGCGCCACGGCCATGGCCACGGTGCGCAGTTCGGACACGGGAGGCAGCAGAGGTACCGTCGCCTGATCATCCACCCCGGCGGCGGGAGAAAGCCCTGCCAGCGCGTGGGCGGCGGCAAGGAACATGCCATCCGTCATGCGCGTAATGCCACCTGCCACCACCGCAAGGCCAACTCCGGGAAAGACATAGGAATTGTTGATCTGGTCCACCGGGCGGCTGTGTCCGTCATAGTCCACTGGCGCGAACGGACCACCGGTCCCGATGATTGCGCGCCCCCCCGTCCAGTCCAGCAGATCGGCGGGCGTTGCCTCGATATTGGCCGTGGGATTGGACAGGGCAAAAATGACCGGACGGGCGGACTGATCCGCCATCGGGGCCACGATGTCACGGGTAAATGCCCCGCCCTGCCCCGATGTCCCGATCAGCATGGTGGGACGGACGTTCTTCATGACCTCGGCCAGCGTGACATGATCAGCATCAGCCACATTCCACGTCGCCGCGATATCGGCGGGCTGCGCGAAGGGGCGCTGGCCTTCGGTCACGCCGTCCATCCCCTCACGCACAAGCCCGTTGAGATCGACCATGAAGAAACGGCGGTTTGCTTCCCCGGGCGTCATGCCATCCGCCACCATCATCTGCGCCAGCAGGTCGGCAATGCCGCACCCGGCACCACCCGCGCCGAAAATGACGATGCGCTGGTCAGACAGCGGGGCCGCGCCGGCGCGGATCGCGGCCAGCAGCGCACCCGCCGTCACCCCCGCCGTGCCCTGGATATCATCGTTATAGGTGCACATCCCGTCGCGATAACGGCGCAGGATGCGCAGCGCATCCGCGCCCGACAGATCTTCCCAATGCAGGGCGATATTGGGCCATCGCGCGTTCACGGCAGCCACGAATTCCGCAATGAAGGCATCATAATCCGCCCCGCGCACGCGTTCGTGCCGCCAGCCGATATATTCCGGGTCTTCCAGCAGGGTCGCATTATCGGTGCCGACATCCAGCAGGACGGGCAATGCGCGGGCCGGGTCCAGGCCGCCACAGGCGGTGTAGAGCGACAGCTTGCCAATGGGGATGCCCATGCCATTGGCCCCCTGGTCGCCAATGCCCAGAATGCTGCCACCGTCACTGGCCACGATCACGCGTACCCCGTCCCATTGCGGGTCCGACAGGATGTCGGCAATGCGGCCACGATCCGCGTATGTCAGGAACAGGCCACGCGGACGGGTCCAGATATGGCTGAATTCCCGGCATGCCCGGCCAATCGCGGGGGTGTAGATAATGGGCAGCCACGCCTCCAGCGCCTGATCAATGATGGCGTAGAACAGCGTTTCGTTACGATCCTGGATTTCACGCAGCGCAATATGTCGCGAAAAATTGTCCGGCAGCGCCGCCAGTCGCGCACGGGCAAGGTCGACCTGTTCCTCCAGTGTGGCGACACGTGCGGGCAGCAGGCCATGCAGCCCAAACAGGTCACGTTCACGCCTGTCGAATGCATTTCCCTTGTTCAGAACTGGACAATCCAGAAGTTCCCTGCCGGACAGCGCCGTTTTGAGGGAAGTATGAGACATGGACCGTACTGTATCCGACATAAGAACCCGATATTGCGATAACAGTGGAAGGGTGCGCAGAATACGGATCTGCACATCTTCGTGTAGGGCATGCGGTTGCACGCCAACCGTACGCCAGACGCAATCATGGAATGCCACATGTCGGATGAGATCAGTGACCTGAAGTTTTTCTGCATCCTGACCGCAGCGGGCAGCATTGCCGGATGCGCACGCGCCATGGGCATGTCATCCGCCGCCATGAGCCGCCGCCTGAGCGCAATGGAATTCCGTCTGGGCACCCGGCTGGTCACGCGCACGTCGCGCCATTTCGCCCTGACGGCGGAAGGCCAGCGCCTGCACGAACACGCAGTCAGGATCATGCAGGAAGTGGAGGAAGCCGAAGCCGAACTGACCGCGCGCGCCGGTATCCCGCATGGGCTGCTGCGGGTGGGCGTGCCATCGGAAATCGGGCGGAAACTGCTGGCCGGTGTCGTGGCCGCCTTTGTGGGGCAGTACCCCGATGTCACCGTGCACCTGACCCTGTCCGATGCGGGGCTGGATGTGATTGATGACGGGCTGGACATTGCCATCCGCCCCGGCATGCCGTCGGATCAGGAAGTCATGACCACCAGCCTGATCAACAGCCGCCGCGTGGTCTGCGCATCGCCGGAATACAGCGCGCGCAAGGGACTGCCCACGACACCGCATGACCTGCTGAAACATGACTGCATCTGCCTGATCCGCCGCCAGCGCATATTCAATGAATGGGCCTATCTGGATGGAAAGGTGCGCAAGGAAATTCACGTCACTCCGCGCCTTGCCACATCCAGCAGCGAAGTCGTGCATGACTGGGCGGTCAGCGGGCGCGGCATTGCGCTGAAGGTGCTGTGGGATATTGCCGATGACCTGAAATGCGGCCGGCTGATCGAATGTCTCAGCACCTATGCGTGGGAGGACGTGACGCTGTATGCCGTCTATCCCTCCCGCGCGCACCTGCCCTCACGCACGCGGTTTTTCCTGGATTTCGTGCGGCGTGAACTGCGCCAGAACTATTTCGGGACGTGACCGCCATCCCCTGAAGGTTGCCTGAACAAACTACCTGCAAATCTGCTGGAAGTTTGTGATGATGCTTTTTCAGAAAGCGTCGCCTTGGTTTCAACAAGGCAACGACCAAAAAGTTTTTACCTTTTATATCAATGATTTATTATCGGACAGCTTCTTACGTGCGGCTCCCGTAATTGGCGCGGATGCGTTCATCCAGATAGTCGCGGGCGGTAATGGGGGCGTATTTCTTCTGCGGCCCCTGAATGACCGCATCGCGGTTGGCCTGACAGAAAAACGGCAGTGACAGACGTGGCCCCAGATATTCATCGCGCCGGGGCATACGCACACGATGCAGGGTGGATTTCAGGCGGTCGTCGCTCCAGCGCATCAGCATGTCACCAATATTGCACGTCACCGCGCCAGCCACCGGTGGTACGTCCGTCCATGCCAGTGTCGTATCCGCATCCTTGCCGGGACAGACCTGCAGCCCCCCCTGCCCCGGTCGCTGGTGCAGCAGGGTCAGGCAGTCGAAATCGGAATGGGCACCGGCACGCCAGAATTCGAAATCCTCGTCCTTCGCGTTTTCCATGCTCATGTAATGGATCAGGCGCAGGGTACTCTGGTATTCAGCGGATGCGGGATCATGATTGTGGGTAAAGAAATCCGCATCGAACCCCAGCCTGAGGGCAAAACACGACAGGATTTTCATCCCCAGTTCCCAGTTCTGGTGCTCGAAACGCTGCATGCGGGCCTGAAATCCGGGCAATACGCTTTCGTCGGGCCATATGTCACTGCCCATCTGTGACAGGGTGATCTGGTAGGATTCCTTGTTATCCGGTGTCCCGGTGGATGGGCGGACCTGCGCGCGGTATTCCCAGCCCACGTTGGACCCCGGACGACGGGCGTAATGCGCCTTTTCATCCATCGGCAGGTCAAAGAACCGGCCCGCAGCGGCAAAGGCGGCATCCACGTCCGCCGGGTCAATGCCGTGATTGATGACCTGAAAAAAGCCGACCTGCGTCGCGGCGTCCCAGAGTGCATCCGTAATCACGGATTTGCGGCTGTCGTAATCCGACAGGTCGATCTGTGGAATATCACGGGCGACACAGGTGCCGTGGCCGCCAATACGGGCTTCACGATTCAGTTCGGATTGCGCACTGCCATGCAGGGCGGGAGATGAAGTGGACATGCGGTCTTCTCCGGTCAGAAGGTGTGTCCTGCCGGGCACGCAAGGCAGACGGAACATGGCGCGGCCAGACCAGTCCGGCATGGCCGGATGGCGATGGAAAACAGCCTGTCATGTAAGATGTACTGCACGTCAGCGGCCCACTAATCAGGAACAGATTGGTGTGGAGCAATGCCCAGGAAAAATCCCGACCGCTTCTACTCGCTTCGTAACAACAGCATGGACGGGCATTTTCCGTCAAGCGGGAAAACACGCGCTATCCGGCATTCCGGGCAGCCAGACCGTGAAGCACGTCCCCTGTCCCGGCGTGCTGGTGATATCCAGACGCCCACCATGGCGATCAAGGATATGCCGGACAATGGCCAGCCCCAGCCCCGTCCCCTGATCTGCCCCGCGGTACCCGGCGGATTGGGACACACGATAGAACCGTTCAGTCAGGCGCGGCAGGTGCCGCGCTTCGATGCCCGGCCCGTTGTCACGCACTGAAATTGCAAGCCCGCCCCCCTCCTGCCAGTGTGCCCCGATGTCGATACGCGCCACCGCAGGCGGGGCCGGACGGCCATACCGCAGCGCATTTTCACATAGATTGACCAGCACCTGCAGGATCTGGTCCGCATCCCCCCGCAACGTGCCTGCTGGCGCGGGGTGGATGATGACCGCGGCCCGGTCTTCCGCCGGTTTACCCTGAAGTTCGTCATTCAGGCGGGCAAACAGGTCAGACAGCACCACCTGTCCCTGCGGGCGCTGGTGTTCAAGCATCTGCACACGCGACAGGTACAGCAGCCGGTCAATCAGGCGTTGCATCCGCGCGGCCTGCCGGGCCATGATGGCGAGGAATTTCTGCCGGGCCACGGCATCGTTCGCGGCTGGTCCCTGCAGCGTTTCAATAAAACCGATCAGGGCAGCAAGCGGCGTGCGCAGTTCATGGCTGGCATGGGCGACAAAATCGCTGCGGGCGCGATCCAGAGCGTCATGCGCCGTGGCATCCAGCAGCACCACCACGCAGGCTGGATGGCCATGCCATGACCCTGCCCTTGCAAAGCCCTGCACCACCCGGCGCACCGGCACATCGGCCTCGATCCGGACCTCGCGGATGCTACCGGGCTGCAGTTCGGCCACGGCGCGCTGCAGGGCGGGATGGCGGATCAGGGTGCCCAGCCCCTCGGCAAACTCGGCCTGCGCGCGGGCGCCCGCATGCAACAGCCGCCCCCCACGTGACAGCACCACCAGGGCGACCGGCAGTTCGTCAACCGTAACCGTGTCTTCATCCCCGCTGGCCACGGGGTCCGCCCGGGAACGGACGGGATAATAAGGCAGCCGGCGCAGCGGACCGGAAGAAGACGTGACAAGATACACGGCATATCCCCCCACGACCGCACCGGCCACCAGCCCCGCCACCATCAGAACAAGCGCCGTCACCCCATTCTCCCATTCCCGGCCTGCCCCACGGCATGACATGGGCGATACCATGATGGCGGCAAAGCGAAAAGCAGAATGAATTTTGTAATAAAATTACAATTTGTGCGATGCAAAATTAATAAAGTTACACTCAATTTGACATTTGGATAATTTTAAAATATGCATCGATCATCATAAAAATAAAAACAATGGTTGCCAAAATCATGACCCATCCGTTCACGTCCCTTCGCATATCTGTCCGCTTTCCCGATTGCGTCGTGCGTCCACCCGCGCCCTGACCGGGCGGCACGCACCCAAGGCATCCTTGCCGCGTTTTCACGCCCCGCCATCCGGCCCGGCCACGAGAAAATCGACAGATGACACAACAGAACCGCCATATGCCGGACTGGCATGGCCGCACCCCGTTCCCTCATGCATGCAGATGGCTGCTGGCCGTGGGCGCTATGGCCCTGCCCATGACACGTGCCATGGCGCAGGCCATTCCTGCGGCCATGCCGTCCGTCCCCTCACTCGTCACCAATGGCGCGGTTTCGGTCATGCCTTCGACGGGTGTGACACAGGAACAGCAGATCAGCCTCAATATGGATGCCGAACGTCTGGGCCCGACGCCCGAGGCCATCCGTAGGCCGCCCAACACCCCCATTCCGCCCAGCGGCGTACCGGTCTATCCGTCCGCCGGCCTTGCGACCATGAGCGTCGCCCCCGTCAGCAGCCCCGGCGACAGCAAGGCGTTCCACAAGATCGAACTGGACGCCCTTCTGGTCCATCATGAAGGCCCGTCCAGCCTGTTGCCCGAATGGATCGACGCCCAGCATGACAGCGACCTGGAGGACCCGTACTACGTCCCTACCGCAGGCAGCGGCCACCTGGTCCCGCAGCTCAACCCCCTGCGCAAAAGGCTGCTGGACCATGGCGTCAGCTTCGCCTTTACCTACAAGGGCGAAGCGATGGGCGTCATCAATGGCGGCGTGGAACGGGGCATGAGCTACGTGCACGAACTGACCGCGCAGGTGAACTTCGACCTGGAAAAAATGGCGGGGATAACCGGCTGGTCGGTCCATACGCTGGTGATGGAGCGCGCAGGCCACGCCGTAAGCCATGACCGCGTGGGGGAATATTATGTCAATCTGCAGGAAGTCTATGGCCTGTCGGGCAACGTGGTGGCCCATCTGGTGGATTTCTATGCCGAAAAGAAGCTGCTGGACAACCATCTGGACATCACCTTCGGGCGCATGGCGCTGACGCATGTCTTTGCCACCTCGCCCCTGCTGTGTTCGTTCATGGTGACGTGTTCCGCGCCCGTGGCGCTGAAACTGGACCCCGGTTTCAGCGTGTATCCGAAGGCGACGTGGGGTTCGCGCATCCGCATGCGCCCCACCCGCGATACCGCCATCCAGATCGGCGCGTATTCGGTCAATGCCCTGAGCGACAACCCCAGCGGCTGGGCATGGGGCAGCGAAAAGGCGACCGGCATCATGCTGCCTGTCGAATTCACGTGGCAGCCGTTCCTGACCCGCAACCGCCTGCCCGGGCATTACGTGCTGGGCTATGCGCATGACACCACGCGCTATGCGGACCAGATTGGCGTGGGCCTGCCTGCGGCCCTGCAGTCGGCGGCGGGACGGCAGCGTTCGGCACCGATGGACATGTTCTGGTTTGAAGGCGACCAGATGGTCTATCGCCGGGGTGGGCGTAACCAGATGGCGGGTGGCTACCTGATGGCGGGCTATATCCATAATACCCCGCATGTGACCTCGATTTCGGATGAAGCCTATGGTGGTCTGTCCTTTGCCGGTGTCTTTCCATCGCGCGTCACGGACCGGCTGGGCATCATGTATTCGTGGTACCATGTCAGCCACCGCAAGGAGGAAGGCCAGATCCTGCGGTATGAGGCCGGTTATTCACTGGGCAGCAGCGTGCGCGCGCCCCAGACGGACTCCCACATCATAGAAGCCTATTACGCCATTGACGCCATGCCCGGCATACTGGTCCAGCCGGAATTCGAATACATGATCCGCCCGGGGGAGACGAAGCACATTCCCAATGCCGCCCTGGTCGGGCTGAAGGTCATCGCCAACCTGTGACCCGTTTCACGCACAACGGCGCGGGAGCCCTGCATCCGGAAGGATGCAGGGCTTTTTTCCATGCGTCAGATGCAAATGATAATGCGAATTTGTTGCATTTAAGTGACACTGAACGGTGAACTGCCTTTCGTCTTATTGCGAATAATTATCAGGATAGATATGCAGCCTTCATGCAATTAAGAGGCTGTTGCAATATGAAAAACCAGACCATTCGCCAGAAACTCAGGCCTTTTTCCCTGTTTACCGCGTCCATGGCGCTGGCCTGTGCCGCCACGGGCGCGCAGGCCGCGGCACAGGATACGCCGTCCACCACGTCCGCCAGCAGCAGTAACCAGACCGGGACAACCACCACGTCGGGCACCGGTTCACAGGAACAGGACCTGTACAACCATTCGGCCGATACATCCCATGACGTAACCCATGTCACCGCCTCACCGATGAATGTGCTGCATGAATCCATCGGGCTGAGCCGGATGCCACAGGACGCCATGCACACGCCACAGAACGTCAACGTGGTGCCACAGGTGCTAATGCAGCAGCAGAACGTCAAATCCCTTGATGAAGCGCTGAAGAACGTGCCGGGCATCACCGCATCGGTGGGCGAAGGCGAAGGCGGCATGGCGGGCGACCAGTTCCTGATCCGTGGCTTTGCGGCCCAGAACGACATTTATGAAAACGGCCTGCGTGATTTTGGCGTCTATACGCGCGACAGCTTCTATTACGACCATGTTTCGGTCATCAAGGGCCCGTCATCGGAAGTATTCGGTAACGGAACCACGGGTGGCGCGATCAATATCGTGACCAAGACACCGCATCTGGGCAACAGCTATCAGGCCAGTTTTTCGGGCGGCAGCGGGTCCTATTACCGTGGCACGCTGGATGTGAACTATCAGCTGAACAGCACCACCGCCTTCCGCCTGACAGGCATGGGCAATGAAAACAATGTTGTTGGCCGCGACGACATCTATTCCCACCGCTGGGGGATCGCGCCGTCCATTGCCTTCGGTCTGGGCAGGAAAGTGTCGTTTGTTCTGGAATATTTCCACCAGAACGATAACCGCATCCCCGATTACGGCGTGCCGGTGGTCTATTCATCTGCCAACGCCATTGGCCGCCCCGTAACCGAATACGGCGTCAAGCGCACCAACTGGTATGGCACCACCTATGATCAGGATAATTCAAGTACGGACATGATCACCGGCCGCCTGACGGCCAAGGTCAACCCGATCCTGACACTGTATAATGACATGCGTGGCGGCATCTTCCACCGCTATTTCTCTGCATCACAGGAAGCATGTTCGAACTTCAGCAGCGGCGCCACCCTGACGAACAACACGATCAATGGGGTTGCCCCCTCCTCCACCTGCCAGTCCGATTTCTTTTCCTCCAACCCCGCTGCAGCCCAGGTGGCGCGGAATGGCGGGGTGGGCGGTCCCGAGCCCTACCGGCAGAGCGACTGGTCCATACAGGACGTGTTTTCCGGTGTTGCCCGCCTGAAAACCGGGCGGATCCGGCATGAGATCATTGGCGGCTTCGACATTGAATACGTGACCGACCACCGCCAGAACTACGCCTATGGTTCCAACCGGCCCAGCACCAGCCTGCTTGACCCCTCACCCGCCGTGCCCGGCCTGACACTGGGGGACTGTAACCAGTATCCCGACCGGCTGGTCAATATCGGCAATGGCGTGGGCCGCAAGTGCTACAAGGATAGCGACGCGCTGGATGTCGGTTTCTTCCTGTCGGACCAGATCTGGCTGACGAATTACCTGTCAGTCAAGGCAGGCTTCCGCTGGGACAACTGGAACAGCCACTACAGCGCCACCGGCGGCAGCACCGCCACGCCGGACGTGCATTACGGACAGAACGAAACCACCATCAACCCGTCCGTCAGCATCATGTACACCCCGCGCAGCAACCTTATGGTGTATTTCAACTGGTCTGAATCCACCACGCCGCTGAGCATGTACGTCACCAACAGCTCGGAACCCCTGAATTCCAAAAGCGCGACCGCATCCCCCGAACGCAGCAGGCTGTATGAAGTCGGTGCGAAATACAGCGCCTTCCATGACCGCGTCGGTTTCACGGCCGCCCTGTTCCGGCTGGAAAAGAACAATTCGATCCAGACCGACCCCTCCACGGGCGACATCAGCGCGACCAGCGACCAGGAACGCAACCAGGGGCTTGAACTCAGTGCATCGGGCACGCTGCTGCGCAACTGGATGTTCTATGGCACATACGCGCTGTACGATCCCACCATTACCAAGGCCGGTTCCACCACGTCCAAGCAGGGCGGACAGATCCAGTACGTGCCCCATAACCAGGCCACGGCATGGACCAGCTATGAAATCGCCCCGCGCAAGCCGTGGAACATGACCATTGGCGGTGGCATTACATGGCGGCAGGGCGTGTGGCTGGATCAGGCGAACACGGCACGCGTGCCGGCCACGGTGGAATTCGACGCCATGGTGTCGCACCATTTCGCCGACCACTGGAAAGTGGCGATGAACGCCTATAACCTTGATAACCGGCTGAATTACGGCAGCCTGTTTTCAAACCGGGTGACGCCTTCCATCGGTCGGTCGTTCCTGTTCAACATCTCGGCCCAGTACTGATCCACACCCATCATACGCCCAAGGTTCCACCATGCTGCTGCACATTCCCGCCCTGCTGAATGCAGATGAACTGGCCCACTGCCGCGAAACACTGAAAAACGCGCAGTGGACCGACGGGCGCGAGACGGCGGGCCTGCAGTCGGCCAAGGCCAAGAACAACCAGCAACTGCCCCGGGATTCGGAAGCCTGCCGTGAACTGGGGCAGATCGTGCTGCGCGCGCTGGGCCGCAACGCCCTGTTCAACAGCGCGGTGCTGCCCTACCGCGTCAGCCCGCCGCTGTTCAACCGCTACGAAAACGGCATGAGCTTTGGCGCGCATGTGGACAATGCCATCCGGGGCATCGTGGCGGGCGACATCCATACGCGCATCCGCACCGATGTATCCTCCACGCTGTTTTTTTCGGATCCCGATGAATATGATGGCGGCGAACTGACCATGCATGCCAATGGCAACGAACAGGCCATAAAGCTGCCGGCAGGCGACATGGTGCTGTATCCCACTACCGTGCTGCACAGTGTCACGCCGGTCACGCGCGGCAGCCGACTGGCGGCCTTTTTCTGGTCGCAGTCGATGATTGCCGAGGAAAGCCGCAGGCAGATCATGTTTGACCTGGACATGCAGGTGACATCCCTGCGTGAACGGTTGGGGGACGCCGATCCCGCCGTGCTGTCGCTGACCAATATTTACCACAACATGATGCGCCAGTGGTGCCTGCTGTAACCGCTCAGCAGGTGCCCGACAGGAAATATTTCCGCTTTTTAAAATATTTTCCGTGCTATCTGCATGCATCCTCTATATAGGATGTCCCACGGCTGGACTTTTCAGCTACGGACAAGATTTCAAATGCAGCCTCGCTAAGCGGCCTTCTGGCATCCCCGATATAACGAAAAGTCTCGATTCCGCGCATGTTCGCGTGGAGGTGCCGGTTACGCAAGGAGGCCAAGACATGGCCGCAGGAACAGTTAAATGGTTCAACGCCCAGAAGGGCTTTGGATTTATCCAGCCTGATGATGGAAGCGCTGACGCTTTCGTTCACATCTCTGCAGTCGAGCAGGCTGGCCAGCAGACACTGAACGAGGGACAGGCTGTGACCTACGACCTCGAACGGGGCCGCAACGGCAAGTCTTCTGCAGTCAATCTGAAGATTGGCTGATAATTTCGGCAGGAACTCCGGTTCCTGCCGTTTTTATTTCTACCCCCGTTTACAGCCAGACAGCATGTTCCGGTTCCTCATACTGTCACTGGCCTGCCTGCCGCTGCATCATGCCATGGCGCAGATGCCCGGCGCCGTCCCCGGCGGCTGGAATGGCAGCGTGGCCCTGCCGCATGCACCCATGGCCCCATCGGGCCTGCCCATGCCTGCAGCCCCTCCGCTGGCGCATTTCGCCCCGCTACATGTTCCCGGCACATCCGTTCCGCCGTCACCCGATCAGGAACTGGACCCCGGTCCCACTAACCTGAACGCGACGCAACCTGCAGCCCCCATGGCCGGCAGCCCCGCACGACAGGACTGGACCGCCTTCCGGCGCGCTGAGCACCAGGCACTGCAGAACACGCACCATTCCGCCGCACCATGACAGGCGGTTGCAAACACTGACCATAGGCCATTCCGCAGGTCATCAGGACGCTGGCGGGCAGGCCCTTCAGTTGACCGCGAAGATGTCGCGCATGTCCATCTGGCTGGCAATTTCCCATACCCGCGCCATCAGCGCCGTTGGCAGGGACTGTGTCAGGCGCACCAGCCCCACTTCCGGCGCACCACACGGACCAAGCGGACGAATCTGCAGGCGGCCATGGCCAATATGGGTCGGCAGCGCCGCAACCGGCAATATGCTGGCCAGCCGCCCCGCCAGCAGTTCGCCATACAGCACTTCGGGTGAATTGGTTTCCAGCACCACGGTTGGACTGACCCCTGCCCCGCGGAACGCGGCATCCACGATCTGGCGCGTACGCATTTCCGGACTGAACAGGCATAAGGGCAGGTCAGCCAGTGTCGCCCAGTCGCGTCGTCCCGCTGGCAGGACCAGGGGTTCTGCCGCTGCCAGCACATGCTGTTCGGTAAACAGGGGCAGCATGTCAAAAGGCGCATCCGCCGGGATCTGGTCCAGATAGACCAGCCCGAGGTCAAGCTGCTGCTGACGCAGGCGGTGAATGGTATCAGCACATGAGCCGATACGCACCTGCAGATGCAGCCCCGGGACGGCAGTCCGGAAACTTTCCAGCAGCAGGGGAATGCCCTGCATCCCCGACGGTATGACCCCGAGGGACAGCGTGCCCCCCGCCACGGCCTGCGCAAAGGCCGCTTCCTGCCGCAATCCGTCCAGCGCGGCCAGCGTCTGGCGCGCCCATGCCAGCACCCGCCGCCCTTCGTCCGTCAGGCCATTGAAACGCCGGGTCCGACGGATGATGGTAATCCCCAGTTCAGCTTCAAGCTGGCGTATCGCCGCCGAAAGCGCAGGCTGAGATACGCCGCAGCTTTCCGCCGCCCGCGAGAAATGCTGATAGCGGTCGAGGGCTATCAGATATGTCAACTGCCGCAGAAACACGCCACATCCGTCCTGACAAGAAACGTCACATGTTACCGGACAACCCCACCATTCGCCAGAGACCCCGTCCCCCACCCCGTATGTGCGACACCGTACCCGATCCGAATTGCCCCCGACGGTCGGCGCGGACCGGGGCATGATCGCCCCGGAAAAAGGGCGGTAAAAATGTGGTGGGCCGGGCGTGCACGTGAATGCTGCCGTGGCGTTATGCGCGGGGAACCGCCAGAACAGGCCCGACCCGACCGCCCAATGTGGGATACAGGGGCCAGATATTCGCATCCTTGTGCCATTGACGGCATCCGATGTGATCATTGATGAAGGGAAGGATATTCTCCGGGCCGGTTCCGGCTAGATCCCGAACCCGTCCCGGCCATCCGCCCCAGTACCGGAGACCGTACATGCCCGTACACCTTTCCAACACGTCCCTGTTCCGCAAGGATGCGTTCATTAACGGCACATGGTGCCCTGCGGCAGATGGCGCGCGCCGTGCCGTGCATGATCCGGCGACCGGCCTGCTGGTGGCGGAAGTGGCTGAATGCGGGCCACAGGACGTTGCCCACGCCATTACGGCCGCCCTCGCGGCGCAGGCGGAATGGCGCAACCGTACCGGCGCGCAGCGGCAGGTGATCCTGACGCGCTGGCATGAACTGGTCATGGACAATGTTGACGACCTCGCCACCCTGATCATTACCGAACAGGGCAAGCCCCGTGCCGAAGCCGCGGGGGAAATCCGGTATGCCGCAAGCTTCCTGCTATGGTTCGCGGCCGAGGCCATGCGCGCCTATGGGGACATCATTCCCCCCACCAATCCGGCCACGCGGCTGAGCGTCATCCGCCAGCCCGTGGGTGTGTGCGCCGCAATCACGCCGTGGAATTTCCCCGCCGCCATGATCACCCGCAAGGCCGGACCCGCGCTGGCCGCGGGCTGCGCCATGATTGTCAAACCATCGGAAGACACACCGCTTACGGCACTCGCACTGGCCGAACTTGCCCGGCAAGCGGGCGTGCCCGCGGGACTGCTGCAGGTGCTGCCGGGGGATGGCGTGACACTGGGCAAGGCACTATGCGCCAGCCCCGCCATCCGCAAGCTGTCCTTTACGGGGTCCACGCAGGTGGGGCGCATCCTCATGGCGCAGTCGGCCCCCACGCTCAAGCGCCTGTCGCTGGAACTGGGCGGCAATGCCCCCTTCATCGTGTTTGACGACGCCCATATCGAACAGGCGATCAAAAGCGCGGTCGCCGCCAAATATCGCAATGCCGGGCAGACCTGCGTCTGCGCCAACCGCTTCCTGATACAGGACGGGATCTATGACGAATTCGCCACCCGCTTTGCCCGTGTGGTGAACAAGCTGCCCGTCGGGCCGGGCAGCGACCCCAGTTCCGCCATCGGGCCGCTGATCAGCACAAAGGCGCGCGACAAGGTGGAGGAACACGTGCGCGACGCGCTGGCGCATGGCGCGACCGTGCTGTGCGGTGGCGAACGCGACGACGCGGGCGAGCTGTTCTACCGCCCCACCGTGCTGCGTGACGCAACGCCCGCCATGCGTATCGCGCACGAGGAAACGTTCGGCCCCGTAGCCCCGCTATTCCGCTTCCATACGGAAGCCGAGGCCATCGCCATGGCCAATGATACGGAATACGGCCTGGCCGCCTATTTCTTCACCCGTGACCATTCCCGCGCCCATCGCGTGGCCGAAGCGCTGGAATACGGCATGGTTGGCCATAATACTGGCCTGATTTCCAACGAGGTCGCCCCATTTGGCGGCATCAAGCAGTCCGGCATGGGGCGCGAGGGATCGCGCTACGGCATGGATGAATACATGGAAATGAAGTATATCTGCACGGACATAACCGACCATACGGCATGACCGGCAGCCGCCCCGTCACACGCGCCGGGGCGCATTTACATCCACCTTCAATGGACTACGATGGCGGCATGAACGAATTCCGCTTCCTTCATGCCGCCGACCTGCATCTGGACAGCCCGCTGCTGGGACTGACGCAGAAATCGGGGGATTACGCCCGCCTGATCGCCGATGCCTCGCGCCGCGCCTTCAGCGACATGGTCAACCTCGCCATCCAGACCGAATGCCGCTTTGTCGTGCTGGCGGGCGACGTGTTTGACGGTGACCTGCGCGATACGCAGTGCGGGCTGTTCTTCATCAACGGCATGGCGCGGTTGCAGCAGGCAGGCATCCGCGTTTTCATGATCCTTGGCAATCATGATGCGGAAAACCGCTTTGCCCGGCACCTGCACATAACGGACAATGTGCACCTGTTCGCCTCCAGCAGGGCCGAAACCTGCATCATGGAAGATCTGGGCGTTGCCGTGCACGGCCGCAGCTTCGGCCGCCGGGACGTTACGGATAATATCGCACGGAAATATCCGGCCCCCGTGCCGGGCATGTTCAACATCGGCATCCTGCATACCGCCTGCCAGGGGCGGGAGGGGCATGAAACCTATGCCCCCTGCACGGTGGAACAGCTGGTCAACCACGGCTACCAGTACTGGGCGCTGGGTCATGTCCATAACCGGGAAATCCTGCATGAAAACCCGTACGTGGTGTACGCAGGGAACCTGCAGGGACGCCATGCGCGCGAAGCCGGGCCAAAGGGGGCATCGCTGGTCACGGTGCGTGGTGAGCAGGTCCTGTCGGTGGACCATCAGGTGCTTGACGCCGTGCGCTGGGCCAGCGAAACGGTGGACCTGACAGGCGCCACCACGTCTGCCGACATGACCGACCGCATTCGCGATGCCGGGCGGTCCCTTGTGGCACAGGCACAGGGGCGGCCCATTGCCCTGCGGCTGGAACTGGTGGGGGCGACGGCGCTGCATGCCCACCTGATCCGCGACACGCATGACGCGCAGCTGGAAATCGAGAGCGTACTGGCCAGCCTGTCCGATGAGATATGGCTCGAACGCCTGAAAATCCATACCTGCCCTCCGCCCCGCCCTGCCGTGCTGGACCCGTCCACCGGCGGCCGGATTGCCGCCGACATACAGCAGGCCGCAACGCCGGACGCCCTGCGGGCGGAACTGTCCGATATCCTGACCGCGATCATGGACCGCATGCCCGCCCATGCCCGCACGGAGGAAATGCGCGAAACGATCCTGAATGACGTGCCGGGCCGGGCAATCGACCTTGCCCTGTCACTGGTGGACAATCCGGAAGGGCATGACAATGCGAATCAGTGAATTCCGCATTGTCAAATACGGCGCCATTGCTGACCTTGACCTGAACTTCGCCGATGGCCGTGGGCTGCATGTCATCCATGGCCCCAACGAAGCAGGCAAGAGCACCTGCCTGTCCGCGCTGTCGGATTTCCTGTTTGGCGTCCCGAACCTGTCGCCTGCGGGGGCGGTGTTTGGCAATGACCAGATCCGGCTGGACGCCCGCCTGCGGCTGGATGACGGGCAGGCCCTGGACCTGAGCCGCCGCAAGGGCCGCAGGAATACCCTGCTGGCCCCCGATGGCAAGGCTGTGGCCGACAGCGTGCTGTCACACCCGCTGGGGGCCATGACGCGTGAACGCTTTGCCGCGCTGTTCGGGCTGAATGACGAAACCCTGCGTTCCGGCGGGACGGAACTGCTGAAGGCAAACGGGGACATTGGTCGCCTGATCGTGGAAGCAGGCGGCGGCCTGCGCGCGCTGGTGGAACGGCTGGAGGAAATCGACACGCGGCGCAATGCCCTGTTCGCGCCCCGCCGATCGGCGGAACGCGCGTTCTACAGGGCGCTGGATGACTTCAATGCAGCGAAGGACAGCCTGAAGGACGCCTCGCTCGGGCATGACGCCTATACCGAACATTGCCGCCTGCGTGATGAAGCCCGCCAGAGCAAGGCCGACATAAGCCGCGAACAGGACGAACTTCGCCGCCTGCAGGCCCGTCATGAACAGTTGGAAAAGGCGGCGCCCCTGCTGGGTGAGATCAACCGGCTGCACGCGGAACTGGCTGCGCTGGCCGACCTTGCCGCCCTGCCCGTCGGCATGGGCACCACGATCACCACGACGCTGGAGACATATGACCGCGCCACGGCCCACCATGACGCCATGGTGGCGCAGGCCGCGCAGTTACGACAGCAGACAACCCCCACCCCCGCGCAGGTCAGCCTTCAGGACCTGCGCGATCCCATCATGCAGGCCATCCGCCTTGGCCACGACGTCCGCCAGCACCGTGTGCTGAAGCCTGCGCAGGATGAAAAATGGCGTAGCATAAACGACAGCCTGGCCAGCCTGCGTCGCAGGCTGGGCAAGGGCACGGATGCCGACCTCCGGCAGTTCATGCCGGACCGTGCGGTACTGGACAGCATTCGTGTGCTGGTGGACACGCAGGCCCGCTGGCGCATCCAGCACGACAATCTGGAACAGCAGATGCGCCAGACAGAACTGGCCATTGCGCAGAAGCAGCACCGCATGGCCAGCCTGCAGGCAGCGGGCCGGCACGTGGCACTGCATGAAGAGACCGCGCCCTTTGCCGCCCTGCCCATGGACATGAAACGGCTGGACATGCGCATGGCGGCACTGGAACAGCGCCAGGCCAGCCTTGCGGCACAGGCGCTGGCACTGGGCGGCGAAACGGTGGACCACCTGCGCCACCTGCCCTGCCCCGACCCGGACAGCGTGCGCGCCGCCATGGACCGCCAGCATAAACTACGCATCGAGCACGACCGGCTGGCCGGCACGCTGGCAGCCGAACGCGAACGCCTGACCGGCCTGCAATCCGAACTGGCGCGGCTGGAACAGGCAGGCAGCACGCTTACAACCGACATGCTGGCCACCGCGCGCGCGCGGCGCGATGCACTGTGGCAGGACATCCGCGCCACATACCTGCACCCCGACCCGGACGCGCCCGCCTCCACGCGGCTGAGCCAGGTCGTGGCGCTGGACGCCGCCATGGAACAGGTGGACACCCTGTCCACGCAGTTGATGGCGCAGGCCGACCGTATTGCCCGGATCGAGGGACTGCGCCACGATATCAGCCACTGCATGGACAAGATCACTTTCCATGACCGTGGCCGGGCGGAGGTGGAAAGCCGGATGGCCTGCCAGTGGCAGGATTTCATGGCGCCCTTCCCCGCCCTGCATGCCCGTGCCGCAACGCCTGAGGCCCTGCTGGCCTTCGTACAGCAGCGCACGCAACTGCTGGCTGATGCCCGGCAGGTCGCAGCCGAACAGGCGGCGCTGGTGGAAGAACGCATCCGCCCGGACGCCATGCGCGACAGGCTGCACCGGCTGGCCCTGCGGCTGGGGATCGACCCCACGCCGGACCTGTCCGCGTGCGTGGAAGCCGTCAGCACCGCCGTGCGCATGCATATCAGCGGACATGAAGAATACAGCAGGCTACAGCGCGAACGCGATGACCTGCTGCCGCTACAGCAGCAGTTGCGCCAGCAGGCGACAGCCCTGACCGCGGCACAGCAGGAATGGAAACAGCAATGGGCCGCCGCCATGCAGGCAATCGGCCTTGGCCCCGACGCCCTGCCCGATGTTGCGCGCGACCTTGCCACCGAATGGGCAGCGGCCCCTGCGCAGATCGAACGTCTGGACGAACTGCGTGACGCCCGCGCGCAGGCACAGGCCGCCGGGCATGAACTGACGCAGGCCGTCGACGCCATCCGTCCCCGCCTGCCCCTTGCCCTGCCGCCGGACAGCGTGGCGGCGGCAGGGGAGCTGGAGCAGCACTGGCAGGCGGCAGAAAAAGCGCGGCATCAGCGCGAGGCCCTGCTGCCCGCACTGGCCACGGCCAGCCAGGGCGTAACCGATAGCGAATCCAGCCTGTCGCATGCCCGCACGGCCATCGAGGCGCTGCTGACCCGCACACATGCCGACAGCGTGGACGCCCTGCGTACGCTGGCCACGCGGCTGGACCAGCGTGACCGGCTGGCCGCCGACCATGCACAGGCACGCGATACCCTGTCCCGCATGACCGACGGGCAGTCCCCCGCCGAGGTCGAACATGCCCTTGACGGGCGCGACATGCCGGAACTGAAGGCGGAAGCGGCACGTATCCATGACCGGCTGGCCGAACTGCAGCGCCTGCGCGATAACGCGGTCCGCGCCGAACAGCATGAGGACATGGCGCTGCGTGCATTTGAACATAATACGGATGCGACACAGGCCGCGGCACGGCGCGAGGCGGCCATTACCAGCCTGCACCGGATTGTGGAGGAATATGCCGAACTGAGCCTGGCCCGCAAACTGATCGCCGATGCCATTGCCCGCGTGCGGGCGGCGGAACAGGACCCGCTGGTAACGCGTGCGGGGCAGTTCCTGTCCCTTGCGACCCTGGGCGCGTTCAGCGGCATAAGAACGGAACTCGACCCCCATGGCGAACCCGTGGTGCAGGGCGTGCGCCATGATGGCAGCACGGTGCCGGTCGCGGCGATGAGCGCGGGCACGCGCGACCAGCTTTTCCTCGCCTTCCGGCTGGCCAGCGTGGAAACCTACTGCAGATCCGCCGAATCCCTGCCCTTCATCGCCGATGACCTGCTGGTCCAGTTCGATGACGCCCGCAGCCTGAGCACCCTGCGGGTACTGGCGGATTTTGCCCGCACCACGCAGGTGCTTCTGTTCACCCACCACGACAGCATACGCGACATGACGCGCACCCTGCGGGCGGACATGCGTGACAGGGACGTTACAATCAACCTGCTGGAACTGCCCCGCGCTCCCGTTGCCGTATCAGGGAACTGACGCGGTGAACGGGCTGGCCGATAACTGGCCATCAATGAAAAAATAAGAAAGTTTCCGGATGCCGTCTTCCATTAAAAGGGCGGCATTCCCCGAACGCTTTTCGGGAAAAGTTTTCCCAAAAACGTCCTTGTGCTGCGCTGGCCATTTCGGCAGGCAGGCGTTTTACCAGTTCTGCGGTCCCTGCATCATCTGCCTGCGCTGCTGGTCCTGCTGCTGCTGCATCTGCATATGCTGCTGGCGCAACTGTTCATCCTGCTGACGGAACTGCTGTTGCATCTGCTGCATCTGCTGCTGTTGCTGCATGCGGAACTGCTCACGCTGGCGGGCGATCTGTTCACGGCCACCGGGCTGGTTGCCCATCTGGCGTTCCTGCTGATCCAGCTGCATCTGCTGCTGGCGGAACTGCTGCCGCATCTGCTGCATCTGCTGCGCCTGCTGGTCACGCTGCATGTTCATCTGCTGTTCCTGCTGACGCTGCTGCATCTGCTGCTGCTGAAACTGCTGCATGTCAGGCTGGGCCTGCGCGCCCACCGTCATGATGGTGGCGCCCAGCAGCGCTGCGCACAGATACCCCGCGCCGGTCCGGATCGTGGATGCCATGATGGTTCTCCCGTGTATGGATACCATCCTTCCTACAGGATCAGGGCAGGTAATCCAGTCCGATATCCATGACACGCACGGTATGGGTCAGCCAGCCAAGGGAAATCAGATCCACCCCCGCCTGCGCCACGGCCGTGACCGTATGGGGCGTGATACCACCCGAGGCTTCGGTCAGGGCACGGCCATCGACAGTCCGCACGGCCTCACGCAGCATGTCGGGGGGCATGTTATCCAGCAGGAAGACATCAACGCCACCTGTCTCCAGCCCCTCGCGCAGCTGCGCCAGCGTATCGACCTCCAGCTCGATGCGCACCAGATGCCCCGCGGCCCGGCGCGCCCGGTCAACCGCAGCCGTAATCCCGCCGGCAAAGGCGATATGGTTGTCCTTGATCAGGATGGCGTCATCCAGGCCAAAACGGTGGTTGCTGCCGCCACCGGCCCGGACCGCATATTTCTGGATTGCCCGCAGGCCGGGCATGGTCTTGCGCGTGCAGGTGATGCTGGCGCGATAGGGACGGACCAGTTCAACCAGTTGCGCCGTAGCCGTTGCGATCCCGCTGAGATGCGACAGGAAATTGAGACCCACGCGCTCCCCCGACAGGATGCCACGCGCAGGCCCGCGCACCGTCGCAAGACGGGCGCCACGTGTTACCACGTCGCCATCGCGCACATGGGGTTCGAACACGATGCGCGGGTCCATGAGCGCAAAGGACAGCCGCGCCATGTCCAGACCGGCAATCACCCCGTCCTGCCGCGCGGCCAGCACGGCAGAGACACCAGCATCCCCGTCTACGATCACGGCATCGGTCGTCAGGTCGCCCGCGCGGCCCAGATCCTCCAGCAGGCCCGCACGCACGAGCGGTTCCAGCATGATATCGGGCAGGGAATGGATCATGGGGCGTGTCTTTCATTCATGGACGGGATGGCGGGTACGGGCACATCATGCATATCCGCAAGCCGGGCCTGCAGGTCCGCCAGCCGAAAGCGCGAGGGCGCAGCAGTCGCCATGGCGTAGGGATAATCACTGCGGAAATGGCCGCCCCGGCTTTCACGGCGCAGGGTCGCGGCCAGAAGGATCGCGGCACAGACCAGCCCGACATCCGTGCCCATGAAGGGCATGACCTGTTTCAGGCCCGAACGCAGGCTGTCACCCGTGCGGATCACCCCGGCATGATGGCTCATGATCCGGCGCAGGGCGGCCGGTGGGGGACATGCGGCCAGGTCATGCGGCAGGCGGGCAATATCGGGCACAGGAACGCAGGACGTCGTGCAGCCATCAAGTTCGTGGCCGATCCATGTGCCGAACGCCACGGCTTCCAGCAGGGAATTGCTGGCCAGCCGGTTGGCGCCATGCAGGCCGGTGCATGCTACCTCTCCTGCTGCCCACAGGCCCGCAACCCCGGTCCGCCCCCGATGATCCACCATGATGCCCCCCATATGGTAATGGGCGGCGGGACGGACGGGAATCGGCTGCGTTACGGGATTGATTCCATGGGCCATGCACAGCGCATATATGGCAGGGAAATGCCGGGGAAAGGCCGCGCCCACAGCCGCACGGGCATCAAGATACACGCTGTGGCCTGCCATCATGTGACGCCAGACCGCACGCGATACGCTGTCGCGCGTGGCGAGTTCACTGGTAAAGCGTTCGCCCGTTTCATCAATCAGGGCAGCCCCTTCGCCCCGCACGGCCTCGCTGACCAGGCACAGGCGCTGCCCTTCCGGCCCGGCGGACAGGGCAGTCGGGTGAAACTGCACGAATTCCATATTGCCCAGCACTGCGCCCGCACGCGCGGCCATGGCAAGGCCACTGCCGGTAGCCCCGGCGGGATTGGTGGTATCGGCAAACAGGCCGCCTGCCCCGCCGGTGGCCAGCACGACCGCCGGGGTGGACAACGTGACAGTGCGCCCGCCAATATCCAGCACGCCCCCCGCCACCGCGCCATCATGCACCAGCAGGTCATGCGCATGGGCCTGTTCCACCACCGTGATGCGCGGGGTCTGCCGCACGCGGGCAACCAGCGCGCGCATGATGGTGGCCCCCGTTGCATCTTCCCCCGCATGAACGATGCGCCGCCGCCCATGGGCGGCTTCCAGGCCCAGTTGCAGGCTGCCATCCGCATGCCTGTCCCACCGCACGCCAAGCCCGGCCAGCTGTTCCACCGCCGCTGGCGCGCAGGCCGTCACACGGTCGACCACTGCGGCAGTACATAATCCCGCCCCCGCCGCCAGTGTATCCGCCGCATGCAGCGTGGGCGTGTCATCCGCCCCCACGGCCGCGGCCATTCCCCCCTGCGCCAGCATGCTGGCGGCTGCGGGCGGGCGCGTGTCATCCAGCCGTCCGGCGCATGCCAGCACGCATGGCCGCGTGGTGGACAGTGCGACCATGACGCCCGCCAGTCCCCCGCCGATGATCAGCGGCTGTCCGGCAAGCTGGCCCGGCGGCGGCAGGGTGGTCATATCGCCAACATGCGTTCAACGGCGCGGCGGCCACGGCTGGCCAGTTCGGGGTCCAGCGTGACCTCATGCGTCATGTTTTCCAACGACTGGCGGATATTGGACAGGGTAATGCGTTTCATGTGCGGGCACATGTTGCATGGACGCACGAATTCGGTCTGCGGATACTGCACCGCAAGGTTGTCGCTCATGGAACATTCGGTCACCAGCAGGATGCGGCTGCCGGTATGCTCGCGCACGAAATCACCCATCATGGCGGTAGACCCGCTGAAATCGGATGCCGCCACCACTTCGGGCGGGCATTCAGGGTGGGCAAGGACCACAAGCCCCGGATGGTCGGCGCGCATGCGCCCGATTTCCTGCGGGGTGAAGCGTTCATGCACCTCGCAGTGACCAGCCCATGTGATCATCCTGATGCCGGTCTCGGCTTCGATGTTGCGGGCCAGGAATTCATCAGGGATCATGATGACACGGTCGCTGCCAAGGCTTTCCACCACCCGCTTCGCATTGCCTGACGTGCAGCAGATATCGCTTTCGGCTTTCACCTCGGCTGAGGTGTTGACGTAGGTGACAACCGGCACGCCGGGATAGCGTTCACGCAGCAGGCGCACGTCCCGCCCGGTAATGGAATCAGCCAGCGAACAGCCCGCATGCAGGTCGGGGATCAGCACGGTGCTGTGCGGGTTCAGCATCTTGGCCGTTTCCGCCATGAAATGGACGCCCGCCATGACGATCACGTCCGCATCCGTTTCCTGTGCCTCCCGCGCCAGGGCAAGGCTGTCGCCACGGATATCGGCCACGCAGTGAAATATCTCGGGCGTCTGGTAGTTATGCGCGAGGATGACGGCGTTGCGTTCGCGCTTGAGCGCTTCGATCGCGCGGATATCCTCGACAAACGTCTCCCATTCCATTTCGGGGACCAGATGCCGCACGCGGTCATACAGCCCGTCTGTTTCGCCACGCGGCGTAATCCGGTTCATGCCTGTTCTCCCTTCGCCCATCCTGTCGCGCCCTTTATGCTCATATTGAGTATAAGCCGGACGGCAGGGGCCGGTTGGACAGTTCCAATGGGAAACAAGCCTCTTGTCAATCAGGTTTTTCGTGAGATCCCGTTTTTCCCATCAGGGCTGGGCCAGTGGAATCTTGGTGCCTGCCAGGTACCGCGCCTGTCTGACTTCCCCACAGAAACGGTACAGCCGGGCGGGTCTGCCGCCGGTATGTTCCTCAATTCCGCCTGTTTCTTCAACGAGTTGCTGCTGCATGATCAGGCGGCGGAAATTCTGTTTATGGATATGGACCCCCGACAGGCTTTCCATCACGCGCTGTAACTGCAGCAGCGTGAATTCCTCTGGCATCAGTTCAAACACGACCGGCCGGTAACGTATCTTTGCACGTAACCGCGCCATGCCGGTAGCCAGTATGCGCCGGTGGTCGTGATGCATGGCCCGCCCTGGCACGGTGCTTTCGGGTGTGCAGCCCGCTTCCGCCACCAGCCCGGCTTCATACAGCAGTTCATAGCGTTGCAGCACCAGTTCGTCATTCCACGCCACCATGTCACCAATGGCGAACAGGGTGACACAGCGCTGCCACTGCCGTACGCGCACGGCCGCGTTGTCCATGCCCGCCACCCATTTGCATAACAGGCGTTCGATAATGGTCAGGCAGTCCCGTCCCGCATCCGTCTTGCAGTTTTCCCACGGGAAATAGTCATACCAGTCCCGCCAGCCTGTCTCCCCCGCGTGGCTGCGGGTCAGGGCCAGATAGGAAATGGCGATCATCCTGCCCTGTTCCGCGCCCAGCAGGCGGTCATGATCGGCAAAGGTGTACAGCTGTTCCACATGCCCGATGGGGTGACCGGTCTGACGTTCCACCCATGCCCGGACACCTGCCTGCAGGGAACGATGGGTACTTTCCAGCGGGCCGGACGGCAGCAGCCTGCCGTGGTCGATCGTCATGACCTGCGGCACGTCATCCCGCACGGCCGTCAGGACAGCAATCAGTTCGATCATCATCTGGGTTGTCATGTCGGGACATGCATATCATGCCGTCCGCTGGTGTGGGGAGTGAATTCCCCTCCCCGTCCCGCAGGCCCCAGGCATAGCAGCGATAGGGATCTGGAAAAAAACCACTGCATGATTATGGAATGCGCTGCCGTGTCCCTATGCCACAATGCGTAATTTCATTACAGTTTCCGCCTTTGGCGCCGGGGGGCATGATGCGCCCCGCGTGCCCGTATCAGCCGGACAGGATGGCATGACGGCATCCTGCCATTATCACAGGACCGGGTCAGACAGGCATGCATGATCACGACAGGCAGGACAACGATACCGGGATCATGCCCGCCATCTCCCTTCCCGTGCTGCTGGTTGGCATTGTCCTGCCGTTCTGTCTGGTGATCGGGGGGTGTCTGGCGCTTCAGGCGTTCCGGATGGCATTATTCGGCATTCCGCTTGAAATGATCTGGATGTTCGCCTGTTTCATTCTGGTGCCGGCGTGCCTGACCGTGTGCTGGAACCTGTCACCACCCGGGCCAGACGAAAAGCAGGTAAAATAAGGCATGGAAGTTTCCGTATTCCTGGCTGTCATTACGGCTTCCGTGCTGATCGCCATCTATTCACGCTATCGCCACGCCGCGCGCAATACACGGGACTTCTTTGTGGCATCGGGTCAGTTCGGGGCCGTACTCGTCTTTTTCCTGACCATCGGGGAGACATACAGCATCGGCAGCGTCCTGGGCTTTCCCGCCGGAATATATACGCAGGGCAGCGGGTTCGGGCTGTGGTTCCTGGGGTATATCCTGCTGTCCTATCCGGTGGGGTATTTCCTGAACCCGCGCGTATGGGCACTGGGGCAGAAATATGCCTGCGTGACGATTGCCGATATTTTCCGCAACCATTACGCCAGCCGCGTTCTGGAAATCCTGATCGTGCTGAATACCACGTTATTTCTTTTTCCCTTCGGTGAAATGCAGTTTGCGGGCCTGATGGTAGTGGTCCGCAATCTGGGCTGGCATGTTTCAGGCATGATGATGACGGGGGCATCGGCGTTACTGACACTGGCGTGGATCCTGCTGTCGGGCATACGCGCACCGGCCTATGTTTCCATACTGAAGGATGTGCTGATGGTGGTGGCGATCGTGCTGGGCGGATATGCAGCCATGCATGCCATGCACTGGCCTGCCGCACTGCCACGCCTGTCCGGTCCCGACGGGGGTGTTCATGGAGTGCCGGGCGGCAACGCCTTCATTGTCTCGACCATTATCCTGCAATCGATCGGGTTATGTATCGCGCCACAGACGGTTGCCTTCCTGTTCAGCGCCCGGTCGCCCCGGACCGTGCAGAAAAACCAGATTTTCATGCCGCTTTACATGCTTATGTTCCCGTTCCTGTTCATGATGGCTCTGTATGTACGGACAGCGGGCATGACACCTGCGTCACCCAATGATGTCTTCATGGTCGCGGTCTGCGCCACCCTGCCCCAATGGGCACGTGGGCTGGTGGCGGGGGGATGCGCGCTTTCGGCGCTGGTGATCCTGGCGGGGATCTGCCTGGCGCTGGGGCCACTGGTTTCACGCAACCTGATGCCCGGACATTCGGACCGCACCCAGAAAACGGGGGCACAGGTCACCATTGCCGTTTACCTGCTGGTTTCGGTTCTGGGGGGCGCGTCACTGTCGGGGCTGATGGTCATGCTGAACAACCTGTATTATATCGGTGTCACCCAGCTTGCACCGGGCATTATCGTTGCCATCTTCAACCGCAGGGTATCGGCCGTGCCCATTATTGCGGGACTGTTATGTGGCGACCTGATCGGGATCAGCCTGTTTTTCCTGCATGTGATGCCTGCGGGACTGAATCCCGGCATGATCGGGCTGGCAGTCAATGCGCTGATCGTATGGGGTGGCATGGTCCGGACATCCGCGACGGCTGCCTGATACCGTCCCGCAACCATATCATTCATTCCTTGACAGAAACGGTATTGATGCAGATTTTTGGGTGTCGCCTTTTTCAAAAATACGACGTTTCCTGAAGCTTTCTGAAACAGGCTCCACCAAAAACTTTCAGTGGACTTATCGGATATTTCGTAAGCTGTCCTTTCAGACAGTCCCTTATACCGCGATACGCAGGGGACGATCGGGAATATCAATCCGTATGGGTGTATGACCCCGCGCGTCCCCGTCACTCTGGACGGGCATATGGCAGGGATCCCTGATTTCAACCGTTTCCGCCGTCAATATCCTGACATCATGCTGCCGTGACAGGGTTCCACGCAGCAGGGCAAGGCCGTAGCGGATGCTGCTGCCGATCCCCGCCGCGCCGAACAGGACAACCGACAGCTTTCTGGATGTCTGCTGTGTCCGTGGCGTCAGGACATATTTCCCGGCATATAACGCCCCTTTTGACACGATAACCGATGCAGCCTGATAGGGAACGCCATCAACCGATACGGTAATGGGGGCGAACGTGTATTTCCACAACGCACCCAGCGTCGCCATGACATAGGCCGCACGCCCCACCAGTTTTTTCAGCCGTGCTGACACGACATGCACCACATGTGCGTCAAAGCCAATGCCGACCATCTGCACAAACAGGCATTCCCCCGTGGAGGACCGCAGCCGTCCCGGCCAGACAATGGTGCTGACGCCACTGGCGATCATGCGCGCATTCCTGTCATCATCAAACGGCACACGCAGTTCACGCGCCAGGACATTCGCCGTACCGACGGGCAGTATGCCCAATATGATATCGGAACCGGCCATGCCTTCGGCCACTTCGGCCACGGTGCCATCCCCGCCCGCGGCGATGATATGGCTGCAGGTACGTTCCGCCACCGCCCGACGCGCCAGATCCGTTGCGTGTCCCTTATGCAGGGTTGGCACGATGTCCGCCTGCATACCCGCATGCTGCAACCGCCGTGCAAAGCGCACCACACGCCCGATACGTCGGCGCCCGGCGGTCGGGTTCAGGATAACGGTTACCTGTGCATTCGGGTCGGGCATGAAATGTGTCTTCGGGGAAATCCTGCGCCCTGTCAAAAAAACATGGATACGATCCGGCAAGACCGCCGCATGGCCCGGCCATATCCCTGTAAAACAGACATTTTATGTCTGCACGCCCGACATGTCGCCCCTTTACATAACGGGTACGTTCCTGTCCTATGTTCGCGATGAAACTGAAACGATATCAGCCTGCGTCCCGTACCTTTTCCCGGCGTGCCTGATGCCTCCGTCCTGTTTGCCCGCGCCTGCCCGTCACCGGAATGCAGGACCGCCAGGTCCGCCGCCGTCAGGGTGGCATGCGATCCGCACCACCGCTGACATCATTCTTTCCCGCCATTCAGGAAACCCCGTACGGCATGTCTGACACGACTGGCACCTACCAGCCGCCTTCCCGACCTGCTTCAACGCTGAAGCAGCGGCATATCATCATGATCGCGCTTGGCGGCGCGATCGGGGCCGGACTGTTCGTGGGCAGCAGTGCGGCCATTGCCGCGGCAGGGCCCGCCGTGCTGCTGGCCTTTGTCGCGGTGGGGCTTGTGGTCATGCTCGTCATGCGCATGCTGGGCGAAATGGTGACCGCCATCCCCGGCAAGGGATCGTTCGTGGCCTATGTCCGCCTGGCCCATGGCGACGGGGCTGCCTTTACCACGGGGTGGCTGTACTGGTTTTTCTGGCTGGTGGCGCTGGGCAGCGAGGCCATTGCCGGAGCCATCCTGCTGCATGACTGGATCAACCTGCCGGTCTGGCTCCTGGCCATGGCGCTGATCGTGGCGCTGAACCTGATCAACCTGGCAGCGGTCCATATATTCGGGGAGTGTGAGTTCTGGCTGTCGCTGGTGAAGGTCATCAGCATCGTGCTGTTCATCATGGCGGGCACGCTGTATGTCACCCATGTCTTCGGACCCGGCGTCCAGATCCCGCGCAACGTGCTGGGCCATGGCGGCCTGTTCCCGCATGGGGCGGCGGCCGTGATTTCCATTATCCCCACCGTCCTGTTCACCATGATCGGATCGGAAATCGCGACGGTGGCGGCAGGCGAGTCCGCGGAACCGGCACGCAACGTAGCCCATGTCACCCGCAGTCTGGGCACCCGCATCGTGCTGTTCTACAGCCTGTCCATCGCACTGATCCTTATGATCGTGCCATGGTCGGACATCGTTCCGGGCCATTCGCCCTTTGTCGCGGCCATGCAGGCCATGGGCATTCCGGGGGCCGGCGCGTGCATGCAGGTCGTGGTGCTGACGGCAGTGCTGTCATGCATGAATTCCAGCCTGTACATCACATCACGTATCCTGGCCGAACTGGCCCGGCATGGTGACGCGCCCGCCGTGCTGCACCATTACGGGCGGCAGCATACGCCGGTCAACGCCATCATGGCCAATTCACTGGCCGGGGCCGTGGTGGCGTTTGCCTCCATCCTTGCGCCGGGCACGGTGTTCGCCTTCCTGCTCAGTTGCAGTGGCGGGGTGATCCTGCTGGTCTATTCGCTGATTGTCACATCCTACATGGTCCTGCGCCGCCGCATGGCCGATACGGAACAGGCAGCCTGTTTCCGGCTGCCTTTCTTCCCGGCGGTCAACCTCCTGACACTGGGGGGTGTCATGGTCATTTTCGTGGCCATGCTGCTGAATGCATCACAGCGCATGACCGCCATGGCCAGCCTTGGCACGACGCTGTTCTTTATCGTGATCCATGCCGTGCGGGGCAGGATGCACCCGAAAGCATAGTGACGCCATTTTTCAATAAAGCCGACATTTCCCGAAGCTTTCCGAAAAAAGCTTCGCCGGACATTTCCTGTAATTTAATGGCGGCCTTTTGTGCCCGTCCCGTTATTCAGGCCCCATGCGCCTGCGGCAGGATGTCAAACAGGGTTTCCTTGGGGCGGCAGGGGCGCGCCGCCTGATCGGTCATGACCACCGGGCGGTTGAGCAGTTCCGGATGGGCCGCAATGGCATCAAGCAGGTCTGCATCGCTCAGCGCCGGGTTATCCAGCCCCAGTTCCGCATACGGTGTACCGCGCTGGCGCAGCAGGTCGCGCACCGGCACCACAAGGCGGCTGGCCAGTACATCCAGATCGGCACGGGTTGGCGGTGTCTTCAGGTATTCCACCACGACCGGCTCGATCCCGGCAGCACGGATCATGGCCAGCACATTGCGTGACGTGCCACAGGCACGGTTATGATACAGGGTGACGGTCATGAAGCGGTTTTTTTCCATATGCCCAGACAGAGGAAACGCACTATAATCACGTTTCCTTCCCGATTGCAGCCCGGCCTGCGCCGTGTGACCTGACAGGGTGCATTGGCGGGGGATTTCCGCTATGACCGCACATGCGGCCTGCCCGAAATGCCGGAACGGCCCGTTCACTGACGGCTTTCGTCAGCGGTCCCTTTTGAAGCGCATGGTTGCCATTGTGACAGATCACACCCCTTCCGTTGTTCCGCACACGCAGGATCAGCTACCCGTCTGCGTGGCGGCACTGTATCATTTCACGCCGTTTGCGGACTGCACCGCCATGCGCGCGAAGCTGCTGGATGCCTGCCACGCACTGGGCATTCGGGGCATCCTGCTGGTGGCGCATGAAGGCATAAACGGCACCATTGCCGGGACGGATGACGCGATTGCCCGCATCCTTGACATCATCCGTGCCCTGCCCGGCTGCGCGGATCTGGACGTCAAGTTTTCCCGTGCGCCCGCCCTGCCGTTCCACCGCATGAAGGTGCGCATAAAGCGTGAAATCGTGACCATGGGCATGGAAGGGCTGGATCCCCGCCGCGATGTCGGCCACTACGTAGCACCCAATGAATGGAACACCCTGATTTCCGATCCCGATACCATCGTGATCGACACGCGCAATGATTACGAGGTCGCAATCGGCACCTTCCGGGGTGCCATTGATCCGGGCACCCGCACATTCCGCGAATTTCCACAATGGTTCCGTGACCGGCGGCGCGACCTGCTGGCGCAGGGGCGCACGCCCCGGATCGCGATGTTCTGCACCGGCGGCATACGCTGTGAAAAGGCAACCGCCTTCGTCCGTGCGGAAGGGATCGAGGATGTGTTCCACCTGCAGGGCGGCATCCTGAAATATCTGGAAACCGTGCCAGAGGATCAAAGCCTGTGGGACGGGGAATGCTTCGTATTCGATCAGCGCGTCAGCGTGGGTCACGGGCTGAAACCGGGTACATTCGACATATGCCACGCCTGTCGTACCCCCCTGAGCGAAGCGGACCGCGCCAGCCCGCATTATGTGGACGGCGTAAGCTGCCCCCATTGCGCCGACCAGCGCACCGAAGCCCAGCGCAGGCGGTATGCGGAACGTGAGCGCCAGATCCAGCTTGCGGCACGGCAGGGCACGCACCATCTGGGCCTGCCGCGCCCCGGCGCGCGGCATGACGCCCCGCCGGGGGATGACACGAAGGCATAAGCCCGAAGCATTGCGCCCGGACGGCTGGCCCACTCTTTCCCAGGCAGGGGAAAACAGGGGACAGCCACCCGGTTATGGACCGGGCATGTTCACGGATGGCTTCCATTGAATATATCGTAAGATAGTATATATCTTACGATATGACCGAAGATAATATGTCTGCCCACCCGCCCCATTCCGCCCCCGATGCCCACAGGCATGGCGGGCGACGGCATGGGGCGGGCCGGCGGTCGCGTGGCGGATTTGAACGTGGTCTGGGCCGGGGAGATTTCCCGGCGGGGCGAAAGCTCGGTTCGAAAGACCTGCAGCTTGTGCTGCTTGCCCTGCTGGCAGAACAGCCGGCGCATGGCTATGACCTGATCCGGCAACTGGGAGACCGCTCGGGCGGGTTTTATGCACCCAGCCCCGGCATGATCTATCCGGCCCTGACCTATCTGGATGAAGCCGGCCACGCCGCCGCCAGCCGTGATGGCAACCGTAAGTGCTATACCCTGACGGAAACGGGCCGTGCCCATCTGGCGGCCCGGCGCGAACAGGCTGACAGTATCCTGCGCACACTGGCGCGTATCGGTGGCCGCATGGCGGACGTGCGCGATGCGTTCGCCGGGGTTGACGACAACTGTGGTTCCGAGACCGACGAACTGCATGAAGCACGCCATGCGATCAGGCACGCCCTGCGCCACAAGCGTGGATGCACGGCGGAAGAATCCCGCCGCATTGCCGCCATCCTCGACCGCGCCACAGCGGAAATACTGGGCCAGTCGTGATGAGAGACGGGCTGTCGCCCTGCTTTTGTCACCTGCCCCGCCGCCCTTCCCTGCTGGAGATTTTCTGATTGAACGCAGCCCCTGAAACATCGGACCGTGATCCCCTCCCCTCATGGCGGATGCGCCTGGGCGCCCGTTTCGGGGTGTACGGGCATGTGCCCCGCATGTTCCGCCAGATATGGAACTGCAGCCCCGCCCTGACATTGGCCAGCATCACGCTGCGGCTGGTGCAAGCCATCCAGCCGCCACTGGCGCTGTATGTCGGCAAGCTGATTGTCGATGAGGTCATTCGCACCAGCGCCCATGCCCCGGCGTCGGGGACCATGCTGGACTGGGTGCTGCATGGTCCGGCCACCCGGCTGGAAGAATGGATCGGGCTGGAATTCGCTCTCATCATCCTGTCGGACCTGACCTCACGCGCGATCGTGCTGGTCGATGGGCTGCTGAACGAACGCTACATCAACTCCGTCAGTCTCGCGCTGATGGCCCATTCGGCCACGCTGGATCTGCAGCAGTTTGAATCCAGCACGTTACAGGACCTGCTGGAACGCGCGCGGCGTCAGGCATCGGGGCGCAATAACCTGCTGGTGCAACTGTTCAACATTGCCCAGACTGCTGTGACCGCGCTGACGCTTGCGATTGGCGTCGTGGCGTTCGCACCGTGGATGGTGGTGGTTCTGGCGGTCGCCCTCCTGCCCTCGGCGGCAGGGGAAGCGCGGTTCAATGCCGAAGGCTACCGGCTTATCCGCGCCAAGACGGCAGAACGCCGTGAAATGGAATACCTGCGCTATGTCGGTGCCAGCGCGGAACATGCCAAGGAGCTCAAGCTGTTCGGGCTGGGGGATTTTCTGGTGGGGCGTTTCCGGACCGCGGCCAGCACCGTGCTGGAACAGAACCGCAGGCTGGCCCTGCGCCGCTTTGTATGGAGCGGCGCCTTCGCAGCCATCGGGTCGGTTGCCTATTACGGGGTCTATCTGGTCATTGTGTGGGATACGGTTCGTGGCCGGTTTTCGGTTGGGGACCTGACATTCCTGTCGGGGTCGTTCCTGCGGCTGCATTCGGTCCTGTCCAGCCTGCTGCTGGGCATTACCCAGACTGCCAGCCAGGCGCAGTACCTCAATGATTTCTTTGCCTTCCTTGACCTCCGCCCGGCCATCATCTCACCGCCACGCGCGCTGCCCTTTCCGTCCCCCATCCGGCAGGGCATCCGGTTTGAAAATGTCGGTTTCCGTTATCCCGGCACGGACCAGTGGGCCATACGGCACCTGGATCTGTCCATCGGCGCGGGGGAAACGGTGGCGCTGGTGGGGGAAAACGGGGCGGGCAAGACAACCATCGTCAAGCTGCTGACCCGGCTGTATGACCCTGATGAAGGGCAGATCACGGTGGATGGCGTGCCCCTGGGCGATATGGACCTGACGGACCTGCGCGCGCATATCGGCGTCATATTCCAGGATTTTGTCCGCTACAGCCTGACCGCATCGGAAAATATCGCCGTAGGCCGAATCGACGCCCTGTCGGACACGCAACGCATTAAAGCGGCCGCGCATGAAGGGCTGGCAGATGATGTGGTGGGCAAACTGCCCATGGGGTATGACCAGCCATTGGGCAAGCGCGTGGCGAAAGGCCGCGAACTATCCGGGGGTGAATGGCAGAAAATCGCCATTTCACGTGCCTATATGCGTGATGCGGACCTGCTGATCCTTGATGAACCGACCGCGGCACTCGACGCGCGGGCGGAATCAGACGTGTTCGAACGCCTGCGCGCATTGCGGCGCGGCAAGGCGGCGCTGGTGATTTCACACCGCTTTTCCACCGTGCGCACGGCAGACCGGATTGTCGTTCTGGAACATGGCAGGATCCTGCAGGCCGGCACGCATGAAGACCTTCTGGCGCAGGGCGGTCGGTATGCGGAACTTTTTGAACTGCAGGCCGCAGGCTACCAATAGAAAACAGAAGTTTCTGGCTGCTGCCCTTAAAAAAAGGCGGCAGCTTCTGAAGCTTTTTGAAAAAGCCCTCCTGTCACGGCACGCCCTTTAAATACACCCGCACCCCACGCGCATTGACCCGTCCCCTTACCCATGGCCATGCAGGACCGTTGGGTAAGGTCAGGACAGACACGCGTGGGGATCACGGCGGGGGCACCTGTGGAAACTGCTGACCTTATTTCGTGGTGTAACCGCCATTGACCAGAATGGTCTGGCCGGTCATCCACCACCCTTCGGAAACGATAAAGCGGACATGGGGGGCGATGTCCTCGATTTCAGTCAGGCCGGTCCGGCTGAATGGCGACAGGGCTGCGGCCGATTTGTGATAGGCCACGGCTTCAGGCGCTTCCTGCCCATAGAAGAAAGGCGTGTCCATCGGTCCCGGCCCGATGGCGTTGACCGATATGCCACGCGCGCCATATTCCTTGGACGCGGCACGTGTGAAGTGTTCCACCGCCGCCTTGGACCCGGCATAGGTTGAATAGAACGGCGTATAGGCCCCAAGCAGCGATGTGACGATCGTCAGCAGCTTGCCATGGTCATTGAGGTGGATGCCCGCTTCCTTGATAAAGAAATACGCAACACGCGTATTGATCGCGAACATGGAATCAAATTCGGCTTCGCTTGTATCGGCAATCGGCTTTTTCAGTACCTTGCCCACCGTGTTGATCGCGATATCGGGACGGCCGATGGCCTTTGTCGTGTCGGCAAACAGCCCGGCCACGGCGCCATCGCGCGTCAGGTCGGCCTGGAACGCGACGGCATTCACGCCTGCGGCCTTCAGGTCGGCAAGGGTTTTTTCCGCCTCGGGCCGTGTGGCCTCGCTGTTGTAATGGATGGCAATGGCCTTCGCGCCATGTGCCGCAAGGTCACGGGCGATCAGACCGCCGAGGTTCTTTGCACCGCCCGCGATCAGGACGGTTTTACCCTTGATGCTATGATCAGCCATATCCAACCTCCATTCATGGTGCGCGGACGGGTGCCGCGCTGTTCATGGTGACAGGTTATCAGTTGGGATTGAGGCATAAAGTTCCCTTTTCTGACAACACATGTCAGAAAAGACGAACAAACAGCAACCTGACGGTGACAGCCGTGGACCGTATCGATCTTTTCCGCATTTTTGCCCGCGTGGTGGAAACCGGCAACTTCACGCGCGCGGCGGCGACGCTCAACATGCCACGCTCCACGGTATCCACCGCCATACAGGAACTTGAATCCCGGCTGGGCACGCGGCTTCTGGCACGAACCACACGCTCCGTCGCGCCGATGCCTGATGGCGTGGCGTTTTATGAACACTGCGTGCGCCTGGTGGCGGATGTGGCGGAAGCCGAGGCCCTGTTCCGTCATGATCGCAGCAATCCGCGCGGTCTGCTGCGTGTGGACATGCCCGGACGGATCGGGCGGCTGCTGGTTGCCCCGGCACTGCCCGCGTTTATGGACCGTTATCCCGAAATCCGGATCGAACTGGGCGTAACCGACCGCGCCATCAACCTGATCGAGGACGGGATCGACTGCGTGCTGCGTGTCGGTCCCCTGACCGATTCCGGCCTGATCGCGCGCCGGATGGGGGAACTGGACATCATCAGCGTGGCCAGTCCCGCGTACCTTGCCCGTCACGGCACGCCCCACAGCCCTGCTGACCTGCGGACGCACGAGGCGGTGCATTATACCTCCCCCTCCACCGGGCGGGTGGAGGAATGGGAATGGATGGAGGGTGAGCGGACCCGGAGCATGGACCTGCCCGGCCGGATCAGCGTCAACAGCGCAGAGGCCCTGGTGGCCTGCTGCCTTGCGGGGCTGGGGCTGATTCAGGTTCCGGCCTATGACGTGCGTCACCATATAGCGGCCGGTGAACTGGTGGAGGTCATGCCCCGGTACCGCCCGGAACCCATGCCCATGACGCTGCTCTATCCCCACCGCAAGCACCTGTCGCGTCGCCTGCAGGTCTTTGCCGACTGGCTGGATAACGTGATGACACAGGCCATCGGGTAGGCCAGGGTCAGATCAGGCCGCCTTCCGCTGTCATCTGCTGCAGGTCCAGTTCATGCTCAAGCTGGTGCAGGACGGCGTCATGGATTTCCCCGCTGCGGTGCAGGCGCAGCAGTTCCGCGCGACCCGCGTCTATGGTTGCCAGAAGCGCCTTGTAATGCGCGTCCTTGCGCCCCTGCAGCGCCTGCTGCTCGTGGCTGAAACGTTCCGCCAGTTCCGCGCGATAGGCGTACTGTTCCAGCAGGCGGGAATGGACGATCTGCCCATCCGGGGCATAGGCCAGCTGCCGCATGGCGTGTTCCTGCGAGCGGGCGATCAGCGCGCGGGCCTGCGATACGGACAGGTGATGGCGCTGACCGCGTGGGTGCGCGGGTTCGCCCCCCGTCATGCGGATGACCCAGCCAATGGTCGTGCCCTGCCCCAGAACAGTGACCAGAATGACCACGAAAGTCGCGATCTGCATGATGTCGCGGTTGGGCATTTCCGGTGGCAGGGCCAGCACGATCGCCAGACTGACCACACCGCGCATGCCGCACCATCCCATAATGGCGACAAAGCTGGAAAACCCCCGCCAGCCCGGCCGTCTGCCACGCGGCAGGAATGCGACACGCCCCCCTTCGGTCAGCAGCATCCAGACAAAACGCGACACCAGCACCACCATCACGATGCCAGCCACCGGCAGGACCACGTCCTGCGCCACCCATGCCGTGCCCATATGCCGCAGTACGATGGCATGCAGCGAAATGCCGATCAGCACGAACACAAGGGATTCCAGCACGAACACCAGCACTTCCCACACCGCAGCCCAGCGCAGGCGTTCATCGGCACTGAAAACGTCATGCTGCCGCCAACCCAGCACCAGGCCCGCCACAACGGTGGTAATGACCCCTGAAACACCAACCTGTTCCCCCCCGATATAGGCCACCCACGGCAGCAGCAGCGTCATGGTGATGCTGAGTATCCGGTCCCGCACACGCGTCAGCAGCCGGATCCACACCCATGCCAGCACACCCCCCAGCACCAGACCGCCCAGCGCCAGGAAAAAAAACGTGACCATGGCATGGACGGGCCGGAAACTGCCGGTCAGCACCGCAAGGGTGGCAAAGCGGTAGATGACAAGGCTGGCGGCGTCATCCAGCAGGCTTTCTCCTTCCAGCAGGGTCGTCATCCGTTCCGGCAGGGGCACATGCTTGAGCACCGCCTTCGCCGCCACGGCATCGGGCGGGGCCACGATCGCCCCCAGCGCGGCGCAGGCCGCCCACGGCATGGACGGGATCAGCCACCGTGTCGCGGCCGCCACCGCCAGCGTGGTGAACGCGACCCCGCCCACCGCCAGCTGCAATATCCCCAGCAGGTGCGTCCGGAATGCATGCCAGACGGAAAAATATGCCCCCGCCAGCAGAAGCGGCGGCAGGAACACGATCAGCACCAGGTCGGGATCAATCCCGATCACCGGCACGCCGGGCACCAGCGCAATGGCGATGCCCCCCAGCACCAGCGCCGCTGCCGGCGGCAGGCGCAGCTTGCGCGCCACCAGTTCCAATCCCACGATCAGGACAATCAGCAGCAGGATGAATTCAAACCGCCCTACGTTGGACATGCGCGCCCTACCTGTCAGATTGCCGGGCCTGTCCATCATGACCCCAGGCAATAACGCGCCATGGCAGGGACAGTGCCACCCGCGGACATGCTGACGGGACGTATTCACATAATAAAATACAGCCCGAACGGTTTTCGCGCCGCGCGACGGACGGCCATGCGCGTGCGCTGCAGCCCCGCATGATATGCGCCCGCCCCATACGCCACAACAAAACGGCGGGTTTCATGTCTTGGTATTCAGTATTGCCTGAAACAGTTCCCATGACGTTCCTGTTCAGGAAAACAGTTTTTCTGACTTTTTATGTCATATATCCAGACGGATATTTTTCAGTTCAAATAAAACGCCAGTAAAATATATGCAACGCAGGCCCGATGGGCACGTTCTGGCCAAGCCTGCGGCAATCAGGTCACACGCACTGACCGCAATATTCCGCAGGCCTGATCCACCACCACCCCTTTATCCCCGGACACAGAGGAGAACAGAGGATGGGTGCATCCCACAAACCCGCGCCGCCGGGACAGACCACACCGTCCGACAGGACACAGCCGACAGCCATGCCCGCAACACCGGACCATGCCCCGAAAACAGGTGGGGACACAGCCCCCCATCCACCTGACGGGACGCCACCGACGATACTGCGCGGGTCCGTACCCCACGCCCCGCAGCCAAGGAAAAGCCTTTTCCGGAAATAAACGCCCGCACGGGCAGCAGCCTGTCCACAGGCCGGCACGTGCCTGCAACTGGAGCTAGAAAATGGACGGGACCACCACCACCCTCCCACAGCCCGAGCCTGCAGTCCGGTCAACACGACACCCATGGCTTGCGCGCCTGTTCGGTCGCGTGCCGCCGCCCACGTGGGAAGATGACTTCGCCCCGCTGAAAAGCGAGATTTTCGGCATGGAACGGCTGGAAGCCCACGCGCGCAGCCTTGCCGCGGCCCAGACCGTCGCCCCCGACGGACATGCCCGCACACACGGTCGCCCCCTGTCGCGGCGGCTGGCGGAAAACGGGGCGTTCCTGCGCGCAGCCGACGTGCGGATCGCGCAGGATATCCAGAACGGGAAACAGCTTACGCCTGCGGCCCAGTGGCTGGCGGACAATTACGCGCTGGTGGACATGCAGATACGTGAAACGGATCTCGACCTGCCCGCCAGTTATTACGCGCGCCTGCCCAAGCTGGCCAATGGCCCGTTTGCCGGGTTGCCGCGGGTATTTGGCGTGACATGGGCGCTTGTCGCCCATACCGACAGCAACCTGCAGCCTGAAATCCTGTACAACTACCTGCAGGCTTATCAGAGTGTCACGCCGCTTACGATCGGGGAACTGTGGGCGGTCCCGATCACGTTGCGGATCGTGCTGATTGAAAACCTGCGCCGTGTCGTCGGCGCGATCATGGACAATAACGCCAGCAGGCGCGCCGCTGACCAGCTGGCCGACCAGCTGGCCGCCTACCGCAAGGGCACACAGGCGGCCATGGCGGGTTTCCTGGCGGCGGTTGACCCCCGTATCCTCAATAACGCGTTCACCGCGCAGCTTGTCCACCGTTCGCGCGGGCTGGATCCGGAAAAGGACCCTGCCCTTGTCTGGCTGGAACAGCGTATGGCGGACCGGCACACCACCATTGACGACGCGGTGCATGACGATCTGCATGAACAGGGGACGTTCAACGCCACCATACGCAACATCATCACCAGCCTGCGGCTGATCGCCGGTTTCGACTGGACCGAAGCATTTGAACGGGTCAGCCTGATTGACCGGCTTTTTGCCGACCTTGACAGTTTTACACAGGCGGATTTTGCCAGCCGCGACCTGTACCGCAAGGCCATAGAGGATCTGGCCCGTGGCTGCCGCCACAGCGAAATGGATATAGCCAGGCAGGCCGTGGCCATGGCGCATGCAGCACGCGACAGGGGCGCGGATGATCCCCGGCGTTGCGATCCGGGCTATTATCTGCTCATGGCGGGACGATCGACGCTGGAGGCGGCCATCGGGTTCCGGCCCACACTGTCGCGCCGTCTGGTCCGGTCCTTCTGCGCCTACGGGATCACGGCCTACAGCATCGTGGTCACGCTGCTTACGCTGCTGTTCATCGCCATCCCGGTGTGGCTGGTCCATCGGGCCGGCATGGAGGTCGCATGGGCCCTGCCAATACTTGCCTTTATTCCGGTTTCGGAGGCGGCGGTCGCCTGCGTCAACCGCCTGGCGCTGGAGGCGGTACACGCCACCACCCTGCCGGGCCTGGAATTCCTGCACGGCATTCCTGCCCATCTGCGCACCATGCTGGTCGTGCCCGCGTTGCTGACAACGGAAAAGACCGTGGACGAACTGGTCGCGCGGCTGGAGGTCCATTACCTGAGCGTGCGTGACGACACGGTTCACTTCGCGCTCCTGACCGACTGGACCGACCATGACAGCGCCGACGCCCCCGATGACCAGCACCTGCTGGCACTGGCACGCGCGGGGATTGACAGGCTGAACCGGAAATATGGCGCAGGCGCGCAGGACATGCGTTTTTACCTGCTGCACCGCAGGCGGGTCTGGTGCGAAAGCGAACGGGTCTGGATGGGGTGGGAACGCAAGCGCGGCAAGCTGCATGAACTTAACCGCCTGCTGCGCGGGGCGACCGATACCACCTTCCTGCCCCCCGGACATGCCCTGCCTGCAGGCATACGCTATGTCATCACCCTCGATGCCGATACGCGCCTGCCGCTGGAAACCGTGTGCCGCCTGATTGGCAAGATGGCCCATCCCCTCAATGCGCCACGTTTCGATCCCGTATCCGGACGGGTGCATGAAGGCTACGCCATCCTGCAGCCACGGGTGACGCCATCGCTGCCCGTAGGCCACCAGAGCACGCTGTTCCAGCGCATTTTCGCCAGCGCCAGCGGCATCGACGCCTATTCCGCCGCCGTGTCCGACCTGTATCAGGACATGTTTGGCGAAGGGTCCTATGCAGGCAAGGGCATATACGACATCGACGCGTTCGAGGCCGCCCTCGCCCGGCGGGTGCCTGAATCCACCATGCTCAGCCATGACCTGTTCGAAGGAATTTTCGCCCGGGCCGGGCTGGTGACAGATATCGAGGTGGTCGAGGAATTCCCCACCGACTACCTTGTCGCGGCCCAGCGGCTGCACCGCTGGACACGTGGCGACTGGCAGCTGCTGCCATGGATCGTATCCAGCCTGCCGCCGCTCAGCGTGCCGGCACGGGCGCGGCTGTCTGGCATCGCGCGGTGGAAAATGCTCGATAACCTGCGCCGCACGATGTGCATGCCACTGGCGCTGGCAAGCCTTGTGGCGGGGTGGTTCCTGCCGTTCCATGCCGCCCTGATCTGGACGACCTTCATGTTGGCGGCGCTGGCGCTGCCTGCGTTCCTGCCGGTCCTGCCCGATATCGTGCCCCGGCGGGAATGGATCACGCTGCGCAGTTACCTCAACGTCATCGGCACGCAGAGCGCCGAGGCGGCGGTCATGACCTTTCTGACCATCACCTTCCTCGCCCATCAGTCCGTACTCATGACGGATGCGATAACGCGCACGCTGGTCCGCGTCCTGGTCACGCGCCGCCATCTGCTGCAATGGGTGCCTGCAGCCCAGATCGCGGGGCTCATGCGCTCGGGCCTTGGGGGATATTACGGGCGGATGTTCACGGCTCCGCTGCTGGGGTGGGGATGTGTCATGGCCACGGCCATATGGGCACCGTGGAACCTGTTCGCGTCCGTACCGGTTGCCACGCTGTGGTGCCTGTCGCCCGCCGTGGCGATGTGGGCCAGCCGCACGCCGGTCATTTCCGCGCGTTCACGGCCCTCGCGCACCGATACGCGTATCCTGCGCATGGTCGCGCGCCGCACGTGGCGCTTTTTCGAAACCTTTACCACGCCTGCGGACCACATGCTGCCGCCGGACAATTTTCAGGAAGATCCCGCCCCCGTTCTGGCCCGGCGCACATCGCCCACCAATATCGGGCTGTACCTGCTGTGCTGCGCCAGTGCGCGGGATTTCGGCTGGATCGGTCTGGCCGATGCCGTGGCCCGGCTGGAGGCAACCTTCGCCACGCTGGAGACCATGCCGCGCTACCGTGGGCATTTCTACAACTGGTATGCCACCGATGACCTCCGCCCGCTTGACCCGGTCTATATTTCCAGTGTCGACAGCGGCAACCTTGCCGGTCACCTCGTCACGCTGTCCAGCACGTGCCAGCGATGGCGGGAAAACGGTCCTGAATTCGCCACATGGCGCGAGGGGGTGACGGATGCGCTGAACATCGCGATTACCGACCTGACATTCCGTAATGGCACGCGCATCAGCCACACGCCTGCGGAACGCCAGCTGCTGCGCCTGCTGACAGGACTGAAGAACGCCGTCCTGTCCGCAGACGCCAACCGTTCGGCAACACAGCTGTCGGCCCTGCGTCAACAGGCGGAAGCGGTCATGGACCACGTGGCGGCCCTGACGCCCCTGCCACCGGGCCATGATGAAGATACGGTGGACGAGCGTACGTTCTGGATATCAGCCCCCCTGCGCACGCTGGAAAGCCACCTGCGGGATCTGGATACGGACCTGTACGCCACGCTCGGCTCACGGCTGGAAACCGTGGCGCAGACGGCGCGGCGCATGGCGCAGGACATGGATTTTGCCTTTCTGTGCAACCCGTCACGCAAGCTGCTGTCCATCGGCTATCTGGTGGGCGAGGATACGCAGGACGCCAACTGCTACGACCTGCTGGCGTCCGAAGCGCGGCTGGCGGTGTTCTTCGCCATCGCCAAGGGCGACATGCCCGCCCATGACTGGTTCCGCCTTGGCCGGTCCATCACGCCCGTGGGCAGCGGGGCGGCACTGGTATCGTGGTCGGGGTCCATGTTCGAGTACCTCATGCCGTCACTGGTCATGCGCGCGCCCATGGGCAGCCTGCTGGAACAGACCAACAAGCTGATCGTGCAGCGCCAGATCGCCTATGGGCAGGATCGTGACATCCCATGGGGCATATCGGAATCCGCCTATAACGCGCGCGATCTTGACTACACCTATCAGTACTCCAATTTCGGCATTCCCGGACTGGGGCTGAAACGCGGGCTGGGAATGGACACGGTGGTCGCCCCCTACGCCACCATGCTGGCCGCCATGATCGACCCGCAGAAAGCGGTGGCCAACCTGCATACGCTGGAAAGAACCGGGGCGCTGGGCCGGTATGGCCTGTATGAAGCACTGGATTACACGCCCGACCGCGTGCCCGACAGCCAACGCGTCGCGATCATCCGCGCCTACATGGCCCATCATCAGGGCATGTCCATCCTTGCGGTGGCCGATGCGATCATGAATGGCGTCATGCGCGCACGGTTTCATGATGACCCGGTCATTGCCTCGGCCGAGCTGCTGCTGCAGGAACGTGCCCCCCGCACCGGCGCCGTCGCCCGTCCCCTGCCGTCCGAGGACGATACCCATACCCCCGTTCATGCCATAGCAACACCCGCAGGGCGTTACGTGGACCGTGCCGACATGGGGGGACCGGTCACGCACCTGCTGTCCAACGGGCGGTACACGGTCATGCTGACGGCGGCGGGATCGGGCTACAGCCGGTGGCAGGGGCAGGCGATCACGCGCTGGCGCGAGGATGCGACGCGCGATGAATATGGTCAGTACCTTTATATCCGTAACCGCAGGACAGGCCGCTTGTGGTCCGCCGGGATACAGCCGACCGACAGCCCGCCCGATGAATACGCCGTGGTCTTTCATGAAGACCGTGCTGAATTCGCGCGTCGCGACGGAACCGTCACCACTACGCTGGATGTGCTGGTTTCGGCGGAAAATGATGCGGAAGTACGTCAGGTCTCGGTCTTTAACGCAGGCAGCGAGACGCTGGACCTGGACATCACGTCATATGCCGAACTGGCGCTGCTGGCGCAGAACGCCGACCTGGCGCACCCGGCCTTTACGAAACTGTTCGTACAGACGGAGCATATCCCCCAGTCACGCGCCCTGATTGCAACACGGCGCCGGCGCACCGGTGACGAGCCGGAGATATGGGTGGCCCATCTGGCGCTGTGCGATGCCCCGATCGAGATTGAAACGGATCGCGCCCGCTTCATCGGTCGCAGGCATGACGCACACCAGCCCGCCGCCATGGCCACCCGCGCCCCCCTGTCGGGCACGACCGGCACGGTGCTGGACGCTGTCTTTTCCATCCGGGCACGGGTGTCCGTCCGTCCTGGCGCGGTGGCGCGCGTCGCCTTCTGGACCATGGTTGCCCCCAGCCGCGCGGCCCTGCTGGACCTGATCGACACCCATCAGGACCATGCCGCGTTCGAACGCGCACGCACGCTGGCATGGACACAGGCGCAGGTGCAGTTGCGCCATCTGGACATGTCCCCATCGCAGGCGGACCTGTTCCAGCGGCTGGCGGGGCATATCGTGTTCGCCACCCGCGCCCTGCGCGCCAGCCCGGTGGACATCGCGCATGGGGCGGGTGCGCAGCCCCTGCTGTGGGAACAGGGCATTTCGGGCGACCTGCCGATTGTCGTGCTGCGCGTACGCGAAAATTCCGCCACGGATATCGTCCGCATCCTGCTGCTGGCGCAGGAATATTTCCGGCTCAAGCAACTGGCGGTGGATCTTGTCATCCTGAACGAACACCCGTCGTCCTATCTGCAGGACCTGCAGGTATCGCTTGACCAGCTTGTCCGCGCCAGCCCCCGCGCGGCAGGGGCCACAGGGTCCGTGCGCGTGTTGCGCGCCGACCTGATTACGCCCGCCGTGCGCCATCTGATCATATCCGTGGCGCGTGTCGTGCTGGATGCGGATCACACCCTGTCCGAACAGCTTGACCAGGGGGAAAGGCCGCGTGCACGCCCCTTCCCACCCGCGCCACCCCCCGTCCCGCCGCAACCTTCGGCATTTGCCGTGCCACCGGTGCCCGCGCTGGAATTCTTCAACGGCCATGGCGGCTTTGCCGAAAACGGGCGGGAATACGTTATCGTGCTTGGCCCCGGACAGACCACGCCCGCGCCATGGATCAACGTGATCGCCAATGACGCATTCGGCTTCCAGGTCTCGGGCGAAGGCAGCGGCTATACATGGTCGGGCAACAGCCGCGAACACCAGATCACGCCGTGGTCGAACGATCCGGTCACTGACCATACGGGGGAGGTCTTCTATTTCCGCGACGAGGACACCGGCACCCTGTGGTGCCCCACCGCCGCCACCCGGCGCGATGCCGGAGCGACCTATCTCACCCGTCATGGACGCGGTTATACCCGCCTGGACCGCGTGGCGCACGGGGTGGCCAGTTCCCTGCTGCAATACGTGCCGGTATCGGACCCGGTCAAGATCACGCGCATACAGCTGCATAACCAGTCGGACCGGTCGCGTACCCTGTCCGTCACCGCGTATGTGGAATGGGTGCTGGGGCCGGCGCGCAGCACTGCGGCCCCCTTCATCATGACCGAACGCGATGGGGAAACCGGCGCGCTGTTCGCGCGCAACCGCTGGAATGCGGAATATGCGGACCGCACGGCCTTTGCCGATATCGGCGGATACATGACGGCCTGTTCGGGTGATCGTGCCACCTTCATCGGCCCCTATGGCACGATGGCGGATCCCCTTGCCTTTGCCCATGCCAATGGCGTGCAGGGGGCGACCGGCGCCGGGCTGGACCCGTGTGGCGTGGTACAGACAATGGTGACCCTGCCACCGGGGGGACGGGCGGAAATCGTGTTCCTGCTGGGTGAAGGCACGGACACGGACCATGCCCGCGCCCTGATCGGTCAGTACCGTACCACAAGCCCCGACCATGTGCTGGAAGCGGTCCACCGCCATTGGGATACGGTAACCGGCGCAATACAGGTCCAGACCCCCGACCGCACGATGGACATCATGCTCAATGGCTGGCTGCTGTACCAGTCGCTGGCCAGCCGGGTACAGGCACGGGCCGGATTTTACCAGGCCAGCGGGGCATATGGGTTCCGTGACCAGTTGCAGGATGGCATGGCGCTGGCGCTTTCATGCCCGGACCGGGTACGCGCGCACCTGCTACGGGCCGCGTCACGGCAGTTTATCGAAGGAGACGTGCAGCACTGGTGGCTGCCCAATACCGGGGCGGGCGTGCGGACCCATATTTCCGATGACTGCGCCTGGCTGGCCCATACCGTGGCGCATTATGTCACCACCACGGGCGATACGGGCGTACTGGATGAGTGCATTCCCTTTCTGGAGGCCCCGCCGCTGCCAATTACCGAACATGACCGCTTCATGATCCCCGCAATTTCCGGACACAGCGGCACATTGTTCGAACACTGTGCCCGCGCGCTGGACCACAGCCTTGCGACAGGCAGCCATGGCCTGCCGCTTATGGGCACGGGGGACTGGAATGACGGCATGAACCGCGTGGGGGAACAGGGACGGGGCGAAAGCGTGTGGCTGGGGTGGTTCCTGCATGACGCGCTGACCACCTTTATCCCGCTGGCACGTGCCCGTGGGGATGATGCACGCGTGCAGGCGTGGCAGGACCATGCTGCCGCGCTTGCCACGGCACTGGAGGCGACATGGGATGGCGACTGGTACCTGCGCGCCTATTTTGATGACGGCACACCGCTTGGCTCACACACCAGCGCGGAATGCCAGATCGATGCCATTTCACAGTCATGGTCCGTGCTGTCGGGTGTCGCCGTGCCCGAACGGGCGCAGCATGCCATGCGATCGGCCATGGCGCGGCTTGTCCGCCCGGACGAAGGGCTGGTCCTTGTCCTGACCCCGCCATTTGACGCCGTTGGCCCGGACCCGGGCTACATCCGCAGCTACCCGCCCGGCATACGCGAAAACGGCGGCCAGTACACCCATGCCGCCCTGTGGACCACCATGGCCATGGCGACACTGGGGGATGGAAACCGCGCCCATGCCCTGTTCCATACCCTCAACCCGATCAATCACGCATCCAGCCGCGAGGACGTGGCGCGTTACAGGCTGGAACCCTATGTGGTCGCGGCCGACATCTATTCATGCCCGCCCCATGTGGGCCGGGGGGGATGGTCATGGTACACCGGGTCGGCGGGATGGATGCAACGCGTGGGGACAGAGACGATTCTCGGCCTGCGCGTACAGGACAGGCAGCTGCTGATAACCCCCTGCATCCCCGATGCATGGCCGGGGTTCACGGCCACGGTGCGCTGGCGCACGGCAACCTATCACGTTGTCGTTCACAACCCCGACCATGTGTGTCACGGCATACGCCATGCCACATGCGACGGTAATCCCCTGCCCCCCACCGGCACGGTCGAGATGGTGGATGACGGGCAGGCCCATAGCGTGGAGATTACATTGGGACCGCAACCCGCCCCGCCGGGCTGAAGCATGGCGACATGCATATTCATGAAATATTCGCGCATGAAAGGATTGGGAAAAAGCCAAGAACCATTCCGCCCATGCCCCGTTAACCAGAACATGGCAGGCAACCACGTGGCCCCGCACTGCTTCACATGCATATGCGGGGCCGCAGGTACGAACCGTCCCCATTCCCATAACGGAGGAAGACCATGCCCGACCAACCGCATGTTTCCGTACAGACCCCATATGCCCTTCACGCGCCCGAGGGGCATGCCACACCGCCGCCGGGCAACGGTGACAAGGCAACCGGCCAGCCCCGCGCGGGCGAGGACGAGCCGGAATCCACCCGCGACAATGATGAACGTGTCGAGGCTACAAGCCACAAGGGCAGACACCAGGATCAGGCGGGATGCGACGAACACGCCGCCGAGAAAGATGCACCGGCAACGCCCGGATCCGATCAGTCATCAAAACGGTGACGGCGGGCATGCTGCCTGACGGGGCGCGCTGACCTGCATGGACAAGTCGGGTCAATACGAAAACCAAGAACAATCACTGGCCTGACCATGTATTCATCCATTCCGGCATAAATGATGTATTTGGCCATATGGGTAGGGATGCACGAACGCGCACCGGTCTGACAAACAGGATGCAACCTTTCGACCCAAGAATGCTTTTGTGGTCAGTCCATTCACCTGAATGAAAGCAGACGATACCATGACAAAGACAATGCATTCCGCCCTGCTGGCGGCATTTATCGCCAGTGTGCCAGTCATGGCCGTGGCACAGACCGGCACGGAAACAGTCCCGGCGCCAACGGCTGATTCCGCGGCATCCGAAGTGGGCAGGAACCCGCCTTCCGCAACCGCACCAAACGGGCAGCGGGTGGAACCTTCCGACAAGCTGTGGAACAACCCGCGCACTGTCGATGAACAGCCTGGCACACAGCCACCGACGAGTAGCGACACCTCCACCCGGTCCACCCACCACAAACACATGCACGACAGTTATGGTCGTAGCAACCGCGGCGGTAACAAGACCCCGTCCCCCGCCGATAGCGGTGAACAGTAAACAATACTGACATACCCGGTCCAACCGGCAGGGAAACAGGGTGCAGCCCCATGTTTCCCATACGTAAGCCAGATGAGAACAGCCATGTTTACATCTTCCATCCACACCTTCGGACAGGCCCCCCTGCCGCCACCGGGGCCGCCCCTGCCGCGCGATTATCCGCCCCTCGGCCCGCAGGACCCGTTCCCGTTCGATACCCCCGATCCGCAGCCACCCCCACTTCGCAACCGGGCCTGCTACCATCAGGCTGGTGGGCATTCATACTGGACAGGAACCACGGCCATGCAGGACAGACCCGACCCTGACAGGGAAAAGCCTCAGACCCCTGAGGAAAAGCAGGAAGACGAAGGGCGCGATGAAGCGCTTGATGAAAGTTTTCCCGCCAGCGACCCTCCCGCCCAGGGGCGTTCGACCGGACCCAAAAAATAACCATGCCGCATGGTGCGGCAACTGACCCGGACAGGCAGGACGGCATGTATTTCAGAAATGAATACATGCCGTTCCTGTTTTTTATTGCTGTCAACCAGACCGGCCCATTCCCGATGAACATCACCTACCCGCCTGCTGGCACAGAATGATTGGAACATCCCCCACAACCAGTCGTTATGACACCAGCAGATTGTGTGCGGAAAGCTGGCAGAAAATATGCCTCCGCCCCAGTCTTTTACAGCCGATGGAGAACGATCATGGCCAACCATGTGTTCAATACGGTCCCCGCCCAGGACAATATGCCACCGACATCCGGCGCCATGCCCGCGCATGATGCACGGACACATCCCGATGCCGAACGGCATGGTGGCACGCGCCGTGCCCCCCTGGATGGCCGGACCATTGCGATCCTTGCCACCAACGGGGTGGAGGAAGTGGAACTGACCGAACCCGTCGCCGCGTTGCAGCAGGCCGGGGCGCAGACGGTCCTTGTCTCCCCCACCCATGGTTATATCCAGGCCATGAAGTCGGATGTGAACCCGACCCAGCGTTATCAGGTCGACATGCTGGTGGCACAGGCCCATGCACGCAACTTTGACGGACTGGTCCTGCCCGGCGGCACGACCAGTCCCGATCACCTGCGCATGGACGAGGACGCCGTGCGCTTTGTCAGGGAATTCGTCCAGGCCAGCAAACCGATTGCCGCGATCTGTCACGGACCATGGACCCTGATCAATGCCAACGGGGTGCGTGGGCACCGGATGACGTCGTGGCCATCCCTGCGCGCGGACCTGACCAATGCGGGTGCGCACTGGGTGGATGAAGAGGTGGTGAGCGATGGCACACTGGTCACATCACGCAATCCGCACGACCTGAAAGCGTTCTGTCCGGCCATTGTGGCGCTTTTTGCGGCAGCCCCCCATCACGCCCCCCAATAGGACGGGAGACAGGACATGATGGAAAACCGCACTTTTCTCAAATGTTATGCATCTTCCATGCTCTGCGCCGCAGCAGCGACGCTGGGGGCAGGGTTCATTGCATGGTGGCGTGGCCGCAGGGTGGATACGACGCCCGCACCAACCCCGCAGGAACCGGCCGCACGGGAAAGCAGGCCCGTCGAGAATGCACAGGCCGAAACCGACGCCACGCGCCATGTCGCGCGCCGGGTCATACAGTATTTTGTCATACCCATCTGGCTGGTCTCCGGCCTGACCGACTGGTGGTGCCACCGGCGGACGGATATCGAACATACCACGGGCCTGAAGGAAAGTGGCCTGCACCTGCTTATGCTGGGGGAAGCGGCCTTTCCGGTTCTGGCCGGACTGTTCATGGAAATCGATGTCCCGGTCCTGTCGTTCATGATCGCATCATTTTTCGTGCATGAAGCGACAGCCATGTGGGATGTCAGCTACGCCGTGACACGGCGCGAGGTGCAACCGGTGGAGCAGCATGTCCACAGCTTCCTTGAAATGGTGCCGCTCATGGCCGTTTCCCTGATCGCAGTCCTGCACTGGCCGCAGGTACAGGCCCTGCTGGGGCGCAGGGTCATCCGTTCCACGCCGCCGCGGCTGAAGCGGGAACCGCTTGGCCTGCCCTATGCCCTTGGGGCGCTGGGCATGATGGCGGTGTTTGAAGTCCTGCCGTATTGCGAGGAGGCGCTACGTGACTGGAAAGCCAACCCCGGCCGGCTGACCCCGCCCGCAGGCCAGCCAGCCTGACGCAGATGGCCGGGTCGGCCCCTGCCCCATGACAGGATCACAACAGAACAGCCCGGACGGAACGTATCCGTCCGGGCTGTCAGGCATTCGTCCTGCCCTTCATGCGGCACCATGACTGCATGTGATCCGGCGCATTGTCATTTTCCGCCTGTGGCATCGTGCCTGTCCACATGGGAACGGCGGTAAAGGCGCGCGACCTGTCTGGTCACGTCATCCGATCCGTGCAGGGTGCGGTTATGGAATGCCCGCACGCTGTCATGCGTGGCATAGAAGCGGCGCGTCTGGCGGTCCGCCTCCAGAATGACGGTGCCGAGGAACGTGCCGTCGATTTCGATGATACGGGATTCAAGCATTGAAAAAACTGCCCTTGCATGTCCGTGGCGACGCACGGACGGTTTCCGGCAGGATTTCCGCCGGCTGTTTTATGGAATGGCCGCCCGCATGACGGGAGCGGCAGGGATGGTGCGACATCGACCGGAGCAACGCATTCGCATGGCTGGCTGGATCATGGGGAATCATCCTGCATGATGGGAGCGGTATGTATTTCAGCGGGAACAATACACGTCAGACGCCCTGCGTCAACACATAATAACATTATGACAGTGGTATTATACATATATCATTTAATTTTCGTTGTTTATGACATTTTGAAGACATTTTTAATGTTTACAGTCCATTAAACAAGAATTCTTTCTGCAGGAATGCCTTTTAACGATTGGGGGACATACCTTCCTCCCCATGCGCATCCGCTGCACAGTGCGCATGGCGGGAGGCTTTCACGATCAAAGTGTCATAACTTTTTGTTAAATTTTTATATGACATTTTTTATATGCACATTTTTCTGGATGTGATTATATAATCCACATAAGGAATGATGGAACCACCGACCCGCACCCGTGGCGCCCCCGTCATCAGGAGACAGGCAATGGCAATTTTCCCCGGCTGGAAAGCCCCGGATTTCATGACCGAGACAGGCATCGGGCCAATCCGTTTCCATACATGGGGTCATGGATGCTGGCGTATTGTCCTGACGCACCCGGGGGATTACAGCATGCACAGCCTGCGGGCCGGGCTGCGATGGGCGCGTACGCGTGCGCAGCCAGTGCGCCTGCTGGGCCTTGCACCCATGACCCCTGCCCTTCTGGCGGGCGTGATTCCCCTCCCCTCCACAAGAGCGGCGGCAGAGGTGCCGGACTTCCCGATCGTTCATGATGAAACAGGCCATATTGCCGCGCTGTGGCGGGGTGTCACGGTGGACGTCGGACCGGGCGGCGGGGACATGGAAGAACATGCCGCCTTCATTGTGGACCCCGGTAATACAGTGCGCAGTACACTGATCCACCCGGTCGCAACGGAACGCGATTTCACTGACATCATCCGCGTGGCGCATGGGCTTGGTGCAGGTTGTCCACCCCTGAAGCAGACCCCGCGGGCTGCATAGAAAACAATGAACGGGTGGCCCATGGCCACACTGGATTTCCCCATATCGGGAGTACGACAATGTCCCTGCATATGCATCCTGAGCAGATGCCTTCGGCCATAATGCCTGTTGTTCCATCCGACATGCCGCCTGCCCCGGATGGCAGGATGCCCGCCGGGACGACAGTGATACAGGCCCTGTCCGGTTTTGACGTCGTCATCGTGCCAGGGCTGGACGGGTCGGGGCCGCAGCACTGGCAGTCACAATGGGAACTGTTTTTCCGCATGCATGGGGTAACGGTGCGGCGGGTGCAGCAGGACAACTGGACACATCCCCATTATCCGGACTGGGTGCAGGGCCTGCAACACGCCGTGCAGACCTGCCACCGGCCCGTTATCCTTGTTGCCCACAGCCTTGGCGCCATACTGGGTGTACGCATGGCGATCGAACAGGGGGCTGCGGGTATCGTGGGGGCATTTCTGGTCGCACCGGCGGATATCGACCATCATCACGGTCCCGAAGCGACACGGGTGGCCGGTTTTGCGCCACTGCCCGCAACACCGCTGCCTTTTCCCGCCGTGCTTATGGCCAGTCAGGATGACGAATGGCTGAGCATGCCCCGTGCCCGTGACCTTGCGGCCCGGTGGGGGGCGACACTGATCGATGCTGGCGCGGTTGGCCACATTGGCAATCACGCCCGTGTCGGGCTATGGCCTGACGGTATGACAGCGCTGGAAAATCTGGTCCGCCTCATACGCCAGCGTGCGCTCCACTCCGGGACAGGCACGCCGCACCTGTCGTAATTACACACCCGACCGATACGCTGGCGATCGGCTTGCGCGCCCCACGGCACCCTGACCCGAGACCACCCGCACGGGCACCGGTGCGCAATGGCGTCCGCCGGGGGGGCATGATGGCCTGCTGCATGGTCGTCACGCTGACCGCCGGCATGAATTCAGTGCGACCAGCGGCGACGTGTGGATGGCGTTACGGTTCATAATAAAAAATATCCCGTATCCCTTCGCACGACAGGGCTTTCCATGGCATAGACACAAATGCAAATGCGTCGCATTTATTTATGATGCCGTAACGGAAGGGAGCCGTAGCGATCGATATGACACAGGACAGGATGCGCCTGACACGCAACCGGGTGGGCGGCATTCTGTCTGCCTGCCTGGTTTCTTACGCGCTTGCCCATTCCATGGTCATTGCCAGCATATCAGCCAGCGCCGCCACCATGCAGCTTGGCCAGATCATCGCCCTTGCCTGCCTGCCCGTGTTGATCGTGCTATGTTTCAGTTCGTCTGCGGGGCTGCTGTCAGTCTGCATGGGTGGCGGCCTTGCAGTCCTTGTCGAACTGGTTTCGTAATGCGTGAAACCCTGCGTACCCGTCTGGGGTGGCTACATGCCTGGGCCGGTTTTCTGGTCGGCCTGATCGCGACGTGTATTTTCATGACGGGCACCCTGTCGGTATTTGATGAGGAAATGACACGGTGGATGCAGCCTGAAAATCAGGTACCGGCCAACGCCCCCCTGACGGACACCGCGCTGGATGCCGCGGCAGCCCTGATCCATGAACAGCAGGTGCGCGGATCATCGGTTTTCCTGACCCTGCCATCCCCCCGGTCGCCCACCCTTGATGTGCTGCATTACGACGGGCAGAAGTTTGTCGGCACACTGTTTGACCCGCGCAGTGGTGTACCGATTACGGTACGTACCACCATGGGGGGCACGTTCTTCTTCACTTTCCATTACACGCTGCTGGCCGGAACGACGGGCACCCGTCTTGTCGATATTCTTGGCATCATCCTGCTTGTCACGATCGTGTCGGGCGTTGTCATACACCTGCGCGCGCTGGTGCCGGACATTGTCATGCTGCGCCTGTCCGCTGCGCGGCTGCGGGGATGGCTGGATGCCCACCTGCTGGTCGGTGTGTTGTTCCTGCCATTTACGCTCATGATCATCTACACCGGCACCGTGGTCAACGCGAACCTCATCCTGCCCGCAACACCGCTGACACACCTGTTCGCCCCGGAAAATCCGGAAACGCCCGCGACCGGTCCGGCTGTCACCAACGCCGCTCCGCCGCCGCTGCCCGCGCTCGCCCCCCTTCTGGCGACGGCACGCCGCAGCCTGCACGGTCGCGAGATCGGATTTATCCTTTTTTCTCCTGACCGGCTGAGCCTGTACGCCAGCGATGCATCCGGACCATTCCTGACCCGCGACCACGCCGATTTCAGCCTGCCGGACGGGCACCTGCTGGGCACGACCACAGCACCCGGCCCGATTGCCCATACCATACAGGCCATGCATGGACTGCATTATGCCCGCTTTGCCCCGTTGGGGTTGCGGTGGCTGTATTTCCTGTCGGGACTGTGCGCCACGGGCATCATTGCCAGTGGACTGGTGCTGTTCATCATGAAACGCCGCCGCGCATCAGGGCACCGGATCGGTTTTCGCATTGGTGAAGGTCTGACCATTACGACCGTTACTGGACTGCCCATCAGCATACTGGTGTTCCTGTGGAGCAACCGCCTGCTGCCCGCCACCATGACGGGACGCGACAGGCTGGAAACCGGCCTTCTTTTTGGTGCATGGATTTTATGTGCCGGACATGCCGCCCTTCATTCCACCAGCACATCCATGAATACGGCCTGGCGGCCACAACTGGTCATGATCGCATTGCTGGGGGGCGGCCTGCCGGTGCTTGATATCGTGACCTGCCCCCATGCGGTCCGCAGCCTGTGGGCAATCCATGCCGGAATGGATGGGATGGGCGTGCTTGCCGCCATCATGGCGCTGTATGTCCGGCGTCAACTGCGGGGATGACGGAACATGATCTTTGCGATCATCTGCGGGCTATGGCTGCTGGCATTTGCGTGCCATGTGCGGCTGCAGCCAGCCCGTTACCGGTTTGCACGGCTGACGCCACCCGGGCGGTGCATGGCAATCATGGGCCGGGTTGCCGCACCTGCCTGTGCATTGATGCTGGCAATCCGGTCTGATGGAATGACAGGCATACTGACATGGTTCGCCAGCCTGTCGATTACGGGCCTGCTTGTGGCCCTGTGGCTGGCATTACGCCGCCGAACGGCCGCGTAATCCCAACCAGCGGACGGGCGTTACCATCCACCCCAGCCCCAACCGCCCACATAGCCACCATAAGGATAGCCATAATAGCCAGGATACCCGTAAGCAGGATAACCGTAACCGTATCCATAACCATCGTAATAACCCGGCGGACCATACCATCCCGGGCCACCCCAGCCGCCACCACGCGGCCCCCTGTCCCAGCCACCGCCGCGGGGGCCGCCACCGGGACCACCATACCCCGGGCCACCCCGACCGCCGCCGGGTCCACCAAAGCCCGGACCACCACGACCACCACCGCCGGGTCCACCCGGACCGCCATGTCCCCCGCCACCCGGACCACCACCGGGACCATGCTGCGCATGGGCGCACGACAGCGGAAAAACCGGTGCGGCGGCCAGCGCCATGACGGTAAAAGCCGTCATCAGGGATTTCATATACTTCATTACCGTACTCCTCTCCGCCTAAACTGATATCAGCCCACGACAAAACAATGGCGAATTGTCACATTAGTGTATCAATACCACATCCATTTCGGGATACAGGCCTGATTCCCCTGCATGACCTGTCGCAGTCGACAGAAAAATATAGACCTCGCCAATACCGAGAAGGACCGGTAGAGGGCAGATTTACCTGTGACATGAATACCATGCTGCCGCATCCACATGCCCGACAGCACCCAAAAAACGGCTTACGAAGCGTCCTGTAAATCTACTGAATTTTTTTGGTAAAACTTTTTTTCAAAAAGCTGAAGAAAGCCTCGTCTTAAAAAAGGCGACATCCAAAAACTTTTATTTATTTTTATTAATGATTCATTTTCAAACAGCTTTCCATGCGCATCGACCGCGATACGATAGGCCATTTGATTACAGGGGAAGGATGGTCCGGACGTTATGGACAAGATCGTACCCTGCAGTCTTTTCAAACGCCGGAATTGCGTTCATGTCGTGATGATCGCCCGGACTGACTGTTATGGATAAAGTTCAGGCAGGTTTCACGATCCGACGTAATCAATATGCCATCATTGCCACGAAACCATCCCGAACGGCATCGGGTATTTCTGGAGGCAGACCAATCCGGAATTTTTATTCGGTGGGGTAAACCAATCGCCAGAGCATGCCGGGCAAGGCACTTCCTCACGCTGGCGCCAAAAATTCCAGGTGAAGCTTTTACAGAAAACCTTGAAAAAAGGCTGCCTGCTGATTCGTCCCGTATTTCATCAACTGGTCAATTGAACATGTCGCTTCATGAAAGACAGAACCGAGTGGCCTGGTGACACGACGCGGTGCAGGATACAGCCGGGCTTTCCCATAAAAGCCCGGCCATACGCATTCAGGCTGGCGCGCCCGGCAGCGGCAGTTCGCCTGTCAGGAACTGCGCGCGGCCCAGACCGAAGCTCCAGTGTTCATCCTGGTTTTCAATAACCGATACCATCAGGTCGGATGGCGCAAGGCCACAGCGGGCCTGCAGCGTTTCCGCCAGCAGCTTGTAGAACGCAGCAATCTGTTCCTTGCCACGCGGGCGCGAAACCACCTGCAGCAGCACGACCTTGGGCGTGCGGGGAATGTCCAGCCCCGTATCCTCGATCACCATATGGGTGGGTTCGTGTTCGGATACCAGCTGATAGCGATCACGTGCAGGCACCTTGAACGCTTCCAGCATGGCGTCATGCGCAGCGTCGAGCAGCCCGCGCAGTTCCACCGGGTTCCGCTGTCCTTTTACAACGTGAAAATGCAGCAAAGGCATGATGTTTTCCTTGTTCCTGTCTGAACGTCGAGGCTCAGCCGACCTGAATGATGAGCTGGCGAAGTGTCGAAACCATGTCACGCAGTTCCTGCGCGGTGGAAATGAACGGCGGCCCGAAGGAGACCGTCTCCCCCGTCACGCGCAGCAGCAGGCCGCCACGCAGGGCGGCTTCAAACAGGGCCTGCCCACGCGCGCCCGGTTTGCCGTCCACCGGTTTGAGGTCAATGGCCGCCGTCAGGCCAATATTGCGGATGTCGGCAATGGTATCGAGGTCTTTCAGGGTATGGATGGCGTCTTCCAGCACGGGTTCAAGTTCGCGCACCCGGGCGACAAGCCCTTCCTCACGCATGACATCCAGCACGACATGTCCCACCGCCGCCGCCATGGGGTGGCCGGAATATGTATAACCATGACAGAACTCGATGGCATTTTCCGGGCCGGTCATGAAGGTGTTGTAAATCTCGTCCGTGACGATCACCCCGCCCATCGGCACGATGCCATTGGTCACGGCCTTGGCGAAGGTAATGATATCCGGCGTTACGCCAAAACGCTGGGCGCCAAAGTTCTCGCCCATGCGGCCGAAGCCGGTAATGACTTCGTCAAAGATCAGCAGGATGCCGTTGGCCGTGCAGATTTCACGCAGGCGCTGCAGATACCCGACCGGCGGCACGATCACCCCGGTCGATCCCTGTACCGGTTCGACAATGACCGCAGCGATGGTGGAGGCATCATGCAGCGTTACAAGCCGGACAAGATCTTCCGCCCGGTGGGTGCCCCATGCCGGCTGCCCGCGGGTAAAGGCCATGTGCGCGGGTTCATAGGTATGACGCAGATGGTCGACGCCCGGCATCATGCCGGCGGCGAACATCTTGCGGTTGGACACGATGCCCCCCACCGACATGCCACCGAAGCCGACACCGTGATAGCCGCGTTCGCGCCCGATCATGCGGAAACGGTTTCCCGCCCCCTTGATACGGTGGTACCCCAGTGCAACCTTCAGCGCCGTATCGACCGCTTCAGACCCGGAATTGGCGAAGAAGACGTGATCCATGCCCTGCGGGGCAAGGTCGGCAATCCGTTCAGCCAGCGAGATGGCGCCGGGATGGGTCAACTGGAAGCTTGGCGCGAAATCCAGCGTTTCGGCCTGCCTGCGCACGGCTTCGACAATACGCGGATGGGCGTGCCCCAGCGGGGTGCACCACAGGCCCGACAGGGTATCGAACAGCCTGTGCCCCTCGCTGGTTGTGTAATACGCCCCTTCGGCGCTGACCAGCGTACGGGGGGGCATGTTGGCCCGCAAATGGCGGTTGGCGGTAAAGGGTTGCCAGTACACCCCCTCGCGCTCGTTCCGGAGGAGTTCTGCTTTTTCTGAATCCTGAGCCATGTTACAATCCTGCACTGAAATCCGCCCCAGTCCCTGATGCGAGGACGATTCATTTCATGACCGTAAGTCCCGGCCCGCGCCCTGTATATGTACAATCCGGCCACGCGTTGTGAAACTGTACTGATCGGCACCGGCTTTTCCATGACATCCCCCCCCTTCCGCAATCCGGACCGACGCAGCCACACGCCCCTTGTCGGCCAGATCGGACAGGATCTTGAAGACCGCATCCGCAGCGGCGTCCTGCGCCGGGGGGAACGGCTGCCGTCCATCCGGCGCATGGCGCGGCAATGCGGGGTCAGCACCATTACCATCGCCAATACCTACCTGCGGCTGGCCAGCACGGGACTGGTGGAAAGCCGGGGCACGCGAGGATATTTTGTCATAGGGCCGGAACGCGGCACGCCGCTGCTGCAACGCTCCATTGATTCCATGTGGCTGCTTCAGCACGCATATGAGGACGAAGCCCCGGTGATCAAGGCGGGATGCGGGTGGCTGCCATCCGACATGCTGTTCACATCGGCCACCCAGCGCGCGCTGACGGGACTGTCGCCGCAGAAACTGGCGGCCATGCTGGAATACGGCAACCCCTACGGCCATGCCGGATTGCGGCACAATATCCGCCAGATGCTGGCACGCCGGGACATTGCCTGCACCGAAGGTAGCATCATCCTGACCCATGGGGCAAGCCAGGCACTGGAACTGACGGTGCGCTGTCTTTCAACGCGGGGTGATACGATACTGGTGGAAGATCCGGGGTATTGCAATCTCTACCCGGCCCTGCAGGCGCTGGGCCTGCAGATCGCCAGCATTCCGCGCCTGCGCGACGGTCCGTGCCCCGAACAGCTGGAGCGCATGGTGCGCCGGTACCAGCCACGCCTGTTCATAACGACCTCCATCCTGCACAACCCCACCGGCACCTGCAGTACGGCACGCAACATGCGTGATGTCCTGCGCATTGCCCGGAAGCATGATGTGACCGTAATTGAAGATGACATCTTCCTGGACCTTGCCCCGGACGGGCAGCAGACACTGTCGCAACTGGGCGGACTGAATGCGGTTATCCATATCGGCAGCTTTTCCAAAACCATCGGACCGGGGCTACGTGTGGGATATGTCGCCTGCGCCCCGGATACCGCGCAGCGGATCCTGCGGCAGAAAATGGCCAGTAACCTGACCACCGCCCCCCTGAATGAGGAAATTGTCCATAACATTGTCAGTAGCGGACTGTACCGTCCCCATCTGGCGAATCTGCGTGAAAGCCTGATGCGGGCACAGGCACGCGTCTGCTCCCGTCTGGAACAGGCGGGGATGCAGCTTTACTTTCACCCCGCCGGCGGCATGTTCGCCTGGGCCCGGTTTGGAACCGACAGGGATGTGCGCGCCCTGGCGGAACGCGCCTGTTCATATGACATCATGCTGGCGCCCGGTCATCTGTTCCGCCCGGATGAACAGCCCTCGCAATGGTTCAGGTTCAATGTGGCACATTCGGATAACCCGCGCCTGTTTGACTTCCTTGAACGCATGACGGGCTGACATACTGTCTGGGAATAAATGTTGCCGGGAGCCTGTTTTTTCAGGAAGGTGGTTTTTTTTGAATATTTTTGGAAAAATATTCACCAAAAACTTTTTTAATTATATGATTTATCATTCTATTCTTAATTTATTCCATTATTCGTAATAAAAATAAAATCTACATTTCGTAACCATCCATGCATGCATCAATAACATGCGGACCTGCTCCGGACGTTGGCTGCCGCACGGGCCAACCAAAATATGCAGAAATGCCGGCACGGTCATAATCCGTGACATGATTGAATCCGGCCCTGCGCAGAATATCGTGCATGTCTGCGGGAGTGAAGCGGCTCAGCCATGGTTCACCGACGGAAGACACGAAATGCGCCCGTTCTTCCATCAGTTTCCTGCGGTCCCCGTCGTAATTTTCAACGGGTTCCCCGTAATCGAATACAATTTCAGCATCAGGTATGGTCGCAACGAAGCGTAATATCTTTTCAATACTGTCGCGCCCCAGATACGGCACGACGCCCAGCCACGAAAAAAATGCAGGCCGGTCCGGGTCAAACCCGGCATGGACCAGACAGTCCCCCAGGTCATCCCGTTCGAAATCAGCGGCCACGAAGGTCAGGGTATCCGGCGCCGTAATCCCCAACCGTGCAATATGCCCGCGCTTCCAGTCCTGCATGGCGGGCCTGTCTACCTCGAACACGGTAAGGCCGTCCTTTCCATGCGGGCTGCGCAGACCAAGCGTATCGAGGCCGGCCCCCAGCACAACGGCCTGCAGCACGCCACGCCGCACGGCTGCCGCCAGCCTGTCTTCTGCAATGCGGCTTCGAATGGCCATGAAGAGACGGAAGTTTTTCTCGCCCGGCGCGTCTTCCTCCATACCAGGTTGTGCACTGTCCCCGCCCGAGATCAGGACCGCGAGCGGATCAGCGAAGACCGCTCCCTTTTCCAGCAGTTGATGCCTTGCCCGATGCCGGGCGACACGCCATGCGGTTATGCTTGGACACTCCATATCAGGATAGATCTTCAGCCCTGTTGCACCCGAAGCAAGCCAAGCACCCTGAGGGCCATCAGATCAATTCACATTTCATGATCAGGCAGGCGGGGCAACAGCCCTGCACTCGCCCGCATCGGCATACATGCGGCATGCCCGTCCCATGCTTGCACATATCGCGTTTATCCATAGGTTCCTCCCTGCGGGACAGCGTATAATGCCCGGCAGGGACAGGACGGGGAAAACGGGTGAATGAAGTTTGATCGCGTAAAATCGCTGGACGCAATCATTGCGACATCGAAAAAGAAGTCGCTGAACCGTTCGCTTGGGGCGTTCCAGCTTACGATGCTGGGAATTGGCGGGATCATCGGCACCGGTATTTTCGTGCTGACATCCGAAGCCGCGCAGAAGGCAGGACCGGGCATGATGCTCAGTTTCATCCTTGCCGGTTTCATCTGCATGTGTGCGGCGATCTGCTATTGCGAACTGGCGTCCATGGTTCCGGCTGCGGGATCGGCCTACACCTATACCTATGCCGTAATGGGGGAACGGCTGGCATGGATGGTGGGGCGGGCGCTGATCCTGGAATACGCCATCGGGGCGGCCGCCGTGGCGTCAAGCTGGTCAGGGTATATGGTGGGACTGGTCCGGAACCTGCTTCATGTTGACATATCCCCCCTATGGGTCAACAGCCCGCAGGCAGGCGGGTACGCCAATCTGCCCGCGGTCGTCATTATCCTCATGATTACCTGGCTTCTTGTTCTGGGCACGACCGAAAGCGCGCGCGCCAATGCCATTCTGGTCGGGATCAAGGTCATGGCCCTGACGCTGTTTGCCGTCCTGGCCATTCCGGTCATGAACACCAGTCATTTCACCCCGTTCATGCCCACCGGGATCACCGGCATGGCCGGAGCGGCCGCGTCGATATTCTTTGCCTATGTCGGTTTTGACGCCGTCTCCACCGCAGCCGAGGAAACTGAAAATCCGCAACGCAATGTTCCGCTCGCGCTGATCGCCTCCCTTGGCTTCTGCACGGCATTCTACCTGCTGGTTGCCCTTGGAGCCATTGGTTCCCCCCTTGGCGCACAGCCCGTCATGGCGGCGGATGGCAGCGTGCTGGCCCCCGGCACGCTGGCGCTGGAACACAGGTGCCAGACAATCGTGGCAGGCGGGACACCTACCCCGCTGCCATGCTCGCACGAAGCACTGGCCCATATCCTGCGGTCCATAGGGTGGAACCGGGTCGGAAACCTGATCGGCCTTGCCGCGACCATGGCCCTGCCCTCCGTCGTGCTGATGATGATATTCGGGCAGACACGCATCTTTTTCACCATGGCGCGCGATGGCCTGCTGCCCGCCGGGCTTGCCCGTATCCATTCCCGCTACCGCACGCCGCATGTCGTCACCATTGTCACCGGCATTGGCGCGGCAGCAGGTGCTGCTTTCCTGCCGGTGGGCACCCTGGCTGACTATTCCAATTCCGGCACCCTGTTCGCATTCGCCATGGTGGCGATATCCGTCCTGATCCTGCGCCGGACCGATCCCATGCGTGCACGTCCGTTTCGCGCACCCGCCATATGGGTCATTGCGCCACTTGCCATTCTTGGGTGCCTTTACCTGTATCTGTCGCTGGATCTGGTCGCCATACTGGTTCTGCCGGCATGGGGCATGACCGGACTGGCCATCTATTACGGTTATGGTCGTGCGCGCAGCCATGTGGGCCGGCAGGACACCGTAATACCCTGCCCGCAAAAGCAGTCGCGGGATAGCTGACCCCTCATCCAGCTCAGCCGGGTACGATGCAACCCCGCGCACGGAACCAGATCAGTATAGATTTCTGCCTGAAAAGCCTGTCCGGAAAATATCCGGTCATCATAAGAACGTTCTTTCAGAAAACTGTGGAAGACGTCGCTTTTTTTGAAAAAAGACGACACCAAAAAACTTTTTTCTTTTATCGATAAGTCATGATCAACCAATCTCGAAAAGATAGAAAAACAGGTCCGGTCCGTTACAGGTGATCGGGAAACAGCCCTTCTGGCGAAAAGACCTGACGGATCGTCGCTTCCGCCCCAAGATGGAACCCATGGAACAGCAGAGCGACACCAGCGATACAGGGCAGCATATATCCCCATAATGAACGGGGCACCGGACCACATTTCATTCCCAATACCAGTCCGGCAATACACCCCACGCATGTGCCAACCATGACTTCGCCCATGGTATGGGCCTGCAATCGCCAGCGGGTATATCCCACAACACCCGCAACGCCCAACAGGGGGACAAGCATGGCAACCGGGTGGCGAACAAGCACACGCCGCAGCAGCATGACCAGCAGACTGCCATATGTGACAATGGCAGCGGCCACATGACCACTGGGGCTGAATACACGGGCCTGCATGAACCATGCATAATACAGCCCCGCGATCTTGAGCAGCAGCATCGTGCCCAGGGCCAGGCCGATAACAGTGCACCAGACCCACATGCCCCGCCACCATCCCCGCACGCCCATCACACAGGCGGCCGTCGCCACGACCGGCAGAATATCAGCCTGATCAGCAAAATCGGTAATGAATTGCATCATGGGGAAGTGGCCTGCCCTAGCCTGTTCACATCTGCCATATCATACGTTTGGCAGGGGCACCAAAAACCGCCCGCAACATGGCTGATATCCCCATCCCGGAAGGGGCTCCGCCCCGTTCCGTCCTGCCATGGGCATGCCCACGTGCGACACAGCCTGATCGCACGCGGGTTGGACCAGATCGGTTCGGGTCAGATACCGGAAGGGAACCGAAAACCGACCGGGCAGATGATACCTTTTTTTACTTCAAACCGGGGGGCTGCATTATTGGTGCCCCCGATTATGTCATGATACCATTGCCGCAGGCACGGACATACGGGGAAAATGAGCAGCGCATTTCGTAAAATCCATCGCTGGATGGGACTTTTCCTCATGCTGCCCCTTGCGTTGCAGGGACTGACCGGGACACTGCTGATCATCCTTCCCCTGCTGCTGCCAGAACGTCCGCATGTTACGGATAGTGGTGCACCAGCCGGGGCTGAAGCCGTGGTCGCTGCCTCCCGCACCCATGCGCCTGCGGGCATGATCCCGCTGCGCCTCAACCCCGCGCGCTGGAATGGGGATAGTGCCATGGTGACCTATGGACCGGCAGGGGAACGGCATCCGACCTTCGAGGTATTCGTCAACCCCGATCATCCATCCGTCATCAGCACCTACGTTGTGCCGGCATATATCCGCTTCCTGCACAATGTGCATGCGGACCTGTTCCTGCTGCCCTATGGCCAGACGGCAACAGGCATCATGGGCGTTGTACTCAGCCTGCTGGCCTTTACGGGGCTGATCATATGGTGGCCACATCCCGCCCTGTGGCAGAACGGGAAATGGCGCAGGACCATAATTATCAGCCGCCGCGCCCGTGGATTGCGCCTGTGGCGTGAAATACATGTCAGCCTGGGGTTCTGGCTTTCCTTCATGCTCCTGTTCCTGTCACTGAGCGGGGCCATTCTGGCATTTCCTTTCGCGCGCCCGCTATTTGGCATCAACGGCCCCGACAAACGGCACAATCACCCGCATCATACGGCCCTTCCCGCCGTTGCAGGCGAAACAGGGCTGGACACCGGGCTGGCTGCGCTGAAACGCCAGATGCCGGAAGCGACCCTGTTATCCGTCCAGTTGGGCGAACAGCCAACACAGCAGGCATTTGAGGTGATCCTGCCCGCATATGGGCCCAATCACCCTGCCACCGTCCAGTATGATCCCCATACCGAGCACGTGCGTATCAGCCGTGATCCGGGGCAGATACGCCGGGGGGAATGGACCTTCCAGTGGTTGCACATGATGCATGAAACGAAACTGGTGGCCCCTGCCCTCATTGCCGTCATCTGGAAAACGGCCGTTGGGACAGGCGGCATAGGCCTGATCATACTTGCATTTTCAGGGGTGGGCCTGTGGGCCATGCGTCGCTATGGCGCAGCCCGTCGGGAAAGCGGCAACTAAACCCGTCATCATGGCAGGAACGGCGGTCGCATGGTCTGGCGACCGCCGTTCCTGCCATCTACCTGATAATACACCCGCTTTATCAGTTCCCATCACTGCGCAGCCGTTATGAAAAGACAGTGCCCTGAGGGCTGCTGAACAGGATACTGACCCGTTAAAATTTATTACGTGACATAATTCCGAACCTCATATCCCCCAAGGCGTCATGCAACCGGCCTGCTACCACAGGTCCGGCATGAATAATGCGTTCAGGGACCATGGTCAGCGGAACACAAGCCCGCCATCAATCAGGACTGACTGGCCTGTCATATAATCTGAATCTGCGCAGGCAAGCCACGCGACAAAAGCGGCGACATCATCGGGTGTTTCCGCCCGCCCCAGCGCGATGCCATTGACATATTTCTGATAGGTTGCACCGATTTCCGCGCCGGTCGCTTCCGCCATGCGCCTGTCTATCTCCACCCACATGTCGGTTCCCACCACACCGGGGCAATAGGCGTTTACCGTAATGCCATGAGGAGCCAGTTCCTTTGCCGCCGCCTGCGTCAATCCCCTGACTGCAAACTTGGTGGCGGAATAGACGCCCAGGAAAGCATAGCCTTCATGCCCTGCAATAGAACAGGCATTGATGATCTTTCCCCTGCGCCCCAGTTTTCTGAATGCCTGGGCCGCTGCCTGAATTCCCCATAGCGTTCCATTGACATTGATCTGGAAAATCCGCCCCATATCCTCCGGCATCACATCCACAAGTGCCCTGACCTGCGCCACACCTGCATTATTGACCATGATATCAACGCCGCCAAAGTGCTGCACTGCCTGCCCGATCACGGCAAAGACCTGATCACGCACGCTGATATCAGCTGCAACTGCAAGAACTTTGCGGCCAAGCGCCTGTATGTCTTCGCACACCCCGTCCAGCCGGTCCTGCGCGATATCCACCACCACCAGATCCGCCCCGTCGCGCGCCAGACGCAACGCAATGCCACGCCCGATACCCTGTGCCGCCCCCGTGACAACAGCCACCTTACCGACAAGAGACATGAAGGTCCTCTTTCTTTTTCAGATCCCACGCCACAGAATGTGACCGGTCAGTAAAAAAACGCACAATTCAGGAAAAAGATTTAAGAACTCAGACCATTTAATGGAAATATCAAATAAAAGTAACCACGTCAGAAAGCAACATTCATGGCGGTGCTCAGCACCACGGCATCCCTGAACACCGTCGTGCCCCCAACATGATTGACATACTGGAAGTCGGGCTTGATCGACAGGCCGTCCGCAATATGGAACCCATAATAGGCTTCATAGATCGTCTCATGCCCCTGAATGCCATACGGCATGCCAAAATTCCCCCCCGGCAGGGCAAGGCCACGGCCTGCCGCCGCTTCCTGCGACAGGATGGCGGAACGGCTGAAACCGGCCCACAGGAACGCAATCCCCACGCTATCCAGCGGACGGTGCCACAGGGCGCCCGTATCCATAAGGACTGCCATGAAACTGTGATTGATCTGTGATGTCTGCCCTGAAGCATAGGCATAGTATCCACCAAGTATCAGGCCATTCATCTCCCCCGCTCCACGACGGACAAGCATCTGGTCAACGATGACCCAGACCGAGGTCTGGCCGCTCTGCCTTCGAGCTGGCTGTCCCGTCAACACCCATGAATTGCCGTGGATGTCTTCATACAGATCCTCGTACCGCGCATTGTCATACATGGCGCCCACCTTGTAATGCCCCGCCAGATGATCCCGGCCAAAGGCGGGGATCCAGCCGATTTCAGCCTGTGTCGACAGCTTGCCCAACCCGTCCTGCGCCCATGACCAGCCCGAAATACCCCCGTTGTAGTTATGGGGAGATACGGCAAACAGTCCCCCCATGACATAAAGCTGCTTTATCGGCATGACACGCAGGACACCGCCAATATTTCCCGAAGGCCAGCCCCGCCCCCCGCGCAGGAATTTGGTCGGACTTTCCCCACCACACAGCCACACGTTCATGAAGTTGCAGACCCATGGCGAGTTCTGGAAAAACACCCCGGTGGGGATCCACCCAACCGACAGGTCCACCCTGCGGTCAAGCCATGCCTTTTCAAAATACGCCCAGACAAGATGCGCAATCACATTGCCGCGGCTGCCATAAATCTGCTGGACCTGGTTACTGTTATCACCAAACAGCCGGCTCAGGTTCCGGCCATGGCCGTTGACCACCAGCATGTGCAGCCACAGGTCCCGTGCCCATGCACGGGAATGAAGCACCCTGTTCCAGTCGACATCCAGCGTGGTACCAACCTGTCCTGCAACGGTATAATCGCGCTTTTTGCCACCTGCCACATTCCCCGCCAGGTCTTCATAAACGTCAACCGCCAGATAAAGCCCACGGCTTTGCAACCACGGCTGGACGCCACCCCAGTCCCCCAGCAGATGCGTGGTGCCAAATGGCGGACCAAATGAAGGCGGCCCATAGGGCGCGTGCAGGAAGCCGGGGGTTGTTTCATAAAAGGGCGTCGTCGGCTGCGTTTCGGCATACGGCGTGGGGTTGGAAACTTCTGGCAGTTTGTGTGTATCCGCCTTTGTACCCAGTATCCTGCGCACCCAGCCGGGATATTCATGCGCCTTCCTGTCCTGTACTACGGTTGTCCGGGTTACATCCACATCCGCCGCATGAACGGGAAAGGCAACGGACAGGAACAGCCCCAGACACACGACAGTGCGGATCAGCGCCATCATTGCCGTCCGGCCGTATCTATATGTAATGAACTCAGAACACCAATGAAAATATGACAGTAAAAAAAATCCGGAGGGAACGCGCATGCCCAGGACCTCATGGCTTCAGGGGACGATCCAAAACACCCCATACGCACAGACACGCACGACATATGAGTACGGCATGCGCCGCCACGCATGGCGCGCGACGATACTGGCAGCATCCATCATCATTTCGGCTTTATATGCGAATGGGTATTTTTTACTTATTTATTTAAAAACAAGGCGAACATTCTTATCATTTTTATTGCCTTCATTTTTATCTATTGGCCAGAACGGAACCATCCTTCCCTGTCCGGGGCAGCAAGGGAAGCGGCAGCATGGCCTGCGCCCGATAACGGATATCGCCCGGCGCGGGTTTCCCGTCAGCACATCGATATTTGCTGGTCAGTCAAACAGGACCGGCATATCCCCTTCCCGCCAGGGAGACAGGCGACACATGGCGCGATCAAATACCGGCAGGGCCATAAAGGCCCGCAGCCATTCCTGCACCCCATCCGGGCAGGCTGTGGCAAACCAGCACGGGTCCGTTGCAGCAAACTGCCGCACGAAGGGTGCCACGGCGGCATCGGTCAGGCCCGGCCGGTCACCATGCAGGAAGCGGTTCGCGTCCAGCGCGACATCTAACCGTTCCAGTCCATTCAGCGCCTCGGCCCGGTGATACATGGGGTCGGAGTGATGGCGGCTGGCATATTTATAACGATCCAGATGGTATTTGAACGGACCATCGTTATACGCAATCAGGTCATTGCGGACATTGACCAGCCAGTGCTGTGGATCATGCCGCCCCAGGGCCCATCGCATGATATCCAGACTTTCATCGATAATGGCCTGATCCGGCAGGACCAGGACAGGAACTGTCCCCTTGGGCGAAACCCGCAGCATGCAGGCAGGTTTCTGCGCCAGTTTTACTTCGCGTATTTCACATTCCACACCAGCGGATAGCAGGGCCAGCCGCGCCCGCATGGCATACGGACAACGGCGGAAACTGTAAAGTACGGGGTGTACGGTCATATCGTTCCTGTCGGCAGCCAGCATCCTGATGCAGGCATGATACGGAGACACGGCATTCGCAGGCAAGACAACACGTCCACCACATATCCCTGCACATGCATGAAAACTTGCATGACCTGACCGGAACTTCCCTTTCACCACAACGTATAGGCACTTGGCAGCATATTCTGGCGCTCCATGCATCCATGCCGGAATATCAGGGGAAACATAAACCTGTTCCCCTATGCCCGTGGCAATAAACGCCCGTCAATACGGACACCGTTACACAAGACGCCTTCCGCCCAGATAAAAAACACAGAAACGGAATGCCCTGTCCATGGAACCTGTTTCCAATATATGGCCTGTATTCACCTATGCAGCTGTCATAGCCATGCTATTGGCCTGCATGCTGGGCCTGTCCGCCATAACCGGCACCCGACGCTGTGGCGCGGCACGTGGGCGGGCGATGTCCATGCCGTTTGAATCCGGTATCCGGCCGACAGGGTCGGCGCATCTGCGCCTGCCCGTGCAGTATTACCTGCTGGCCATGTTTTTTGTCATATTTGATGTTGAAACGGCCATTCTCCTGACATGGGCAACGGTCGTGACCGAAACCGGATGGATCGGTTATGGCGCAGCCGTTCTCTTTACCGTTTTCCTGGCCATCTCCCTTGCCTATCTGTGGCGCGCCGGTGCGCTGGACTGGGGGCCGCGGCCACGGCTGATCGTCCCCCGACCGATCGCCCATGATGGAAAGGACCGTGCCCCATGAACTGGTTCCTGTCATCGCCCGATACCACGGGGGCAACGCCGCCCACGTCCAGCTTCAGCGAAACGGTCCGCCGCAACCTGGTCATGGGCCGGTTGCAGGATTTCGTGGCGTGGGGACAGAAGAACTCCATCTGGCCGCTGAATTTCGGCCTGTCATGCTGTTATGTGGAAATGGCGACAGCGTTCACCAGCCGCTTCGACATTGCCCGCTTCGGCTCCGAAGTGCTGCGCGCGACACCACGCGAAGCCGACCTGATCGTCATTTCCGGCACCGTGTTCGTCAAGATGGCCCCTGTCATCCAGCATCTGTACAACCAGATGCTGGAACCACGATGGGTCATCTCCATGGGGTCATGCGCCAATTCAGGCGGCATGTACGACATTTACAGCGTCGTGCAGGGCGTGGACAGCTTCCTGCCGGTGGATGTGTATGTCCCCGGCTGCCCTCCCCGCCCCGAAGCCCTGCTGGAGGGACTGATGCTGCTGCAGCAATCCATCGGCACGCGCCGCAGGCCGTTAAGCTGGCTGGTGGGACCACAGGGTGCCGAACCCGTCACGCCGCCCAGCCTGCGCGATGAAAAGCGCGCCCACCGCCAGGGCATGCGCGACCTGCGCACGCCCGACGGGATCTGATGCCATGACCGCCCTCGTGTCGCCCGCCCGTAACCGGGGCCTTGTGGAACAGATAACCGGCCACCTGCCCAACGGGGCGCTTGCCACGCAATCCACATGCGATGGTGTCTGCACCATCTGGATTACGGCGTCTGACCTGCGCCCGGCCCTTGCGGCGCTGAAGGCATCGTCCGCCGCCTGCCTCATGCTGCTGGACCTGACGGCCATAGACGAACGCGAACGCGCCCACCGCGCGGGCCAGCCACAGGCCGCGTTCACGGTCGTCTATCACCTCATCTCGCTTGCCAGCCGCGCAGATGAGGTACGGATCAAGGTGCCCCTTGGCGCCGACGCCCCTGCCGTGCCCAGCATCTGTGACCTGTGGCCCAACGCCAACTGGTACGAACGCGAGGTATGGGACCTGTTTGGCATTCATTTCCATGGCCATCCCTGCCTGCGCCGCATCCTGACCCCGCCCACATGGACCGGGCACCCGTTGCGCAGGGACCACCATGCCCGCGCCACCGAAATGCCACCCTACAGCCTGACGGAAGAGCATGAAGCACGCGAGCAGGACGCCCTGCGCTTCGACCCGTCCGCATGGGGCATGCGGCGACATGGCGACCATAGCGATTTCATGTTCCTGAACCTTGGTCCCAACCACCCCAGCGTACACGGGGTGTTCCGCATCATGCTGCAACTGGAAGGCGAGCGGATTGTCGATGCCGTGCCCGATATCGGCTTCCACCACCGTGGCGCGGAAAAAATGGGCGAACGCCAGACATGGCACAGCTATATCCCCTACACCGACCGGGTGGACTACCTCGGCGGGGTCATGAACAATTTCCCCTACGTCATGGCGGTCGAAACACTGGCCGGGATCACCGTGCCGCCACGCGCACAGATGATCCGCGTCATGCTGGCGGAACTGTTCCGCATTGCCAGCCACCTCGTCTTCTACGGTACCATGGCACAGGATGTGGGGCAGCTTTCGCCGGTGTTCTATATGTTTACCGACCGCGAACGCGTGTTCGGGATTATCGAGGCGATCTGCGGCTTCCGCATGCACCCCGCCTGGTTCCGCATTGGCGGCGTGGCCATGGACCTGCCCGAAGGATGGGACGGACTGATCCGCGCCTTCCTCCATGACCTGCCGCGGCGGCTGGACGAATACGATGCCATGGTCATGCGCAACCCAATCTTCCGCGCCCGGACGAAGGGGATCGGCGCCTACACCACGGCGGAAGCCGTTGAATGGGGTGTCACCGGCCCGGGGCTGCGCGCCACGGGGCGGGAGTGGGATTACCGCAGACATGCACCATACGCCTGTTACGATCAGCTTGAATTCGACATTCCCACCGGCACGCGTGGCGACTGCCATGACCGGATTGCCGTGCATGTGGAAGAAATGCGCCAGAGCCTGCGGATCATCCACCAGTGCGTGGACAACATGCCCGCGGGCCCGGTCAAGGCGGACCACCCGCTGACGACCCCGCCGCCCCGGGCACGGACGATGCACGACATCGAAACCCTGATCCACCATTTCCTCAGCGTAAGCTGGGGGCCGGTCATTCCACCGGGGGAAGCCCGGGCCAGCATCGAAGCCACGAAAGGCGTGAATACCTATACGCTGATCAGCGATGGGGGCACCACATCGTACCGTACCCGCATACGCACCCCGTCATTTGCCCACCTGCAGATGATCCCGCTGCTCAGCCGCGGCATCATGATCGCGGACCTGATCGCGATCCTGGGCAGCATTGATTTCGTGATGGCCGATGTCGACCGCTGACGCCCCCCTGCCTGCGCCCCTGCGGGCGGAAATCCTGGTCCTCGCGGCGCAGGAACTGCACCCGCGCGGGGCGGCTGTCGCGGCACTGCGGCTGGTGCAGGCGCGCTTTGGCTGGGTCAGCACCGGGCATCTGTGCGAGGTGGCTGACCTGCTGGGCATGTCGGCCGATGATCTGGATGGCGTCGCCACCTATTTCAACCTGCTGTTCCGCAGGCCGGTCGGGCGGCACGTCATCATGCTGTGTGACAGCGTGTCGTGCTGGATCATGGGGGGCGAACCACTCTGCGACCATCTGTGCCGGACACTGGGCATCCAGCCGGGGGAAACCACGGCGGACAACGCCATCACCGTGCTGCCCACGGTGTGTATCGGGCATTGTGACCATGCCCCGGCCATGCTGGTGGACACCACCCTGCATGGCGATGTGGATACGGTATGCCTCGACCACCTAATCGACACGCTGAGGGACACGCCATGACGCCCCTGTCCGACCGGCCCCTGACCGCCATGATTGACCCTGCCGCCGGGCCACCGGACTGCGCGGCATACGGGCGCGCCGGGGGCTGGCAGGCAGCCCGCAGGGCGCTGGGTGGCCTTGCCCCGGCTGACATCATCGACATGGTGACACGCTCGAAACTGCGCGGGCGTGGAGGAGCCGGATTCAGCACCGGGCAGAAATGGAGCTTCGTGCCGAAGGACCCCGCATCCGAACGCCGCAAATACCTGATCGCCAATGCCGATGAAATGGAACCGGGCACCTTCAAGGACCGCCTTTTGCTGGAAGGCAATCCCCTGCAACTGGTCGAAGGGATGATCGTTGCGGCCTATGGCGTGCAGGCGGGACATGGCATCGTCTTCCTGCGCGGGGAATACCACCTTGCCTGCACCCGCCTGCACCATGCGATCGGGGAGGCACGCCAGCAGGGCTGGCTGGGCGAGAATATACTGGGCTCCGGCTTCAGTTTCGACATCCACGTCCATTCCAGCGCCGGACGCTACATATGTGGCGAGGAAACCGCCCTGCTGACCGCGCTGGAAGGCCGCCGCGCCACCCCACGCAGCAAGCCGCCCTTTCCCCAGACCGGCGGCCTGTGGGGCGCGCCAAGCGTGGTGAACAATGTCGAGACCCTGTGCAACCTGCCCCACATCATCGCCAACGGACCGGAATGGTTCGCGGCCCTCGGGCTGGGGGAGGACGGCGGCACCAAGATCTATGGCGCAAGCGGCCGGGTGGCGAGGCCGGGGGCGTGGGAACTGCCGATCGGCACGCCGCTGCGCCAGATCATCGAGGAACATGCAGGCGGCATGCTGCCCGGCTACCGCCTGCGCGCCCTGCTGCCCGGCGGGGCGTCCACCGCCTTCCTTGACGCCACGTCGCTTGATGTCGCCATGGATTACGGATCGGTGGAAAAGGCGGGCAGCCGACTGGGGACCGGCATGGCCATCATACTGGATGACCGGACCTGCCCCATCGGCATGATCCGCAACCTTGAACATTTCTTCGCACAGGAATCATGCGGGTGGTGCACGCCATGCCGTGACGGGCTGCCGTGGGTGGAACGGCTGCTAACCGCGATCGAGGATGGCACGGGACAGGCCGAAGACATGGACCATCTCGCCCGCCATGCCCGCATGCTGGGCGCGCCGGGCCGGACCTTCTGCGCCCATGCGCCGGGGGCGATGGCGCCACTGGCCAGCGGGCTGAAGCTGTTTGCCGCGGATTTCACCGACCACATCCGGCACGGCCGCTGCCCGCTGCGCATAGCGGCATGAACACACGACAGGGAGCACCGTCATGACCCGCATCCACATAGACGGCAAAGAGTGCCCGACCCGCACCGGCGTCAACCTGCTGCAGGCCTGCCTGGAAGCCGGGGCCAACCTGCCGTATTTCTGCTGGCATCCCGAACTCGGCTCCGTCGGGGCATGCCGCCAGTGCGCGATCAAGCAGTTCACCGGCCCCGATGATACGAAAGGCCGCATCGTGATGGCCTGCATGACCCCCGTTGGCGAAGATACCATCGTCTCCATTGACGATACCGAGGCGCGTGACTTCCGCGCCAGCGTGATCGAATGGATGATGGTCAACCACCCCCATGACTGCCCCGTATGCGAGGAAGGCGGCGAATGCCACCTGCAGGACATGACGGTAATGACCGGGCACAACACCCGCCGCTACCGCTTCACGAAACGGACCCACCGCAATCAGGACCTCGGACCGTTCGTAAAGCATGAAATGAACCGCTGCATCGCCTGCTACCGCTGCGTGCGCTTTTACCGTGATTACGCAGGCGGGGATGATCTGGCGGCCTTTGCCTCGCACGATCATGTGTATTTTGGCCGTGCGGCGGATGGCACGCTGGAAAACGCCTTCAGCGGCAACCTGGTGGAAATCTGCCCGACCGGCGTGTTTACCGACAGGCCGTTTTCCGCCACCTATACCCGCAAGTGGGACATGCGGGGCGCGCCCTCCGTCTGCGTGCACTGCGCGGTGGGGTGCAACACCATTGTCAATGCGCGGGGGGAAACGGTCCGCCGTGTCCTCAACCGCTATAATACGGACATCAACCGCTACGTGCTGTGTGACCGGGGGCGCTTCGGGCATGGCTTTGTCAATGCACCGACACGCATCCGCACGCCACTGTGCGCCACGGACGGCCAGCAGGTGCCCGTTCCCGTGGCCGATGCCCTTGCCCGCTTCGCACGGATGGCGGCGGATGGACAGATTGTGGGCATCGCTTCCCCCCGCGCGGCGCTGGAAACCTGTTTCAGCCTGCATGCGCTGGCGGGACCGCAGCATTTTTCCACCGGCCAGACACGGCAGGAACAGTCATGCGCGGAACTGGCCCACGCCCTGCTTGGCCGCCACCCCGGCAGGCTGCCCACCATTCATGACATGGAAAGCGCCGACGCGGTGCTGGTACTGGGCGAGGATGTTTACGCCACCGCCCCCCGGCTTGGCCTTGCGTTGCGACAGTCGGTGCGCCAGCCATCCTTCCACACGGCAGACGAGGCCAGGGTACCACGCTGGATGGATGCGGCAGTACGCACGCTGGGGGCTGAATGCCCATCCGCCCTGCATGTCCTGACTCCCGCGCCAACCGCACTGGATGACGTGGCGGCGGACAGCGTGCGCGCCGCCCCCGATGACATTGCACGTCTGGGCTTCGCCATTGCCCATGAAATCGATCCCGCCGCCCCGCCCGTCGCGGATCTGGCGCCTGATGACACACGGCTTGTCACCCGCATTGCCCGGACGCTTGTCGCCGCCCGGACGCCGGTGGTCGTGTCCGGCATGCAGTACGGGTCGCCTGCACTCATGCAGGCTGCCGCCAGCATCGCCGCGGCCCTTGCGCGCGCCACGCCTTCTGCGGGCCTGTCGCTGGTACTGCCGGAATGCAACACCATGGGGCTGGCCATGATGGGGGGGCTGCCGCTGGAAACGGTGATGGAACAGGCCCGGGCTGGCGCGATTTCCACGCTGGTCGTTGTAGAAAATGACCTGACCCGCCACCTGTCCCCGGCGGATGTCGCGGACCTTGTGGCGGCAGTCCCGGATATTGTCGTCATCGACCATACGGTGACACCGCTGTGCCAGCACGCCAGCCTTGTCCTGCCCTCTGCCGCCTTCAGCGAGTGCACCGGCACGTTCATCAGTCACGAAGGCCGGGCGCAACGTTCCTTTCAGGCGGTCTTTCCCCCTGCCCCCATACAGGCCGGCTGGCGCTGGATACAGGCGCTGGGCCAGAGCGCTGAACCGGCCGCGCCGCATATGACGGAACTGACCGGCTGGCGGGACCTGGATGATGTCCTTGCAGCACTGGCGGCAGCGTTTCCCCATCTTGCCCCCGCAGCCAGGGCCGCGCCGGACGCGCATTACCGCATGGACGGCCAGAAACTGCGCAGCCAGACCTATCGCGCCAGCGGACGGACCGTCATCCGTTCCTTTGTCAGCGTGCGCGACCAGCCGCCGCCCGCCAGCGCGGATACCCCCTTCAGCAGTTCAATGGAGGGCGCGTATGGTCCCGACATGCCAGCCGCACTGGTTTCGGGATATCAGGCATCGCCATGGAACTCGGTCCAGGCGCTGAACCGTTTCCAGCACGAAATCGGGGGGGACATGCGTGGCGGGGCGTCCGGTATCCGGCTGTTCCCGTCCGCCGGACCGGATGACGCAGGCCGCCCGTACGCCTACGCCACGGATATTCCCACGGCGTATGTGGCACGGGCCGACACCATGCTGGTACTGCCCGATACGCGCCTGTTCGGCAGCGAGGAACTGAGCATGTCCTCACCCCCCGTCATGGCGCGCGCCACCGCGCCGACACTGGGGCTACCTGCCGGCATGGTCAGGTCAGACCGCATGACGCTGCATCTGGAAGACGGCCCGCATATCCTTCCCGTGGAACCCGTGCCCGGACTGCCTGCGGGCATTGCCCTGTGCCCTGCGCACATGGTCGCGCGGGCGTTCCGTTTCCCGCGCATGGCCCGGCTGGAGAGAATGCCGGACGCAGGGGAAGGGCCATGACATATCCGGCAATCCTGACCATCATCCTGACGCCCATTGTCCTGCTTGGCCTTGCCACCGTGCTGACATGGGTTGAACGGCGGCTGCTGGGATTATGGCAGGACCGGCATGGCCCCGACCGCGTGGGACCGGGCGGCGTGCTGCAGGCGGTGGCGGACGGGACCAAGATCCTGTTCAAGCAGGACTGGGTTCCCCCCTTTGCCGACCGCGGCGTGTTTGTCGCGGCACCCGCCATCGGCATGATGACGGTCCTGCTGTCCTTTGCCGCCATTCCCGTCACGACGCGCGCGGGCATTGCGGGCGACATGAATGTGGGGCTGCTGTTCATCCTCGGCATGATGGGGCTCGGGGTCTATTCCGTGGTGCTGGCCGGATGGTCATCCAACAGCAAATACGCGCTGCTGGGTGGCATGCGGGCGGCGGCGCAGATGATCAGCTACGAGGTCTTCATGGGGCTTTCGCTTCTGGGCGTGGTCATGATGGCCGGGTCATTCAGTCTGCGCGATATCGTGGCGGCACAGGCGGGGCTGTGGTTCATCGTCCCGCAATGCCTTGGCTTTGGCGTCTTCATGCTGGCGGGCATTGCGGAAACGCACCGCCTGCCCTTCGACCTGCCCGAAGGGGAGAACGAACTGGGCGCCGGGTTCCATACTGAATATTCGGGCATGAAATTCGGCATGTTCTTCATTTCCGAATATGCCGGGATCGTCCTGGTCTCATGCCTTGTGACCACGCTCTACCTTGGGGGATGGCGCGGGCCATGGCTGCCTGCGGGCGTGTGGTTCGCGCTCAAGACCAGTTGCGTTGTGGTATTTTTCATCCTGCTGCGCGCGGGCCTGCCCCGCCCGCGTTATGACCAGCTGATGGCGCTGGGCTGGAAGGTCCTGCTGCCGCTTTCGCTGTTCAATGTCATGGCGACCGGAACCATCCTCATGCTGCGCGCGTCCCTGTGACACGCCTGCTGCAAAGGCATATCCCATGCTTGATACCCTGCGTACCCTGTTCCTGACGGCACTGCATGCCTTCCACCGGCGCGCGACCGTGCGGTATCCCGAACAGAAGCCGTACCTGCCGCCGCGTTATCGCGGGCGGATCATCCTGTCGCGCGATCCCGACGGGGCGGAGCGGTGTGTCGCGTGCAGCCTGTGCGCCGTCGCCTGTCCCGTGGACTGCATAAGCCTGCAGAAAACCGAAGCCGATGGCCGGTGGTATCCGGAATATTTCCGGATCAATTTCTCCCGCTGCATTTTCTGCGGCCTGTGTGAGGAAGCCTGCCCCACCTACGCCATACAGCTGACGCCCGATTTTGAAATGGGCGAATACGCACGCTCAAACCTTGTTTATGAAAAGGAAGACCTGCTGATAAGCGGGACCGGGAAATATCCCGATTACAGTTTCTATGCTGTCACGGGCATTCCCGTTCCCGGCAAGGCGCGCGGCACGGCCGAACGCGAACGCCCGCCGGTCGACCTCCATTCCCTGCTGCCGTAACCGCCATGCATGCCCTGGCCCTCCTTGCTGCCGGCGTAACCGTTATGGGGGCGATCATGGTCATCACCCGACGGGTGGCGGTGCATGCGGTGCTGTATCTGGTGGTGACGCTGCTGGCGCTTTCAGTCGTCCTTGTCCTGCTGGGCGCGTCATTCGCGGCAATGCTGGAGGTCATCATCTATGCCGGGGCGATCATGGTGCTGTTCGTCTTTGTCATCATGATGCTCAATCTGGGCCAGCCGGACAGCCAGCGTGAAAAGGAATGGCTGCACCCGCGCGCGTGGCTGGGGCCGGGCATTCTGGCCACCATCGTGTGCACGGAACTTCTTTACTGCGCCAGTCCCCTTTCCGGGCCCGTGCGCCTGCCCCTTCCCATTACGGTGCATGACGTGGGTCTCAGCCTGTTCAGCCGCTACGTGCTGATGGTCGAACTGGTATCGTTCCTGCTGCTGGCCGGTCTGGTGACGGCGTTTCATATCGGACGCCACCGGGAGGGAGGTCACTGACATGCCCGCCTTTTCCTTCAACGACACGCTTGTGCTGGCCACCATCATGTTCTCGGTCGGGCTGGCGGGCGTTCTGGTCCGGCGCAACATGGTGTTCATGCTGATGTCGCTGGACATCATGCTCAATGCCGCCGCCCTTGTATTCGTGGCCGCGGGCACGCGTTGGCACGATGCGGCGGGACAGGTGATGTTCGTGCTGATCCTTGCCCTTGCCGCCCTGGAAACGGCGGTCGGGCTGGCCATCATCCTGCGCCTGCACGCCCACGGACGCCCCACGCTGGATGCCGATACCGGCAACCTTCTGGAAGGATAGGGCCATGGCCACGTTCCTGCTCCCCCTTCTTGTCCTCTGCCCGCTTGCTGCGTCCCTGATCATATTCATCTCCGCAGGACGGATGGGCGCGCGCGGGGCCGGGACGGTTGCCTGCGCCGGGATCGGGGTGGCTGCTGTCCTGAGCATAATCGTGTCCGTCATCCTTCTGTCGGGACCGACGGGGAGGGAATTGCAGGTAACGCTGTGGCCATGGGTACATGCTGCGGGATTTTCGGCTGATATCGCCTTCATCCTGGACCGGATTTCCATGATCATGATCCTTATCGTTACGATCGTCGGACTGCTGATCCATGTCTATGCCGCAGGCTACATGCGGGACGATCCCGGGATTGCGCGATTTTTTGGCTGCATGACCCTGTTCGTGGCTGCCATGCTGGTTCTGGTGCTGTCGTCCGACCTGCTGTGCCTGTTTATCGGTTGGGAAGGCGTGGGGCTGTGTTCCTACCTGCTGATCGGCTTCTGGTATGACAATCCGGCCAATACCGCCGCCGCCCGCAAGGCCTTTTACGTGACCCGCGTGGGAGACGTGGCACTGCTGTGTGGCCTGCTGCTGCTGGCAACCGCGACGGGTTCTCCGCGCATCGGCGCGGTGCTGGCGGCAGTAACGAACGGGCAGGTATCCGCATCCGGCATCAGCATGGCGGCATTCTTCATACTGTTGGGGGCATTGGCCAAATCGGCGCAGGTCCCGTTCCAGGCATGGCTGCCGGACGCCATGGCGGGGCCGACGCCGACCTCCGCCCTGATTCACGCTGCCACCATGGTGACAGCGGGCGTCTACCTGATCGCGCGGCTGCATGACCTGTTCGTCATGGCGGCCCCCGTCATGGCGCTGACAGCCGTGCTCGGGACGCTGACGCTGCTTGTGGGGGCGTGCGCGGCGCTGGTTCAGTCCGACCTCAAGCGCATCCTCGCATGGTCCACGATCAGCCAGGTCGGTTATATGTTCCTCGCCCTTGGGTGCGGGGTGTGGCAGGCGGCGCTGTTCCACCTGATGACCCATGCCTTTTTCAAGGCGCTGCTGTTCCTTGCGGCGGGCGCCGTCATCATGCGCGCGCGCCATGAACAGGATATTTTCCACCTTGGCGGGCTGCGCCACGCCATGCCGGGACTGACCGTGACCTTTGTCATCGGCGCGTCCGCGCTGGCTGGCCTGCCACTGGTGACGGCGGGGTTCTACAGCAAGGAAATGATCCTGTCAGGTGTATGGCATGTGCGCTTTGGCCTGACGCGGGACTGGACCGTGACGGGACACCCGTTATGGGCGATGGCGCTGCTGGGAGCCTTCCTGACCGCGCTATATATTTTCCGCTGCGTTTTCATCGTGTTTTTCGGGAAAGCGGGAACCGTGGTGGCAGGCCGGACGTCACGCCTCATGACCGTACCCCTTGCCTGCCTGTGCGTTCTGTCGCTGTGCGGTGGAGTGATTGAAATGCCTGATACACTTCCCTCCCTTCACCTGTTCAGCGCCCTTCTGGACCCGGCAACACCCCTGTCACATGCGGATGAGCCGGTCTGGCTTGTGCTGGCCGGCGCGGTCGTTCCCCTTGCCGGGCTTGCGCTTGCATGGATGCTGTGGGGACGTCCGTCATCCGTCATGCGCGGTGCCCGCACCGCCGGAGGACCGGATGGGCGGCATGATGTCCTGTCCAGATGGCAGGACATCCCTGACCGGGCTGGCATCGCAGCGGGGGCACTGATGCGGGCCGCCAGCGCCCGGGTTTTCGCGGTCCGGGCCGGTTTTCTGGACATGCTGGCCAGATGGAGCGGGCGCATCGGCAGGCGGGGCGCGCGCATGCTGGAGCGGCTGCACAATGGTCGCATGCGGTGGTATGCGGCATGGATTGCCGGCGGCCTGTGCATGGCGCTTGCCGTGGCCGTGCTGTCATGATCGCCCTGCCTGCCCTTGTGCTGCTGCCCCTTCTGGGCGGTGGGGTGGCATGGGTGGCCGGACGCATCCGGCCTGTCCCCACACCGGCGTCGCGCGATGCCGCATGGTGGGTGGCACTTGTAACGCTGGGCATGGAAACGCTGCTGCTGGCGCTGATCACGTTCGGCCATCAGCCCCATGCGGAACCATGGCTGGCGCATTTTTCGATGCCGTGGATTCCCGCCATGGGCATTGCGATCAGGCTGGATATGGATGGGCTTTCGCTATCGCTGATCTGGCTTTCGCTCGTTCTGTGCTTTCCATGCGTATTCCTGTCCACCCGGCAGGTCACGGTGAATGCCGGGGCGTTCCATTTCCTTTTCCTTGCAACGCTTGCGGGCATTATCGGGACGTTCCTTGCAACCGACCTGTTCCTGTTCTTCTTTTTCTGGGAACTGATGCTGGTGCCCATGTTCGTGCTGATCGCCGCATGGGGGCATGAAGACAGGCAGCGTGCGGCCATGACGTTTTTCATGTTCACGCAGGGCAGTGGGCTGATCATGCTGGTGTCCATCCTCGGACTGGTCATGGCGCATTATCGGGCAACGGGCGTGCTGACATTTGATTATGTCACGCTGTCGCGCACGCCGCTGTCCCCCGCCCTGTCCATGCTGATCATGGTCGGGTTCTTCGTGGCCTTTGCCGTCAAGCTGCCTGTCGTGCCGGTTCATGTCTGGCTGCCTGCCGCCCATACGCAGGCCCCCACGGCGGCCAGCGTGCTGCTGGCCGGGATCCTGCTCAAGACCGGGGGATATGGCATGATCCGGTTCGACGTCATGCTGTTTCCCGATGCGGCCAGCCGCTTCGCGCCCGTTGCCATGGGGCTGGGTGTCGTGGGGATCCTGTACGGGGCATGGCTGTCGTGTGCGCAGGATGATGTCAAGCGCCTGATCGCCTATAGCAGCGTAAGCCACATGGGGTTCGTGCTGACCGGCATATTTTGCGGGTCGCGCATGGGGATGCAGGGGGCGATCATGCAGATGATGGCCCATGGGCTGAGCACGGCAGCACTGTTCGTGATCGCGGGCACCATACAGGACCGGCTGCATACGCGTGACATGCGCCGTATTGGCGGATTGTGGGCGGCCATGCCACGCCTGTCCAGCGCGGGCGTGTTCTTTGCCGTGGCGGCGCTTGGCATGCCGGGACTGGGTAATTTCACGGGCGAGTTCCTTGTCCTGCTGGCGACGTGGCATGTCAGCCCGCCCCTCGCGACCGTGGCGGCCGCAGGGCTGGTGCCTGCCGCCATGTACGCGCTGCGGATGGTCAACCGCATATTCCTGGCCGCACCCCGGGCCGGCCAGTCACCCGGGCCGGATTTTCCACCCCGGCAGATGGCGGTTCTGGCCTGCGTCATGGCCCTTGTGGCCGTTCTGGGCCTGTATCCGCAGCCTTTCATGGCATTTTCCCTTCCCCTGCCCGTTGCGGCCATGACCGGTGGGAAGGATGGTGCGCCATGATCGGGCATGACGTTTTCCTGCCCGCACCGCTGCTGGCGCTGTCTTTCGGTATCATGATCATGCTGGCGGCGACGGCATGGCGGCGTTCGGCGGGGCGCAGCCTGCTGGGGGGCATGGTGACGCTGCTGCTGGCCCTTGCGGTCACAGGATTGCATACGGGCGACATCCCCGGGAGCAAAGGCGACACCCTGTTCATTCAGGATCGCTGGACGACCTATACAGCCGCCCTGAGCATGTTTTCCAGCATGTGCATCCTGCTCATGTCATGGCGGGACACGGCGCATGAAGGGGCCGGGACGGGGGATGAATATGTCCTGCTGTTCATGCTGGGCACGCTTGGCGCGCTGGCCATGGTCTTCAGCGCGAATTACATGCCTTTTTTCGTGGGGCTGGAAATACTGGGCGTCTCCCTCATGGGACTTGTGGCCTTTCGGCGGCGTCCTGCCACGGCGGGGCATGAAGCCGCGATGAAATACCTGATACTGTCCGGGGTTTCGTCGGCCATTCTTCTGTTCGGGATCGGCCTGGCCTATGGCGTGACGGGATCGCTGCGCTTCGTACCGCCCGTTGCAACTGCGGATGTTCCCGCCGCATTGCCCGTGGCGGCAACGGTCATGATCCTTGTCGGCATGTTCTTCAAGCTGTCTGCCGTGCCCTTTCATATGTGGCTTCCGGACGTGATGGAGGGCGCCCCCGTGCCCGTGGCGGCATTTCTGGCCGTGGTCTCGAAAATTGCGATATTTTCTTCACTTGTCCGCTATTTCGGCATGGGAGAGCCGCCCCCGTTCCTTAATGACATCCTGTATGCCGTCATTATCCTGACCGTTCTGGGGGGCAACCTGCTTGCGCTGCGCCAGACCACCCTTCCGCGGCTTATGGCCTGTTCATCCATTGCACATGTCGGATATCTGCTGATCGCCTTCGTGTGTCCCGGCCTGCTGCAACCGGGGGCCATAACCGTTTATCTTGCGGCATACAGCGCCAGTACGCTGGGCGTATTTGCAGCCATGACCGCCTTTGCCGCCCCTGACGGGCCGGAAGGCACGGCTGTCGCGCAATGGGCGGGGCTGTTTTCCAGCCGTCCCTTCCTGGCTTCGGTCATGGCGCTCATGCTACTTTCACTGGCTGGCATTCCGCCCAGCATCGGTTTCCTTGCCAAATTCCAGATCGCCGCAACCGGGGTCGCACACCAGCGTGACCTGCTGGTGTGCGTACTCATCATCGGCAGCATTATCGGGCTGTATTATTACCTGAACATCATCCGCGTCATGCTGGCGACCCCGTCATTCCCATCCGCCAGCCAGAGCCGGGACAGTCGCCCGGAACTGACGGCGCTTGTCATCGTTCTGACCATAATCGTGGTCATCGGCGGCCTTTTTCCCGTCCGTACCATCCACCCGCTTCTTCCCATGCGCCCTGCCCCGCCTGAAATGCGGGATGAGACGGCGCATTGGCGGGCCGACCTGCGATGACCCAAACATGGAAAGGATTTTCCCATGTCCTCTCGTGTCTTTCACATCCTGGCGCAAAAAGGCAACACGGTCATTACTGTCCGGGCAGACGACCCTGTGCTGGATGTCGCGACCACGCTGGCGCGACACAATATTGGCGGCGCACCGGTTCTGGGCGCCGATGACCAGCTGGTGGGCATGATATCGGAAAAAGTGATCGTTCATGCATTATCCCAGCGCGGCGCGGACATATCCGCCCTGACTGCAAAAGATATCATGACAAGGGATACACCAACCGCAACGCCCGACGACAGTATTTATGACATTGCCTGCCGCATGACATATTCGCGCAACCGGCACGTGCCCGTTATGGAAAACGGGAAACTGGCGGGACTGGTCAGTATCGGGGACATTGTCAAACTGCGTGCTGAAAATGCCGAACAGGAAGCGCGGGAACTGCAGGATTATGTAACCGGCAGCGACCATGGCGCGGTCCAGTCCCCCAATGACGCGCCACCCATGCAGTGCGGGGGCAAGGACGGCTGATCCACCAACGGGATGTGCTGCCCATACGGCCCGTCAGTGTGATCGGCAGCCATCACGATCATTCTTGTCCCGTATGTCCCGTTCCGCCAACATGACGGAATGACTGACACATCCAGCACGCTACCCGGGGGCATCCGCCGCTTTTTCATATCTCCCTCCGCTGGCACGACTGCCCTGCTGCTGGCGTCCATGCTGGGGCTTGCGCTGGCCAATTCCCCGGAGGCCGCGTACTACCATCGACTGGTCACGCTGCCGATGCGGCTCCCCCTTCTGGGCGCACACGGCCCGACGGATATGGGATCATGGGTTTCGGACGGACTGATGACCCTGTTCTTTCTGGTGGTCATTGCGGACATCAAGACGGAAATCATCTCGGGGCATCTGTCCTCACCGCGAAAGATCGCACTTCCCCTGATCGGGGCAGCAGGCGGCATGATCATGCCCGCGCTGACCTACCTTATGGTGACCCATGGCCATGCCGGAACATCCCACGGCTGGGCCATTCCGGTGGCGACCGATGCCGCGTTCACCCTGCCGGTCATGCTGGTGCTGGGGTCACGTGTTTCCGCCGGGGCCAGAACATGGCTGATGGCGCTGGCTGTTTTCGACGATATTCTGGGTATTCTGGTCATCGCCCTGTTTTACGGGACCGCGCTGTGCTGGCCTGCGCTGCTGGTCGCGGGCCTCGTCACGCTGGGCATGATCTGTCTGAACAGGGCGGGAATCCGGGCATTGTGGCCGTATGCCGGCGGTGGGATGCTGCTTTGGGTATCCTTCCTGAACTCTGGACTGCATCCGACACTGGCTGCCCTTGTTACGGGGCTGTGCCTGCCCGCAATGCCATCCGGCACGACAGGGAAACAGCGATCACCGCTGGATACCGTGACTGCCGTAGTGAATCCCGTGGTGACATGGGGTGTGCTGCCGCTGTTCGGGTTCATCAATCTCGGGGTGTCGCTGGTGGGCCTGCATGCCAGCATGCTGCTGGCCCCCGTGCCGCTTGGCATCATCCTTGCGCTGCTGGTTGGCAAGCCAACCGGGGTTTTTGGCGCGACAATGCTGGCTTTCCAACTGAAACTCTCTCCACTTCCGGCGGCAACATCCATAGGAATGCTGTTCGGACTTTCCCTGTTATGCGGGATCGGGTTTACCATCAGTCTGTTTATTGCCGACCTTGCATTTTCGGGGTCTGAATTTGAGACCCCGGCCAGAATAGGGATATTTACCGGATCGGTCATTGCCGCACTGATCGGGTGGGTCTGGCTACGTTTTTCGCCTCTACGGGCTGATCCAGCCCCTGCGCGGTGCTGATATACCATTCCCCCTCCGCACTGTCGTCATCGTCCGGATACGGCACGCGGGCCTATCTGCCGTACCTCTGCAGGATTGACCGCTCAATCAAGGACGTCAATGCGACAAGCGGGAGCGAAACAAGCACCGTGATAAAGGCGATGGACCAGCTCATGCCGAAATCCAGTTCGCCCCTCGCCTCATCCAGAGCGCCACCCAGCCCATACCCGGTTGACAGCCATTCCGCAGTCATGACGCCCAGTATGGCTGACGGCGCCACAAGACGGGCGGCAGTACAGAAATAGGGTATGGTCGCAGGTATCACGAGATAGCGCAGATGGGCAAAACGCGACGCCCCATACAGGTCCAGAACATCACTGGCCGGACGCGGCGTCCGGTTCATGCCCTCCAGCATCACGACAAAAGCTGGGAACAACGACACAAGGGCCGCAATCCCGAGGGTTCCCGGCACATCACGGCCAAGCACCGTCACGATAATGGGCGTAAAGACGATGAGGGACATGCTCTATGCTCTGCATGACAAGAGGTTCCGCGCGTTTGCACGACCAGACAGCCACAGCCAGAAGAAAACCTGGCACAAGCCCCACGATCATTCCCCCGACCGCCAGCGTGACGGTCTGAACCATGGCGGGAACAAACGTTGCCCACACATCATGTGCCCATGGGCTGGTGACCAGATAGCGGAACACGGCGGAAGGCGGCCGGAACAGGATTGGTGAGACACCGGCCGGCCATGGCAGGCACTGCCAGATCACCAGCGGCAGCATACAGGCCATGCCGGCCCACAGCATGCCTTCCCATCGTCCGGCATGCGGCGCCGTTTCGTGCCCCGGTTGCAGCGTTGCCGGCACATCTTTCCCCGTCAGCATTCGCCCCAGTTGCGCAACCAGTCCGTACACGACCGCGGAAAAGAACGTTGCAACCAGTAGTGCCACAGCCCATAGTTCGGAAGGAATGCCACGACCGATTGCAGCCAGCAGGGCGGACCCTATGCCCGGCGCGCCGCTTCCGAACCCAGCAAGGATGGCGCCCTGAATCGCGGCCGGGGGCCGCAATGCGCAGTCCCGCGAAAAGCGCAGGCAGGCCTGAGCGTAACCGCACATACCATAATGTCGAGACCGCACTGCCACCATACAGCGTCACGACATCCTTCAGCCGTGGGTCTATATCCCGCAATCCTGTCCGCATGGCCTGAAGGGTTGGATAACAGACGCAGATAGCGGCAAGGATGACTTGCGACGTTGAGCTGCGGAACGCCAGAACAAGCAGCGGTCCCAGCGTAATCGGCGGAAGCGCGTATAAAACCGCCACCACACCCGAAAACACATGCCCCAGCGGGCGCCACAATACAAACGCCACCGCTACCGCAAGCACATTGCCAATGACAAACCCCTCCAGCGCAGGAAGCGCCGTCGCCTGCAGGTCCGTCAGCAGGGCGTCATGCGCGCACCATGCGGCAAGCAGGACGCCCCCGGTGCCGGAATCATGTCCGGCTGGAGCATGGCAACGCCCTGCCAGAGAGCCAGGCAGGCAAGCGCGACTGCACCTTCCTCACCCATCCTTCCCTTTGCCTGATCTGCGACGTCATGACGCGCTTTCCAACAGCCGTTCGATCCTGTCGCACAGCGCATGAAAAAACGGATCGACAAAGAAACCGGCAGGACGCGGACGTGGCACGTCAACTTCGACCGTCGCAATAATCCGCCCCGGATCGCGCCCCATCACGACAATCGTATCAGCCAGGAAGACGGCTTCATCAATCCCATGCGTCACCATAAGCGCGGTTGCCCCGCTTTCCAACCAGATACGCTGAAGTTCGCGTACCATCTCGCGTCGCAGGACGAAATCCAGCGCCCCAAAAGGTTCATCAAGAAGAAGAATGCGCGGATGCGTCACAAGCGCCCGGGCCAATGCGCCGTGCTGGCACATGCCACCCGACAGCGCCGCCGGCAGCGCCCCGCCGAAATTCTGCAGGCCCACCAGTGCAAGCAGGCTTTCGATCCTCTTCCGCGCCTGTGGACCGTCACGCCCGATGAGTTCAGGAGGCAGGGCCATGTTCGCACGCACGTCCCGCCACGGAAGGAGTGCCGCATCCTGAAACGCCATGCCCAGCGCGCCCTGGCGACGCAGGTCGTCGGGCGTGCAGCTGTCCCCATCGTGTGATCCGAACCGGATCGTGCCTTCATCCGGGTGGTCGAGACCTGCCACAAGCCGCAGAAGTGTCGATTTACCGCATCCCGACGGGCCAACCAAAGCTGTAAACGTCCCTTCGGAACAGGTCAGGTCGATACCTCAAAGGACCGGCAGGATGCCCTGCCCCGTATCGAACCGGCGACCAACCCGCTGAATTGACAGCCCGCGGCCTGCCGCCTCAGTCTGGCTTCTGACGGATTGCGGCGCAGTTGTTCATTCGATGCTCGAAGCGTGGTGTATGGAAGCGCCTCTTTGAGAAGATCAGAAGCACGGGCCTGTCATTGAGTATGGTCTTTCTTGATGGCACAACGATCCGTGCCCATCACAAGACGGCCGGGGCGGCTAAAAAGGGAAACACGGAGAGCGCCAAAAAGAGCGTGAACTCTTGGCCGATTTGGCACTACGGTCTGCGTCGTCATGGATGGTCATGGCAGGGCATTGTCTTTCACGCTTTCGCCCGGTCAGGCGCAGGAACTGTTGTGCGTTTATGCTGTGCCTGATGATCTGCCTCGACCGTCCGCTTACATCGGTTGTGATCGTGGTCATGCCCCGCACATGTTCCGTGCGGATCTCTCTGGAGCCGGGGATCTCGTCCTGTCATCCCGCCGCGGAAAAATGTTCCTCCAGTCGCCTGTCCCAAATGGGCCTACAGGCATCGGTTTCTGGTTAAAAACCTATATGCAAGATTCAAGGAATGGCGGGCTGTTGCCACACGCTACGAAAAGGCAGCTGCGTCCTTCCTCCTCGTCATTCCCATTGCTGCCAGGGCAGGCCACATCAAGGCCTAACAGACCCTGGAAAACAAACGCTTTTGGTTACCGCCTTTTTTACAAAGGCAACGTTCCCGGCAGCTTTCTGCAAAAAACTTCACCGGGCCAGTTTCATCAGGGCAAGATAACTTCCCCCCCCTGTCAGGCACCCCATGAACCATGCAAATCCGGACAGCGCCGATAATGCGGGTATGAATACGCCCGCGCTTCCCACCAGGACGGCGATAAGAAGGGCGACGACCGCAGCCGGGTTGATCCCGTTACGGTACCAGTAGCAGCCCTGCGGGCTGGTTGTATAAAGTGCCGCCACATCGACCTGACGGCGGCGCACGATATAATAGTCGCACACAAGAATACCGAATAAGGGACCGATAAACGTGGCCAGCACATCCAGTGTCAGGTGCATGAGATGCGGGCTGCCATACAGCTTCCATGGCATGATGAGGATGGAGCCCGCCGCCGCAATCATGCCACCACCACGCAGGCTGATATGCCGGGGTGACAGATTGGAAAAATCGAACGAGGCCGAGACGAAGTTGGCCACGATATTGATGCCTGCCGTGGCAATGATGAAGGTCAGCATGCCAAATATGACCGCCGTCAGGCTATCTATATGCGCCACCGTTTCCACCGGATCGATCATGACATGACCAAAGGCGGGGGCCGTCAGCGCAATGGTACAGATCGTCAGGGCCGAAAACCCGACAAAATTGAACGGCAACCCCCAGAAATTACCGCGCCGGATATCCGAAACACCGCGCCCATACCGGGCAAAGTCGCCAAAATTGAGCATCGGCCCGGAAAAATAGGAGACCACAAGGGCCACGGCATTCACGCCCGTCCATACAAGCGTGCCGCCATGCAGGGGGGCGCCGACACCGGAAATCTGAAGGGAAAAATGGCGCCACCCCACACGATGGAGCAGATACAGGTCCAACGCGATCATGACGGCATAAACGGCAGGCCCGGCCAGTTCGATAAACCGGCGGATTGTCTCGATCCCGCGCCAGAAAATGGCGGCCTGCACCAGCCATAACAGGGCGAACGCTCCCCATCCCACAGTGGAAAGCCCCAGCATACCATGCAGCCTGACCTCCGCCCATGGCGTCAGGCCGGGAACAAGCCGCAGGGCCAGCACGACAAGCGCATTCGACGCCAGCCACGTCTGTATCCCGTACCAGCATACGGCGATCACACCGCGTATCAGGGCAGGGATATTGGCCCCCAGCACGCCAAAGGACATGCGGCACACAACCGGAAACGGCGTGCCCGTGCGCTGGCTGGGCACGGCGACAAGGTTACACAGGACGTTGACAATCAGCACACCCGCCAGCAGGGCAGCAAAGACCAGCCCCGAAGGCAGGCCAAGCGTAAACAGGTTTCCCGCAGTTACATAGCCACCAACGCTATGCACATCCGACATCCAGAAGGACAGGTAATCGTACCAGCTCCAGTCCTGCCGTTCCGCAGGTAACAGGTCGCGATTACGCAACCTGTCATCTTCCCCCCCTGGCTGCATGACCGGGAAACGTGAAACGGCTTCCGGTCGTGTGTGCATGTTCATGCGCGTAACCTCCGCAGGACACTATGCTGGGGTGTGCCTGCCGTGTGAAGGTCATGCCCGCGTGTGTATCCCATTACATGATGCCCGCTCAGAACCCTGCACGGAAGGTCACGACAGCCGAAAAACGACCCAGCGTATTGTAGGTGGGGGCCGTGCCCTGAATCTTGCCAATGGTCGTATTGGTCAGGCTGACGCTGTTGATGGCGGAATATGCATGGCTGTCGATCATATTGTTGACCCACAGCATGATTTCCGGGCTCTTGAGGAAGCTGAGCCCGCGCCCGACCAGGCTGTTGCGTGGCAGGCGCGCACCTACGGTCGCATTCATGGTGTACAGCGACGGCAGGGCTTCCTGGTTCATGAAGGTCGAATACTGTTTGGAAAAGTAATTCAGGCCATAATTCCAGAAGAAAATCCCGTTATCCCAGTCCACCCCCAGCGAGGCCGCCCATGTGGGCGTATTGACCGCCATCTTTCCCTTGGTGGGCAGGCCCTGAATATCATTGTCGATGGTAGAATGCAGGTACTGCATTGATGCATAGGGGCGGAAATGGTGAATAGGCCGCGTGCCGATTTCCGCGTCAAAGCCGTTGGTGGTCTGGTTGCCTGCGTCAATGACCTGCCCGATAGCCTCGTTCCCCAGGAACATGGACGTGGAAACCTGATGATGCGACAGGTTGTAATGGAAATAGGTGAAGGACCCGATGATGTATTTACCGGTATAGCGCACGCCCACTTCTTCCGTGATATTGTATTCATCATGGATGTGGGTTGCGCCCTGGTTGGCGATCTGCCCGGTATTGGGATTGATGGTGGTGATCATGGCGCTGTCGGGGGGCGCCTTGGCACCGGTCGAGACCCCACCAAAGATCTGCACATATTTGTTCAGCTGGAAATGGCCGCCCAGTGTCGGCAGGGGCATGAATTCGTTAGCGCTGACCTTGCGCTGCAGGCCCGGAATATTATCGGTGCCATCCCGATGGATCATGGTGACGCGCATGCCGCCATCCAGAACCAGCCGCCCGTCCAGAAGTGTAACCGTATCGCCGGCATAGATCCCATTGACAGTGGAAATGTCACTGTAATTCTGGGAATAGAAGATCTGGCCATTTGCCAGCCGCAGTGACTTGCTTGCCTTGCCCCATGATGTCGCCGGATCGCCACTGCTGCTGACACCGGTATAACCAACCAGATTGGTCGAATTGTCATAATCGAACCAGTAGCCAAGGTAGATGTGGTGGTGCCCGACCTTGTAGCTCAGCTTGGCATTCACGCCGCCACGCATTTCATTCAGGCTGCTGTACTGCTCCGTCACACCATAGGACTGGCCCGGCAACTGATTGGGTATCGAAATGGACTGCGGGCTGCCGCCATATCCATAATAAACCTGATCGTTCAGGTTGAATCCCGAGCCATAGACCTTCTGGTTGGCGGCCACGTAAGGGGTTACATCCAGCGCCAGACGCCCGAAATTGAAATGCGATGGCGCTGCAATGTTGAAGGTCTTGGAATGCAGCCAGTTCAGCTTCCAGTAATCGGTGCCACCGTCGGCATTGTTCTGGTCGTAGGAGCCGGACAGTTCATTCTTGAGGCCCTTCTGCTTCCAACTGGCCATGGTCATGTCCCAGTACGGCTCGTTCCCGATAATACCGCGTGTAAAGCCACCGACCAGCGACACGCGATTGCCATCCCCCCATTCCTTGAGGATCTTGAAATCGATGTGCTTGAAGTCTTCCTGACCGGGCCCATGATAGAACGTATCATGCTGGTTGGAAAACGAGATGTAGGAACGGATGCCCGTCTTGCCCCATTCCCCCGTATCCACGCGCAGGAACTGGCGGGTATAGTCACGGTTGCCCACGCCCACATCCCCCAGTCCGCCAAATTTCTTGGACGGATCGCGGGTCTTGAACTCGAACATGCCGCCGGACCCGTTGATGGCGGGAGTGTCGAGATTGGATGAACCGGGCTGCACGGATACGCTGCCGATATTCTCGCTGTCCGTTACCCATGCCACGTCAAGGTTGTAGCCACCGATACTGCTCAGCGGCATGCCTTCCCACACATTGGCGATCTGGTCCTGCGTCAGGCCACGCATGCTCAGGGCAGATTTTTCGTGGCCGGCGGGGTCGGTGTTCGCCACGACGATGCCCGGCAGCAGCTTGACGGCGTTATAGGCGTTCTGCGCCGGGGACTGCTTCATGATGTAGTCAGGCGTCACGGTACTGCGCGCCTTGGGGGCAGTCTGCTTCTGGATCAGCCCTCCACCGGGCGCGCGTCCGGTCACGCCGTCGGCCGAATGGACAACACTCGCGCCCACCCGGATCTGTTCAGCCCCGCCGGTGGCACGGACGCCCTGCGGCTGCGCTGCCGTATCGGTATGCTGCGCGGTCGCGGGGCGGGCATGCGCGGAATGGGTCTGGACCGTGCGGGCCAGTGCGGCCCCGCGTGGCGCACTCAGCGCCAGCGCGGTGGTAATGGCCAGGAAAACCCGGAGGCTGGCGGGCTGAACGGAAAAACGGGGCAGCGGCGCGGCCAACCTGGAGGAATACGATCCGATCAGGCTTTTTCCGTCAAGGCACATTGCCGGTGTCCTTTATTCTCTATCCCGCACGACAGGGTCGGGATTGCGACGTGAAATGATACTTGAGAGAAATGTCTCTCGTTACAGATGTAAAATAATATGCGTACAAAATGCGTGTCAACGCATATTGTTTACAAAAATGGATTTCAATCCTGATACGCGCAGATATCCGTCCCGGATGCCAGATAACGCTGCAGTTCGGGGGACAGGCCCACCGTCTCCATCGGGGCACGATGGCGCAGGGACGGCGCGGGGTGCGATAACAGGTTACGGACTTCCTGCAGGCTTTCGCGCAGGGAGCACATGACGGGCGCCGCGACATCCGGGGCAATCCGCGTGGCAAACCCGGCAAGCCCGGCACCGCCAAGCAGTACGCGGGCCGCGCCGTCATGCTGCACGGCATCGTTACAGGTCCGTATGATCTGCCGGCAGGCGGCAGCCCCCCCCTTAGCCAGTACGTTCCCCGCCGCGGGCAGGATCCGGATGGAGGCCAGGTGTGCGCCCAGCCCCAAGGCCTGTACCAGCTCCGCCAGCATTGGCTTCCATTCCTGACCACCCGTCACGATGGAAAACCGCCCCGGAAGCCGGGCCGCCCGCATAAGGGAAGCCTGCGCCATGCCCACAACCGGCACCGGACAGATGCTGGCCAGTGCTTCGCGGCCCGGATCACCAAAACAGGCCACCAGCACTCCGTCAAACGGTCCACGTGCGCATGCCAGTGCATCCAGTACCGCATGGCCCGCAATCGTGACGGATACCCGGTCGGTAATGTAGCGCGCCCCGAAACGCGCGGTTACCGCTTCCACCGCAACTGCACCGTCAAACAGGGCATTAGCATAAGTCACCATGCGGCGCGTCATGTCCGTGTCGGTATTCGGATTGATAAGCAGCAGGCGCGGCACGGGCAGGGCATCCAATCGTGATGAGGCAGGTCATATCAGCGACCTTTGTCAGTCAGTATGGTTTGGAAACGCATTTCGTCAACCATTATTGTTCACAATATCAAACCCCTTGACGGGAACAGCAGACTGTCCCAACAGAAATGCGTTTCAGCAAAACCGGGGGGGAACACGGGCCATGGGATCATCTGCCAGGGAAGAAGCACGCATAGCTGATGCCTTGCGCAAGGCGGTCCTTGAACGCAAGCTGGCACCCGGCAGCAAGCTGCCCGAGGAGGAACTGGCCCAGATCTTCCGCTCCAACCGCGCCAAGATCCGGCGGGTGCTGCTCTCGCTCTCACGTTCCCATATCGTCACGCTGGAACCCGGCCGCGGAGCATTTGTCAGTCGTCCCTCTCCGCAGGAAGCACGTGACGTACTGGCCAGCCGCCGCCTGATCGAAGTCAGCCTGCTGGCGCGTCCTTACCGCAAGCTGTCGACACAGGGGGTAACGCGACTGCGCAGGATCATGGCGCAGGAAGCCGAGGCGCATGAAAAACACGACGCAATTGCCATGATCCATGTCTCCGGGCAGTTTCACCTTACGTTGATCGAGGAACTGGGCAACGAAGTCCTGAAAAGCATTACCGAGGAACTGATCCTGCGCATGTCGTTGATCATCACGATGTATGAACGGCATAATGCGACATGCTGCCTGTCTTCCGACCATCATGACCTGCTGGACCTGCTGCTGGCGGAAAAGTATGCCGAGGCGTCCCTCCTTATGGCGCGGCATCTGGAAGGCATTGAAAGCTGCCTCGATTTCCACCGTGATCCCGTCACCGCGACCATATTGAGCCAGATCCTGCAGCCCGTGCAGGGCTGAGGGCCACATATATCTCCATACGGTCCGTTGTGCGGGCGTGATGCCGCACTGTCAGGGATGCCGGGCAGGACCAGTGACACGGCATTGCAAGCCATCATCTGCCGGACGCAGCCCATCTGCCTGATGCTCCACCGCATGCAGGCAATCAGAATGGAGCGTCCGCCACTTCAGTCCGAATGCATGGCATGGCAGCCTCCCGACCCGGCAGGATGACTGCACGCCGTGGAGCATCAGCCTTTCATTTTATGGTGGGAAACGGCATACCGCACCGCCTTCGAAACACTGGTGCCGGTCCGGAAAAATGGAACACGCTACGACAGACAGGCTGAAAGCAACCTGTCCGTCCGTCATGGCATGGCTGGCAATATGCCCCAACCCTGTTTCCTTATTGTCCTGATACGGTCAAATGCGCCGGAAAAACCGTTCAGGGAGACCGGAAAAGCAATCGTCTGTCCGCGCACGGAAACCGCGACAATCTGCATGGTTTTGCTGGTCCGCAGATGAGAAAGGGTCGATGCATCGAATGCAGGTGGCGCGATACAGCCAGCCGGCAGGCATGTCCTGAAGGCGACAGGCTGCCCCAAGCGAACCGGATGTCCCACGCGTGCCAAGCTGCAGCACCGCGCCGGACGCCACAGTGCTCGTGCCGGTATAACTGCTGTTCTTGCCCCGACAGGATTTCCACCCCGCCAGCAACCGTCAAGCCACCCGTTCCCGACAGTGCGCCGCCATAATTACCATTGGCGTCAGACAGCGTCAGGGTCTCGCCCCCAGCGCAACATCGCCCGTGCCCACAAGGGGCTGGACCGACGTGCCGGATGTCGTGCCGCTGATATCGAACGTCCCGCCCGAATTAACCGTGACGCCACGGGAATCCGCAATGCTGCCGTTCCCAGTCAGGGCAAGGGTTCCTCCTTTACATCAATCGCAACCACCTCTGCGCCACCCTTGCTGTTAAGCAGTTCCGAATTAATGGACTTGTCGGCTTCCCATGTGCTTGTCCCGGTCTTGTCCAGGGTGGAAAAACCGTCGACCACGCCCTGAAGGGATGAAGACATGATGCCGGTTGATAAGGAATCGCCGCCAAGAATGACCGTATTGGTGGATGCAACTCCATCGGCATGAACACTGCCGGTAATCGTGGAGCCCGGATCAACCGTAAGGTTTGTGACGCCCTTGTTGAAGACGATCTCCCCCTCGATCGTGGCACCTGATTCATTGGTAATGTTGAATGTCTCGCCACCACCTTCGCCAATCGCAACGGTGTTGGCGTTCCCATTCGGATTGGCTGCTGTATTATCCGCCAGATATCCTGCAATGGTACCGTTGTTGATTATTGTCGCGGTAGTGGTCGCAGTGCCAACGCTCGTTTTCTCATCATCAAAATACATTGCATCGACATTTTGCGCTTCAATGTTAATGTTGTTGATAATGGTATTGCCTTCACCGGTAAGGTTGATGGCCTCTGCCGTTTTCTGGGTTCCCGCAGAGAAGACCTGCCCACCGAAATCGACAGTAATCGTCGTCCCGTTTTCCCCTTCGATTGTATCGGTACTGTTCAGACCCGGGATAGTGCCGCCCTTGCCGACTATATTATTCGACTGGGTCTCGACCGTTCCGGCCACCTCGATACTGGAATTTGTCCGCACGACAATCGCATCGTTATCAGTCGTTGAAGGATTGGTGGCCGCATTGCTGGTCGTCGCAATGGTTGCGCCCCGACCGTAACGGATAGTCCGTTTGTGACACCCTCCACGGTAGTTGTCTGTGTTCCACTTGTACAGGGAATGGAACTTCCACTTGTGACGCACTGGGCCGACGCCGCGACCGGAAAGCCCAGAACAAGGATGGCTGTCGATATCGGCCTGACTGCGCCCCTGTCCCCCCGCTTGCGCAGGCTCTGCCTTATACCATGGAACAGATTTCGCCATGATGTCAGACTTGTCAGGGCCGTGCATTACCCATGGGAACGCAGGATTGTGGGACTTTGGTATTCAATCTGTTTTTTAACTGGAACAGGTTTGCGCACAGCCGTTGTCCCGGAATTAAAAAAACAACTGCATCGATATCGATTTGCGTTCCACTTTAGAAATCTGGCCCTAAATTCCCAGAAATGCAGCTTTAACTATTAAATGTCATAACGTGTCAATGTTATGTTGCAACATGTTATTTTTGACCATAAAATAAATAATTCCCGTACAAACCGTATTTCTTATTCAAAAATACCCATGACTTTCGTAACGGAAAATTAAGCTATATAAATGAATAAAAATGCAAATCTGGAAATAACATGCGGGGCATCGAAATATCCATGATGGCATCCCGGTAGGCTGGACATGCTCAATCCCTGCCGATTCTTCCTATATTTGCAAACATATTGCAATAAGTAGGTAGGGGAATATACCGTGATTATATATAGCAGAACCGAATACATTCCGCTCAGCGTGAAACGGCGCAAAGGGATCAGGATATGCCCGCTGCAGGTTGAAATCAGCCTTCCCTGCTGCTGTCCCATATCCAGTCCGGGGCGCAGGTCACGGAACCATGCATGCAGGCATCGGGGCGGGGAATGCCACTCCGGTTCCGGCCATTACAATATCGTTTCATTTTCGTGACATACGTGTATGATGGACCTTTCTGCATGACCCTCAGAAGGCTTTCACATCATGATGCCCGCTTCCGATACGTTTATTGAGGCACTCCCCAAGGCCGAGCTTCACGTCCATCTGGAAGGCACGCTTGAACCGGGGCTGAAGATCATTCTGGCGCGCCGGAATGGCCATCCGCTTCAGGACATGACGGAAGACGATATTCGGGCCAGCTACGGGTTTCATGACCTGCCATCCTTTCTGGCCCTGTACTATGAAGGCGTGGAACTGCTGCATACCGAGCAGGATTTTTATGATCTGTGCCATGCCTATCTTAAAAAAGCCGCCTCACAGAATGTCCTTTATTCGGAAATGTTCTTTGACCCGCAACTTCATACCCGTCGCGGCATTGCCTTTGAAACCGTCATCTCGGGCCTGAACCGGGCACGAAAGGATGCACAGCGGGATTTCGGTATCCGCTCACAGCTTGTCATGTGCTTTATCCGCGAAATGAGTGCGCAGTCAGCGGAAGAAACCTTCACGCAGGCGCAGCCCTATCTGTCGGACATTGTTGGCGTAGGGCTGGATTCCGATGAAAAAGGCAACCCACCCGCCAAATTCGCAAACGTATTCAAACGCGCGCGCGATGCGGGACTGCATGTGACAATGCATTGCGACATTGATCAGGAAAATACACATGAACACATCCGGCAGGCACTGGAGGACCTGGGCAGCGAGCGGCTTGACCACGGCCTGAATATTCTGGAAAAGCCGGACCTGCTACGTCAGGCGCGGGAGAGGCATATCCCCTTCACGGTCTGCCCGTTCCCCAACATGGCGATCCGCCCCAGCAGTAACGAGAAGGATATCCGTGCCCTTCTGGATGCCGGGCTGACCATTACCATCAATTCCGATGATCCGGGATACATGCAGGGTGTCTATATGACGGAAGCAATGAAAATGGCGCGTGATGGCGCACATCTGACACCGGACGAACTGCTGACCATCAGCCGAAACGCCTTCAATGCCGCCTGGATCGGGGAAGAAGAACGCCAGACCTATCTTGACCGGCTTGATGATTTTGCCCGGAAGGCCGGCATGATGGCATCCGCCACATAATGCAGGTTCCTTGTTTCCCGACAGGTCACACCGCCTGTCGGACGGAAGGGCGGACGCGGCGCGCGGAAAGATGCCGGTCGAGACATGAAGAGACTGAAACCGTGCCGCAGCATCCGGTGACATATCATCACAACCTGTATTTCCGCGTTCTTCCCTTCCTTGCTGCGATATGCGTCCTTCTGGCGCCATGGGTGGCCTGCGCGGATCCGGCCCTGTCCATGCAAGGGCGCGAGGCTGCTGTCGCCAGACGCCTGCACGACATTGCAGGAGACCGGGCACGGGTCAGGCTGTTCCTCCAGCCCATGCCCAAAGGTGGCGAACTGCATATCCATTCATGGGGAACCGCCTTTGCCGAGACCGATATCGACTGGGCGCAGGACCGGAATTACTGCGTTACCCGCCGCGGTGCGCCCCGGTTCGTGCCGCCGCCGTGTGGCAGGCATCATGCACTGCCAGTCGCGCGCATGGACGACGCCCGGCGCACAGCCCTGATTGCCGCGCTAAGCGAGGACGCAGTGAACGGTCCGGTCCTGCCGCGCCATGACCATTTTTTTGCAACATTTTATGTAGCGGGCCCCGTGGCCTCCCGTTCGCTCATTGATGAACTGACCCTGCTGCGCACGATGCAGGCCCGGCAGAACAGTTCGTATGTCGAATTCATGTCCAGTCCCGCCAGCGTTGACGCCATGGGCGAGCGTGCCAGTTCCATGCATCTGGACCCTGCCCGGCTGGACATCATGCATGACAGGCTGGCCCCATCCCTGCCAACCATGCTGGATACAGCCCGGCAGGAAATCGATACGTGGATGGCAGGTGCGGACCAGCGTCAGGCCTGCACCGCTCCCCTGCGCGAAACTGCGGGTCCGTGCGGGGTCACGGTACGGTTCCTGGCCACCGTAACCCGCACGGGCACGCCCGCCCGCGTGTTTGGCGAAATGCTGGCAGCCTTTGCCCTGGCCCATGCCGACCCGCGCGTGGTGGGGGTCAACATCCTTGCACCGGAAGACAATGTGACCGCCGTCCGGGACTATGCGCTGCATATGGCAATGTTCCGCTATCTTTCCGCTCGGTATCCCGATGTCCGTTTCTCGCTACATGCGGGCGAACTGACGCGGGCGGTCGCGCCACCGACGGCACTGGCGTCACACATTGCCCAGGCGGTTGAGGCCGGTGCGTCGCGCATTGGCCACGGTGTCGATATCGCGATGGAAGATCAGGCGCGCGCAACCCTGACCCGGATGGCGCAACGCCCCGTAGCGATCGAGGTCAACCTGACCAGCAACGATGTCATCCTTGGCGTACATGGGCGCGCCCATCCGCTGCACCTTTATCTGGCCGCAGGCGTGCCGGTGGTGCTCTCGACCGATGATCCCGGCGTACTGCGCACGGACCTGACGGAAGAATATGTCAGCGCCGTCGTCGATCAGCATCTTGATTACCATCAGATCAGACAGATCGTGCGCAACGCGCTGGAATTCTCGTTCCTGCCGGGGGAAAGCCTGTGGCGCGATCACACGCCCGGCATGCCCGTTGCGGCCTGCGCCCCGACAGATGCCCCGCAGCCCTCACTCACCTGCGCCGGATTACTGCACCGTAGCGAAAAGGCGGCCCTACAATGGCGGCTGGAACACGATATCGCCCGGTTTGAAACACAGGCGCTGGCCCATCCATTCTGATGGACCTGTCCTGCACCGCCCAACTATAAGGAAAAAACATCATGTCCTTCTCTTTCATGACCAGGTTTCGCGCTGCCGGGCTGCTCATGGGTGCCTTATGCACGGCGCCGTCGCTGGCCCTGGCGGCGGATGCGCCATGGCCGGTCAAGGTCGTCATTGTCACGACATTCGAAAACGGCGCCGACACCGGCGACAAGCCCGGTGAACTCCAGCTATGGGCCGAACGCGAGCATCTGAGCGAAAAAATAGACTTCCCGGGTGGCGTGCATTCCATCCTGTCCACGCCGGATCATTCGGTCATCGCGGTCGTGACCGGCATGTCGCTGGTCAATGCGGGGACTTCCATCATGGCGCTGGGAACGGATCCCCGTTTTGACCTCCATCAGGCTTACTGGCTTGTTGCCGGCATTGCGGGTGTTGATCCGCAGGTTGCCTCGGTCGGGTCTGCCGCATGGGCGCGTTATGTCGTCAATGACGTTGCGCAGTCCATCGACATGCGCGAGGCCCCCAAAGACTGGCCATACGGGATATACGCCAACGGGGCGCAGCGTCCCGATACGCTGGACGGTACCGGAACGGACCATGGTGCCCTGGCGGATTACCCGATTGTCTTTCCACTCAACGCCGGACTGGCCCAGTGGGCATGGCGGACCACCCGCGCCACGCACCTGATGGATACGCCAAAGATGCGTGACTTTTCCAAAGGGTGGGCAGACTACCCCGGTGCGCGTCACAAGCCGGCCGTCATCCTGGGGGACAGCTTTGCCTCTGACCAGTACTGGCACGGAATCCACCTCAACCAGTATGCCCGCGACTGGGTGCACATGTTCACGGCGTCCCATGGCGTATTCGCCATGAGCAACATGGAAGATTCCGCCATTGCCACCGCGATGTTCCGGCTCGACCGGATGCACCGGGTCGACTATCAGCGCCTGATGGTGCTGCGTACCGCTTCAAACTATACCCTGCCGCCGCAGGGTCAGACGGCCCTGCAATCCGTGACCGCTGAATATCCCGATGAGGGAATGCCCGCCTATGAGGCGGCATGGCGCGTTGGCAGCGCGGTCACGCATACCCTCACGGGGAACTGGGCCCGTTATGCAACCCATGTTCCAACCGCCCGTCCGTAAAAGAACGGACACGCCAGCAGGACCGACCACCGTGCCATTCCGGTTCCGTCGGTCCTGCCACGCCGGGGACATGGTTCGTGATATGAACCCATCAGGCCTGTGGCATGCTTTCGTGACCGTCCAGGCCTGTTTCACCGGTGACGGCCGTATCCCCGCCTGACTGCATGCCTCCGCCACCACCGGCATTGCCCCCCCCCTCCTTCTTGCCGTCGTCCTTGCCACGGCTGCCGGTCGCCTGGATCCGGGCGGGACCCTGCATGGGCAGGTCGAGGTCAGACGGAACGGGTTCGAGATCAAGCGCCTTGCGGATAAAATCCCGCAGGGAGACGACCAGATCATGTGTATGCACGCGTTGTCCCGTAACCAGTTCCCGCGCCGCGTGGGTGGCCAGGCGCACCTGTTCGCCCGTTCCCAGCAAAATGATATCTGACAGGGCAGCCTCCACGGCATCACGGATACGCCGGGCACGGTCGGAACCTGCCACGGTAGACGTATCTGTTCCATCACTGGCGCCATCGGGGGACAGCATCTCCCCATTCCCGACCATCCGCATGTCCCGTCGATGCCGGGGATCCACAGCCAGATCCCCGGTAAAGGAACCACCCAGGGTGCGATAGGCGGCGATCAGGGTGCGCAGGCGTTCATTGATCTGGCGGTTCATGCGCTCCCGGCGCTGCTGGACCACGACCATGACCAGCAGCCGGATACCAACGCCAATCAAGGTAATCAGGCACAACCCGATCATTGTGGCAAGAAGGCTGTGCCATGAACTGAAATCAAGATTGCGCACGACTGGCTCCTTGCATACAGGCCGCCCTGACAGGCATTGCGGCCACCATAACCGATAAAGCCGGATTGTCCGGCATGGCCTTACGTGCCGCCATTTCTGTCAGACGGGTTCACTGCTGGTGGCAAAACCGGATCGGTCCCGTGGGGAAGCGCCAGCCCTAAAACTCCAGATCAGTGGCGCAACAATAATGGACCAGTCTGTGTCATGGTCTGAACGGACCGGGGAGGTCTGGCAATATGCTGGCAAACCGGTATGATTTGGACTGAAGAGGATTGTACGGAACCTGCCACGGTCCGGAAGGCCACCAGCCATATTCGTACCACAACCATACTGCAGGAACCGTCCGTCCCATAGCACCCGTATCCTGAAGGGGAGATATCAACACCATGCGACCAGATGCTCAGGCAGCCGACAGCCCACAGCAGGCACTCTCCACCCCATCGCAGGATACAACCCCTCAGTGGCGTCCGCTACTGCATTATACGCCCCGGCGTAACTGGATGAATGATCCCAATGGTCCTTTTTTTTACAAGGGGGTCTATCATCTTTTCTACCAGTACAATCCCCTTGGCGAGGAATGGGGAAACATGTCGTGGGGACATGCGACCAGCCCGGACCTGCTGCACTGGCATGAACATGATGTGGCCGTCCCGTTCAGCGACACGAAGGATATTTTTTCCGGCACGGTCGTCGTGGATACACATAACACGTCCGGGCTTGGCACGACGGATAATCCGCCGCTGGTGGCATTATACACCAGTGTTTTCAAGGAAAACGCCCCCAGACCAGCAGGCGTGCAGGCCCAGTCCCTTGCATACAGCCTGGATGACGGGCGGACGTGGCAGCCTTACGGCAAGGATCCCGTGCTGACATTGTCACCGGACTCGCTCCATTTCCGTGATCCCAGCGTGTTCTGGTACGCACCCGGTGGTTACTGGGTCATGACGGCCGTCGTTGCCAATGAACAGATGGTCAAGCTGTACAAATCCACCAACCTGACGGAATGGACGTTCCTCAGCGATTTCGGGCCGACCGGTTTTGTCCACCCGGACATGTTGTGGGAAATGCCTTCGCTGTTTCCCCTGCCTCTGGACGAAAATCCGGCACAACAGAAATGGGTCCTGATGCTGGGGATCAATCCATGGAGCATCGCGGGCGGATCGGGCAGCATGTATTTCGTCGGCTCCTTCGATGGTACGACATTCCATGCCGAGGGACTGCCACCCGATGGATCGGACCCCGCGGCATATGACTGGCTCGATTACGGCGCGGATCATTATGCCGCCCTTGTCTTTTCCGGCCTGCCTGAAAGCCCGCCCGTAACCATCGGCTGGATGAGCAACTGGGACTACGCAGTCCAGATGCCGACCTCACCATGGAAAGGCCAGATGACCCTCCCCATGACCATGGCCCTGCGGACCATTGGGGGCCGCCCGCAACTGTGCCTGACCCCTGAAAAACACTACACCACGCTGGTTGCCAACGACCGGCCGGCACTTTCCTTCGATGGGCTGCGCCTGTCATCCGAACGCCATCTGCTGCCCGATCACGCGCGTGGGCAGGTCCTGGATATCGACATGAGCATGCGTATACAGGACGCGGATCGTGCCGGTCTGTTCGTACGGGCCACGGCGGATGGCCAGATCGGCACCTGTATTGTTTATGATATGAAAAAGCATGAGCTGATCGTTGACCGGTCGCGTTCGGGCCTGACCGATTTCTCACCCAAATTCAGTCCTGAACATGCCGTCTCCATGCCTGCCCCGAACGGTGAGATTTCATTGCATGTCATTATCGACCGTAATTCGGTCGAAGTGCTGTCACGAAACGGTTCCATCGTCATAACGGACCTCATCTTCCCGCCTGTCGAAGCTGACCGCATCATTGCTTTCTCCGAAAACGGCATGACCGAATTCAGGTATATGAAGATAACCCGTCTGGACCAGAAGCCGGAATAAGGCGTCTGGGCCTGTTTTCCCGCGCGCGTCGTCACGTGAACTGACCCGCGCAATATCCCCATCAGGCCGGATCATGGCCTGATCCATTGTCCGGACCGCAGCCGCCCCGGTCAAAATACACGAATGGCGGCAGGTCCATCCGGTCCTGCCGCCATCCCCGTCCCGCTGCCTGCTGCTACTGATTGATCAGGTTTCGGCCACGCGCATGGGCGGCGCGAAGCCCCATCTGGCGCATCTGCGCCCGCAGCCCCCTCTTGCCATGTGTCGCATCGGCGGGTTTGTGGACAGTGCGATGGAAATCGGGATTGAAGGCAAGCCAGTTCATGTCCTGCTCCACCACCTGCATCGCGCGGTCCACTGCCTGAACCATGGACGGGTCATCGGCGACCTGCCATGCCGGATGTTCCCGCCCGATCACCACATGCACGTCCACCTCGGCCTCATGACCATATTCATCACGACCGATAACCGTCAGGTCGATGGAGCCTGTGGCGTCATCCGGTGCGATCATGGAAAAACTGCGCCGCTGGGCATCGAATGAAACCCAGTCCGGCAGCGGCGCGCCACCAGCCTGCCGTGCCGTCAGTGTCAGGTTAAGGTCCGTCCCGTCCGAACTGATGAATGCCCCGGACGGTACGTCGATATCATACTGCTCGCCGGTGGTAACAAAGCGATAGATCGACGTACCGCGTATCCACGTCTGGTGGGCAACCCCAAAACCGCGCTGGAACTCGGTCTCGAAGCCGTCCTCCACCGATGTCTTGAGCAGGTCGGACGAACTGATGTCGTTATTCAGTGTCGATCCGGACAGGGCAGGATTGCCCCACTGTACATACGTCGCCCGCGTGGTCACCGGCACGATGCCGCTGGAGATATGGCTGGTTTCATCCGCCATCATGGCCGAGACATCGGCCACATGCGCCGTTGTCGCCAGGGTACCCCCGGTCTCCACCAGTGCTGCCGACAGGCCCCCGGGCGTGCCGGAGAAGCCAAGCACAGCCGCAAAATGCAATTCCGCATTTGCCGGAAGCACCAGGGCGGCCGTGCTGGACACGGATGTGCTGACCTGCTGCCACGTCTGCCCATTATCGGTGGAATACTGCCATACGCCCTGCGTTGCGGGGTTGGCCGTATTTCCCACAATGGCAATGCCCTGCAGGTGATCGGCTACCGACCCGTCGGGGTTGACCGCACTCCGCTGCTGATCCGCCGCGTCAGAGAATGTCGGCCCGAACAGGGCTGCGACACTCTCGCCACGCACCTCCTCGCTACTGGCGTATTCGGAAGGCAGGATAACGCTGCCACTGGCGACCGGTGCATCATTGACCGGCATGACGCTGGTCCGCACGTTTACCGATGTTCCATCCAGCGCAGTTCCAGCC